>JBGGNE010000042.1:0-5419 GCA_041287705.1 Methylacidiphilales bacterium | reverse complement strand
GTAACGGTAATGCTTTGCAGCAGGCCCGAGGCGCGAATCTTATCCAGCGAAGCCCCGGGAAGCAGTCCGTGCGTGGCAACACAGGCTATGCTTGTGGCTCCGGCATCCAGGTAGGCGCGTGCGGCGCTGAGGAGTGAACCGCCGGTGCGGATCATATCGTCATAAATCACGACGTGCTTGCCCTCCACGTGGGCGCTTACCGCAGAGATTCGGGTATGCTCTCCATCAAGGCGGCGCTTGAATATGAAGGAGACGTCCACGCCCAGTTCATCGCCAAGAGACTGCACCCATTTGGCACGACCGGCATCTGTGGAGGCCAGGACGTAGTTCGTTCCACCCACGCGCTGAATCGCTGTTTTCACGACATTTTTGGCGTAGAGATGCACGGGCGTGATGTCGCCTTCAAAATAGTGCGGAACACCTTCCGAGTGGAGATCGACCAGAGCAACCTGCTGGCCGAATGGCGGCGCGGGGATGCTGGAAAGCATGCGGGCGCGTGTCTTGGCCGTGACGACTTCGCCGGGGTGCACGGCGCGCTCCATGGTGCTGTAGGCAAAATAGGGGATGATGAGGCTGAGGCTGCGCCCGCCGTATTTGACGAGTCCCACCGCCAGATCGTACAGCTCAAGCGTGTCAGAATCGGAGATTGTACCGGCAAGCAGCGCAACGTCCCGGCCCGAAACCGTGGTCAGAATACGCTGATAGCGTTCCCCATCGGGAAAGTCTTTGACTTCCACTTCGCCCGCTTCCAGGCCGCCGAGGGCCAGGATATCGTCGCGCAAGGGTTTGTAGCAGCGGGTGGAAAAGAGAAGCGGTTTAGGTTGTGAAGAATGAAGCATGGAAGGCGGTAAGGGGAGATCTTTGGAGAAATACTCAGGTGACGGTTATTTGGTTTCCATTACGGCAATGCCTGACCAGGCGTGGTGATTGCTGTCCAGCAGGGCGTCATGGCACCTCTGCAAATGGAGTCCGGCCAGGAAGTCATCCGGTCGAATCTTGAGTGCAGCCTGAAAGTGACGAGCCGCTTCTGCAAAGTTGCGGTTCGAGGCAAAGTCATAACCGGTCTGGTAGGCATGCAGAAAGTCCTTGTCCGCCGCGGAGAGAAATTTGGGCGCTTCTTCCTCGGAGCAGACAACGAAGTGCACATCAACGGGTTGTGTGCGACCAAGCGGCAGGACCCTGTCTACGGGTTGCAGCCGAAAAGCACCCTGCAGCAGGGTGGCAACGCTTCCGGAAATCAGCAGATCGCACCGGTACTGTTTTGTCAGACCTTCAATGCGCGAGGCCAGATTTACCGTATCGCCAATCACGGTGGGATCCATCTTCTCCTCGCAGCCCAGATTTCCAACCACCGCATCGCCACAGTGGATGCCGATGCCCTGGCGTACGTTGTTACCCTCGTGCCCTGCCTTTTCCGTGCGACGTTTGTTCAGCGAAACCAGGGCGCGGCGCATCCGAAGGGCACTGCGAACGGCAGCCATCGCATCCTCACGATTGTCGCGCTGCAGCAGGTTACCCCACACGGCCATCATGGCATCGCCGATAAACTTATCCAGCGTGCCCTGCTCATCCAGAACTGGGCGCGACATCTCGCGAAAGTACTCGTTGAGCTGATTTACCATTTCGACCGGATCGACCGCCTCGCTCCGGGAGGTAAAGCCGCGCAGATCACTGAAAAGCACCGTGACATGCCGCCGCACGCCGCCCCAGGTGTTCAAGACCGTGTCAGGATTATCCAGCAGCTCGCTTGCAACACTTTTGGAGACATAGCGCTCCAGCGTGGCGCGCATCCGATTATGATAGACGGTCTCCATCGTGTAATCCGTCATTTCAGCGGCCACCCAGGTGCAGGCCAGGGCGGCCAGCGGTGAGAAATAGATGAGCTGCAAACTGGCCACATCATACGCCACGCCGGAAAGAAAGACGTAACCCAGTGCAGCGCCAATCGCAAACGCCAGACTTGCAAGGCGCCACTTGAAGGCGACGGACAAAACCCATGCCATGAATGCTGTAGCGGCAATGATCAGAATGTCGGCCCACAGCGGCAGATAGGTCAGGAAAGCGTTATGCCACAGGGCATTAATAGCGTTCAGGTGAAGCTCCGGCCCCGGCATCAGCCCCATGGGTGTTGAAATCGTGTCCTTCAGGACGTTCCCGTCTGAACCGACAATAACGATGGCATCGCGGAAGAACTCACCCGATTTGTAATTGCGCTCCCAGAAGGAGGGCAGAAAGATCTCGTAAAGCGAATGCGGTCTGAAAGGGGAAGCTTCCATTCCGGCTGGATTGTACGTGCTGACGAGGCTCGGCGGACCGGTAAAGCGGATAAGCTGTTTTCGTGGGGAGTCAGGGATGTGGGCGGTACTGCCCGGAGGGCCGGCAATGCGGATGACTCGCGCGGCAATGCTTTCTGGAACAAAATTTTGTGAGGCCAGGTCGGTACGATACAATGCTTCCCGAAGACAGGCGTCGAAGTCCGCGAAGACCACAATGCATCCCAGACGCGGATCCATCACCGTAACGTCTTCACACCCACCGCCGACTGAGCCACCCGATATGCACGCCGAATTTGGTAACGGAGGAAGAATGGTGGGGGAAGGAAACTGTCCTGCGGTGATTTGCGTGCCGCGGGTTTGCTCAAGGTTACAGGCCAGCAGAACTCGGTCGGGCCAGCGGGCTATGGCTTCACGGAACACTTCATCGTTGCGGCCCGGATTGTTGAATATCAGGTCGAAAATGACGAGCCGCGCGCCGGCATTGCAGAGCCTGTCGAGCACGGCGCCGTAGACTGAGCGGGGCCAGGGCCAGCCTTCCATCTGGTTGAAGGGCGCCTGCTGCTTCTCCTCGGAGCTCAGCAGAGAAAGCCTTATGGATGGATCATCAATCGACAGGAAAAGAAGCCGAGGATTCGCCGGTGCCGGTCTGCCGCTGCGGCTGCGCAGATCCTGAAAAGCTCGCTCAATTGTCAGCAGCGGCTTTAGCAACTCCAGGTTGGCGCCTTTTTCCGAGCTAAGGAAGTGCAGCAGGGCGACAGCGGCGAAGGCCAGTGCGGCGGCGAGACCGCTGGCGAGTCTGCGTTGACGTTGATGGTTGCCGTGCTGCTGCATGAGGCGCCAGCCGGCGGCTGGATGCTGTGGTGAGAGTGAAGTCTGTTGCCGCCTTTAGAACTTGGCTCGCTTGCTGTTGTATTTGGCCAGAGTCGAGAGCGCTTCCATTTCCTTGGGAGAGATGCCGTCCGGAATAAACAGAATGCCATTGGAGATGACAGTATCTATTACCGGCGCGTACACAACGCGGTTATTGATAACAACCACCAGAATACGTCCCTGATTCTGCGCGGTAGTGGCGCTGAGATTGACGGATCCACGGCGATTGAACTGGATGTAGGCGCCGAAACCGTTGGTGGTCGGCTTGCCCGTAACGTTCAGCACATCCTTCTCACTGGCTTCCGGCAGTGTGCTCACGGAAATCTGTTCTGGCGGATCCGGCAGCTGCACCATGAAGGTTTGCTTCTTCAGCTCCTTGTTCATGTTTTGAATGTGGACGCGGACCACTACTTTTGGAGGCGAGCTTCCCGCCAGTGCAGGAGAAAGGCTGCTCACGAGCAGCAGCAGTACAATCAGCAGTCGGAACCTGCATCCTTCCAACTGCTTCTTCCAACGCGATATCCAGTTCATGCGCGCAGTGTAAGCTTTAATGCAGTGAAAATGCAAAGAGGAAGAAGCTGGCATTTGCATTCATACAAGAAAAGGTGAACTTGTGTGATGCGGCGGCGCTTCATCAGCGCCAGGATGCACCGCAGTATTTTAGCTTTTATTTCGCGCCATCCCTGCTATAAGCAGACTATTAACAGCGGGCAGAAATATGCATTGCGCAATATTGTCCGCCTTATACTTCCGTTTCCTGCATTTTCCTTTCTCTTTGTATCCGAACAGGATCCAGCGCTATGAATAAAGCTATCCTTTGCTTTCTTGCCGCACTTTTGCTCTTCGCCATGCTTACCGTCAGCTTCGCGATTGATATCAGCCCCAGCCGGCCGGTTGCCGATCCCAAGACGTATGGCGGCGGCAAGGGAAAGTTCAGCCTCTTTACCAGCGATCCCAAACGTATCTTTCGCGCCAATGCCATCGATTTCAAGTCGATCCGCGCCACAATAGAGGTTCAACCGAATCCTATCTCCGTTTCTCAGCTGAAGTCGGCGAATGCCACACCTTTCTTTAAGGCGGTGCTCAACATCAAGAACTCCGGCAAGAAGCCTGTCACGCTCTCCTTCCCCAACGCGCAGCGCTACGATATCATGATCAAGAACAGCGCGGACAAGGTGGTGTATCAGTGGTCCAGCGATAAGGATTTTGCCGAAGAGTTCGGTACCATCCTGCTGAATTACGATGACCGAGCCGCGTATAACATTGAAATTCTGTTCGATGAAGTGGCCGGCGGTCTGGCGCCCGGCAAGTACACGATTCACGGCGTAGTGAACAACTACCCGGAATTGCTGACCAGCCAGGAATTTACGGTAACGCCCTAACCGATTACCGGTCGACTGACGGTTTGCGGACTCAAGGCAGCTTAACATCCAGATCAGGATGGGGTGTCGGACGTGTGGCTGTAGGTCCAGCACGCAATCAGATTGTTGAAATTTCGGCCATAGGGATCCAGCCAGCTTTTGGTTAGGAACTCTACACCGTGTTTTGACCACCGAAGCTGCTTTTCGAGTCGGGTAAGCTCGGCATGAAAGGGACGCTCCGCTTTGTCAAAACCGAGGAAGAGCACGACACGATTCTCCGAGGTCTTCTGATAGGCGTAGGAGGGGCGATTTCCTGCGGGTGACCACAGTCTGGCCACAACGCTGTCCATGTTAAGCTCATCCCAGCGCTTCTGATGATCGACATGGCGATCCATCTGGTAGCCGGACCCAAAGCGGCGCACTTTGATGACTGAGGTGCGCAGGAGAAACAAATCGCAGTTGGTTCCATCGGGCGACATGATCTGGACAAGGACTTCAACCTTGTCCCGATGCACCCACCGGCAGGAAGGCAGCGATTTGGGCACTGTATAGCCCAGGGCCTCCAGACGCGGACACATCGCCATATTCCATTCCACCTGAAGGTAAGGCCGGCGACCGCTCTTCTCCATCTGATATTCGTTGGACGCATAGAGACCCAGGCCGGTGAGCTGAGAATCCAGATTAACCAGAGCGGAGATGAGTTCCTGGGCAAGCGCTTTAGGCATAGTAAGGCTTCACGAATTGGAGGCTATGGAGTCTCCGGAAAATAATCTGCACAACTTGAGCCGCCGCTTTTGAGCGAGAGCAGCGTTGGAATTCCGGTCAGCGCCTTAGTCTAATGCACTCCCTCCATTCCGCCTTGCTCTCATCTCAAAATCGACGACTTAAGTTGCACAGTTTATTTTCCGGAGA
>JBGGNE010000041.1:0-3924 GCA_041287705.1 Methylacidiphilales bacterium | reverse complement strand
TCTCCGGAAAATAAACTGTGCAACTTAAGTCGTCGATTTTGAGATGAGAGCAAGGCGGAATGGAGGGAGTGCATTAGACTAAGGCGCTGACCGGAATTCCAACGCTGCTCTCGCTCAAAAGCGGCGGCTCAAGTTGTGCAGGTTATTTTCCGGAGACTCCTAAGGTGAGACAGAAGTTTAGTTGCGAGTGTTTTTGTCGGATTCGATCGGAACCGATTCCACTCTTTGCTTTTCCGCAGGGAAGTTTTGAGCTTTTGCGCTCTTTTGATCTATTAAAATATCCCTGCCAACAAGCATGGCGATAAACATTATCACCATAATCAGATCATTCTTGCGCAATCCAGACCCGGTTTGAGATGTATCCGGCCAAAAGAAGCCACGTATCCGCCGGCTTACATAAATCATAAGTACCATCACAATCGTGATGAGAATGATCCTGCCTGCCTTGGTTATGATTTCAGCCATTGCGAGAATGATCATATCAACCGCAATGATGTGCCTCGGATGCGGGAAGACAAGCTTACGATTGCCATAAGGAGCGTCTAACTCCTCGGCATATCAAAAGCATGATTGATTTCACGGCGCGGTGCCCTACTCTTATATCTTTCCCGCCCGCCCTTCCATTTCTTACACCCCGCAATGTTCGCCTCATCCGAAGCCAGCAAGAAAATCGCCGCCGCCGAAGAGATGCGCCACGCCATTCACCGGCGCCGCATCCACGATCAGGATCTGCTTCACCCGAAGGACCTCGACGCCGTGCTGGCCCTGGAGAAAGGCTATGCCGAGGCCATCAGCAAACGTGACGTTCCGGCCATCGAAGCCCTGGACCGCGAAGCCACTCCCCTCACCAACCGCGTCTTCCCCATGCATCCGCTGGATCTTCTGCGCGAGAACATTGAGGTACTGATCGTGGCGATGGTGCTGGCGCTGGCCGTGCGCACTTATTTTGTTCAGCCGTTCAAGATTCCCACCGGCTCCATGCAGCCCACGCTCTACGGCGTCGTGGTGGAGGATTACAAAGGTGAACTGCCTAACCAGCTCACCCGCACGTGGGACAGCCTGGTCGCCGGACGCACCTACGGCCAGTTGGTCGCCAACGCCGACGGCCGCGTCACCAGCATCGCTTCCGGTCACTGGATGATCTGGTTTGAATACACCGACGTGACGATCGGCCCGGAAACGTATCGCATCTGGCTCGGCCCCAATCACGTGCAGGATTCGCTGCGCATTACGGAAGGGCGCTTCTTTAGCAAGGGCCAGCAGATCTGCAGCTATGTCTCGCGCACCGGCGATCAGTTGCTGGTCAACAAATTCCTCTATCACTTCCGCAAACCGCAGCGCGGGGAAATCTTTGTGTTCAGCACGCGCCTGATCCCGGCGCTAAGCCTGAAGGAGGGTACGCAGTACTACATCAAGCGATGCGTCGGCATCCCCGGCGACCGGATCAGCATTGATCGCCCGTATCTCTTTCTGGATGGCAAGATTCTGCGTGAACCCTACGCAATCGACCGCATGTACACGCGTCAGGAAAAGGACCCGAACTCCCTCTACGACGGCTATTTTAATGTAGGCACTTTCGGTGAACTCCCTACGATTGTAAACGCGCTGGGTAAACGTGAATACTGGGCCCTGGGTGATAACAGCGGCTCCAGTCGCGACAGCCGTTACTGGGGCAAAGTCCCCGAAGACGCCATTGTCGGCACACCGCTCTTCGTCTACTGGCCGTTTACGTCGCGGTGGGGCAGGGCGCAGTAGAGTTGTGATTGTAAATGGCGGGCCAGAAAAAGAAAAAGCCCGAACCCCTCATAGAGAAGGCTCGGGCCTGCCGTGCTTACGGGCTTTCCAGATTAATGCGCGGGGCGACCGGAGACAGCAGCGGCACGCTCCGTAAAGGACTGGCCGTAGCCGCGCGGGTTGATGACGGAATCGATGTGGCCTTCTTCAAACTCCTGCCACATGGGGGACATGCGGCGCAGGTGATTCACGATAACGAGGAACTTGTCGATGACGTAATCCACGTCTTCCTCGTTGTTGTCCTTGCCAAGGCTCATGATAATGTTGCCCTGGGCGAGTGCATGATCCAGGCCAATCGCCTCCAGAACGTGGCTGACTTTAAGCGACTTGCTGACGCAACTGGATCCGCTGGCGACGGCGATACCGTTCAAGTCGCACATCAGCAACTGACCTTCGCCCTCGATGAACTCGGTGCTCCAGTTCAGCGTATTGCAGAGGCGAAGAGGACCGGGATTCGGGCCGTTCAGTTTAATATAAGGGATCTTGGCGACAAGGCCGTCGTGCAGGCGATGCTGCAGGCGGGTGACATGCTCGATGCGGCTGTTAAGATCACGCAACGCAACTTCCGCAGCGACACCGGCGCCGATGATGTTCGGCACGTTCTCAGAACCGGCGCGGCGACCGCCTTCCTGCACACCACCGTGGATCTGGCTGGTAACGCGGGCGCGGCGCGAGCGATAAAGCACGCCTACTCCCTTCGGGCCGTAAAACCGGTGCGGACTCAGAGTCAGCATCTGGATGCCGAGCGCCTGCACGTCAATGGGATACCAACCGGCGGATGCCACCGCATCGCAAAAGAAGACGATGCCCTTTTCCTGAGTAATGCGGGTGATTTCGCGAATGGGCTGGATGGCGCCGATATCGTGGTTGGCCAGATGTACCGCGACCAGGATGGTCTGCGGCGTAATGGCGGCGCGGACGGCTTCGGGATCAATAATGCCTTCGGGATTAACGGGTACCTTCGTAAAGGTAAAGCCGCTGCGCTCCAGGTATTCCACCGAGCCGAGGACGGAGGGATGCTCCGTGGCGCTGACCACGATGTGCTTGCCCTTGCGGTGGTTCGCGTCGGCGAAGCCCTTGATCGCAAGATTGACAGCTTCAGCGCCGTTACCGGTGAAAATGATATCGTCCGGGCTTTCCGCATTGATCAGCGCGGCAACCTGCTCGCGCGCCTTGGCCAGGCCGTCACGAACCTGCAGACCATATCGGTGCAGGCTGGAAGCATTGCCGAACGCCTCGGAAAAGTAAGGGAGCATCGCCTGCAGCGCCTCAGGGAGGACGGGGGTGGATGCCTGGTGATCAAGGTAAACGGAGCGCATGTAATGTGAGGTAAATGCCGTCAAGGCGGAAAAGAATGATAGTTTTGCGGAAAACAGTAAACTCTAAAAGCACTTATGACAGCTTGAAATGTATATAGATTATATAAGCAATAGACTCTGGGAAAAGGAGTTAGCACTCATGTTTTATCAGGACCGATTGCATCTTCCAGAATAAGATAACGTAGCCGTGCTACAACAGGCTCCACTTTTTCTGGATTTCGCTTATGAGGTAGCCGTGTCCATCCGGCGATTCGAGCACAAAATGCATGTCTTCCGTAGCAGTTTCACCCAAGCCCGAATACCCCCAGCCCTGCATCCAAAGACTCCTTAATTCGGAGACAATGCAGACTTCACCAGGGATGCTGTGAGGGGCTTCAGGAAAAGCTAATACTATCTGCATGGCAAATAGAAGGTGAATACCACGCTGTCCCTCATCAGAACATTTGTTCGTGAAGGACAGCGTAAGACGGCTCTGTCGTGAGTGCGTCTGCGGAAAATTCGTCAGGCAGTCAGCGCTTCGGACTTGGCGGGCACGACGCGTGCTTCGTAGTCTTCGATGGCGGCTTTTAGCGCTTCTTCGGCCAGAACGGAACAGTGAATCTTGACGGGGGGCAGACCGCCCAGGGCTTCGACCACTTCTTCATTGCTGAAGGATTTAACTTCTTCCAGGGTGCGGCCCTTGATCAGCTCGGTGGCCATGCTGGAGGAAGCGATGGCGGATCCGCAGCCGAACGTCTTGAAGCGGGCGTCGGTCACGATGCCATCTTTAATCTTGAGCGAGATCTTCATGATGTCGCCACACGCGGCGGCG
>JBGGNE010000040.1:0-5270 GCA_041287705.1 Methylacidiphilales bacterium | reverse complement strand
AGGCTTCATATAATTTGGGATACAGCCCTTTCCCCTTTATCGTCACACCGAAGCCTTCTATGTGTAAATCGAGGAAGGAACCGTCCGGATCGAAGGAGATCCATGAAAAATCCTTTGCGTCGAAAGAAATGAAGGTTCCGTTCCGTAACCGGACTTCGAGCCACAGCGGCAGCGGCCACTCCACAGGTTGCTGGGAATAGAACGGGCTTTTTGCTTCCGAAGGAGGAGCTTCGCCCTTTTCGGCGCGTTTCCGTGCCAGTAATTGTTCAATCGATTCCGTCTGCATAGGCTACCTCCCCCTTTTTGGCGCGGGCGGCGTTATGGTTGCCACCTTTTGCGGTTTCTTTTCGGCTTGCTTGCCTTCTTTCTTCATCACGTGCTGCGCGGCGGCCTTGATGCCGCGCAGCGGCAATATCGGTTCGCGCTTCGGCTTCCCCGGTTCTTGCGGCCCGGGCGGTTTTGGAGGGTTCTGCGAACGGCTCAAAACGCTTTTCAAATGGTTGGCGCTGGACGTCAGAGCGGCTTCGATACGCCCGAGCTTCCCTTTACTCCTGGCGGGCTCCGCCTTTTCCTGCTTCGCAGCTTCCTGTCCAAGCTGCGCCGGATCAGGCTTCTTCTCCACAGCATGCTGGGGAGAAGTCGGGCGAATCGTGCTCTGGCGTTGCTGGAATACCTTGTCGCCTGAAAGCTTCTTGGGCTCATGGCCGACGCGGGCGCGCGCCTTGCCGTCGGTCGTCGCATTGGCGCGGCGCATCTGGATGTAGTTTTCCCATGAGAAAGCTTCCGGCTTTGCTAAAGCATTCTGATGCCGCTGTTTAAGGAGGGTCTCGACAAAACTTTTGGCTTTGTCCTCCGAGTGCAGACTGCGGACATGCTTGCGCCATTGATCGCCGTTGAGCGCTTCGGGTGCCATAAGAGGGGTAAAGTCCTGTCCGGTGATTCCGGCAAATTCCATGCCGGAGAGACGTGTGGAGGTATTGCCAACCGCTTCCTGAAGCTCGCGGCGGTTATCGGTATAGATGCGGACCGTATCCCTGCCGCGACTTACGGAAACATAAAATTGCTCGCGGGAACTGGCAAGAAAAGAATCAACACTTTGTGCCACCAGCACATCACGAACCGTCTTGCTCTGAGACGAGTGTGATGTAGAGCAATAGCCGTAATCGAGATGGCCATGGTTCTTATAAAGAACGGCGCCGTTGGAGAGGATAATCTCCCCGTTCTTTCCTATATCCTTGATAGAGAATGTATCTCCGTTATTGAGGCGCTTGCCATTGGCGCTGTCGCCATTGCGGGTGATGCGAATCATGTCTCCCCGCGAAAGGGCGATTTCCCGCGTCTCAAAGACCTGGAACCGGTCCGAATGTTCCAGAGGTAAAGCCATTGCAATGCCTTTGCTGCCTTCAATCATCACCGAGCCTTGTTCGCTCCTACCCGTTACCTTGAAAAGCGAGCCGCGTTTGATTCCCGGCGCGTTCTGATTGAACTGAACCATCATGCCCGGCTCGTAGAAATCCGCGTGTCCGCGCTCGGAATTTTCCCATTGCAAGCTCCGGTATTGCAGAAACTTATGGTCAGCGCCCAGTTTGCCATCCGCTTTCATGGCATCGCGAATAGCCAGCGTCACGCGTGCGCCTTCCGCGTGTGTGGGCGATACAACCAGCGGTGCGGAACCTCTGCGCAAAAGCTCCACATAATCACTGGCCAGGAGCGCATAGCGTTGCCCGGCATCGTCGATTTCCCAGATCGCCCCAAGCCCTTCCAGCCGGGCAAATGCCGTGCTGAGGTCACCCTGGCTTAGGGCAGTGACCGCAGCGCGATATTCTTCCTGTTCCTGCCGTCGCACGTGCTTCACCTCGGCAACCTTCAATCCTGAAAACCGCTGGAACAGGCGGAATGTATCTCCCCTGGCAACCGGGGTATGTTGCTCCGCGTCGCCGGTGATGATAATGATGGTTTCGGGGCCAGCGACTTTCAAAATTCGCGACATATCGCGAACTCCGATCAGTCCAACTTCATCAATCCAGATCACTTGCCCCTGAATTTGCCGCTGCAATCTTGTATCAATAAGCAGCCGCGCCACCGTATCCGCATTGGCAAACCCGGCTTCCCGTTGCGTGCCCCGCGACGCAGATGCGGATGGTGCAAAAGCAAAGACCTTCCTGCCACTCGATTCAATGGCAGGCACTACGTCCTGCATCAGCGTGGTTTTACCCGCTCCTGCAACACCGCGCACCGCGATAACCTGATCGGGGCTGGAGAGGATATGCCGCATGGCTGCGAGCTGCTCTTTGGACAGCATACTCGCCTCGCAGGCTGCCTTCGTCGCGTCCCGAGAGAGCAGACGGGTAAACCTGCCTCGCCCTTCACGTACTGTCTGAATCAGCGAAATTTCCTCCGCCAAAATATCGGGCGTGGTGCAAAGCATCTTCCCTTCGATCTCTTTGACGATCATGTCCCGGCGCATGAACGCGTTTTGAAGCTGCTTCAGATTGGTTTTGCCTACGCCAAACCGCATGCCTTCCGCCAGCAGTCGGTTGATTTCGACCACCGAATCTTTCGCAAAGAGCGTAGCACAGGCTTGGTCCAGCGCCTTTTCCGCCGCCAGCGAACGCTGCGGTTCAGATGGTCGTACGGGTTCGGCTGCAATTTTCCTCGCGTAGACCGCCTCGATCGCCGCCCGTTCATCAGGTGTCAGCTTCGCATTCCATGCTTCGCGGAGCGTTTCCATGCTCATGCCATGGTTCTTGTGCTCGCGGCTTGCCGCCCCCAGCTTGTCTTTTTCTTTGGCGTCGGCGATACCCAGTTCTTGAGCAAGTTGCTCAATCTGCGCGGTGCGGCGCGAAAATTTGGTGACGACACTGGCAGGGATGCCCCGGACTTCCCACCCTTTGCCTTTACGCTCGATCTCATAGCCAAGCGCCGTAAGCTTCTCCGTCAGAACGGAATGGAACAGCGCCTCACTGTACGGCGCATTTTCTTTAATATCGCGGAAGTTGGCCGCTTTCCACCGGTTCTCCACTTGGTCGAAGGTCGCATTGACAGCGAAGCAATGCACATGAAGGTGCGGGTCAGGTATCCCTGAAACGGGCCGGGCCGTGAAGTGTACAAACTCCGCCCAGGCAAAATTCTTGGTTTCCCGGTTGTAGTCCGCCTTGTTTTTTCTCACGCGGTGGCCGTCCGGTTTTCCAGTTCCGCCATCGCCTCGGATACCGATTCCCGGAAAGCGGTCAGAATCTCCTTGTCTTGCGTCAGGCTGTAGAGGACTGAAAGCCCTTTGGGGGCGTTGAAGTTGAGCTCGCAGCCGACGATGCGTTCCGCATTGGTGCGCGGTGTAAGCTTCTTGCCCGTAACGGGATGTCGGTTCCCGACCAGCGCGGCAAACGCTTCCCGCGTCACGTGTCCGTCGATCCCGAGAAGTCCTGCCGCCCGCCCGTGCCACTTGCCGGCGATTTCCTGTCCCTCGGAATAGTAATCTTCGCGTTTCAGGCCCTCGGAGAAGTACTTGAGAGCTGACTCCGCACTCTTATGGTACACCACCCGCAACATGCCCCATTATAAACATTTTGGCCCCCATTTGCTACGTTTCCGTAACCATCGGTTGCATTTTGGATGAGTCCAAAGGAGCGATTTCAGAGCCGTCTGTTTCCCGTCACGACAGTCATTTATTGTCCTAAACGGCTAAGCCTTTGCGTGGCCATTAGTTACACGCGGAGAGCGGGAATATTGTGGCTGGAAGAAGCGAATGGGGCATTGCCCGGCATCACGATGTATCGACCTTGTTCGGATGTTTCGGCTGGGCGCCACACGGCCTTGTGATGGGCATGGCTGACAGCCCCGCCAGTCCGCGCAAGTGGAAGCCTCGGCTCCCCCGCCAGGGCGGTCCCCCCAATTTTCCACTGGCGCGGCACGCTCCGCTCTGGCTACCGGGCTGTCGGTCGCATCGCCATCAGGCCGCGATGGTCGCAAGCCTGCAAAACCAACAAGGATAACAACATGCCGACAAGCAACACCCCATCCACTTCCAAAAAACCAACCCACACCGCCTACCACGTCCGCGATAGCAAAGACGGCAAAGGCTACTGGACCCGTATAGGCGCCGCATGGGCCAACGGTGACGGAAAAGGATTCAACATCCAGCTCGATGTGGTCCCGCTCAATGGACGCATCAACCTGCGCATCGAATCCGAAAAGAACGAGTAAACGCAACCGGTCGGGCCGGGATTTCCCCGGTCCGACCACAACAAAAGGAAAACATATGAACGACACTATCGAATCTCACGAGACCACAACGAACTGCGATATCCACGAAATGCTTGCCAGACGCAAAGAAATAGCCGTGATCTGGAGCTGGGAAGATGTCCAGATGCAACGCCCCGATCTCACTATGGATCAGGCCTGGGAGGTTTTAAAACGCTGCGAGCGTTATCATGACGCATGCCTTGGCTTGTCATGGGAGGTTATTGATATCATTGCGGAAGAGATGTTCCCCGAAGCAGAATAAGGTCAAAAGGCAACACGCTGACAACAACGGCGTGTTGCCTGATAAGGTGCATTGAAGGATGAAATTCCCATTGGCTCCAACGGAATGAAGCCGCAAGCGCCTATGACATTTCATAAAAGAAAATCCTGTGGCGCTTTGTCAGAGCCATATAAGCAAACTAACTCGTACTGCCGAAACGAGGAATTTTGCGATAACCTTGAGAGCGACATTCAAATGGAGACATGCCTATCCGACGCGACAGTTTATAAATGGCATATGACGTGAAAGGCTTTACAGACTTTGCGCCGCAATCTCTGGTTAACCTGGTGAGGCGTCTAAACAGGTTGCGTAGCATTCACATCTTTCGGTCGGTGGGATACATCCGACCTCCCATTACTCAGCTTTCAACTAAAGTTTACTTGCTATGGAGCCTCCGCAAAATAACCTATAGAAGTTGTGGAAGAGTGGAGTAGAATAAGGAATGAGAGAACAGTCCGATGAATCAATAAGGACCCGTTATGAGCGGCTGAAGACCCGGTTGCGGGAGAAGGATCGGAGGTTTTGGGCGGGGGCGGCGGCGATCGAGCTGGGTTATGGGGGTGTGAGTGCGGTGTCTCGGGCGACGGGATTGTCCGCGGTGACGGTGCAGCGTGGGGTGGACGAGCTTTTGCTTGCGCCGGTTGGGCCGGGTGTGGGGCCTGCTCCGGGGGCTCGGCAACGGGCGCAGGGAGGAGGTCGCAAAGCGTTGTCCGTGAGGGACCCGCAGCTTAATGAAGCATTGGATCGG
>JBGGNE010000039.1:0-12260 GCA_041287705.1 Methylacidiphilales bacterium | reverse complement strand
GGTGAACATGTTATATGGTGACGGACGAACTGTCGTGCCGCCCGTGATGGAGAGCGGTCTGATTGACGTACTGGCTCTTATCGGCTCCAGCAACGCGGCCAATACGCTCAAGAAATCGCATCCCCGGCCCAATCGACTGCGTTGCATTCTTGGGCTGGATGCGAAGAATACCGCGATCGTTCTGGCCGATGCCGATATCGAGAACGCGGTAACGGAATGTGTACTGGGCACGCTCAGCTTTAACGGCCAGCGCTGTACCGCGATCAAGATGATCTATGTGCACGAGGCGATTGCCGAAGACTTCCTGGCACGGCTGGCCAAGGCGGTAGATGCGCTGAAGATCGGCATGCCATGGGAAAAAGGTGTCAGCATAACTCCCCTGCCCGAAGATCGTAAATCGGCGACTCTGCACGAGCTGGTACAGGATGCCGTGGAAAATGGCGCGAAGGTCTACAATACAGATCGGGGTAACCGCAGCTTCCACACTTTCTTCAGCCCGACCATCGTCGTAGGCGTTAATGAAAAGTGCCGATTGCATCGCGTGGAACAGTTTGGTCCGGTGGTTGCAGTGCAGACATTTACGGATGTCCGCGAGCCGGTGGACTACATCACCCAGGGAAATTATGGCCAGCAGGTCAGCCTCTTTGGGCAGGATCCCGACGTATTGGGTCATCTTGTGGATCCGCTGGTTAACCAGGTTTGCCGTGTTAATCTGAACTGTCAGTGCCAGCGCGGTCCGGATGTCTTCCCTTTCAACGGTCGCAAGGATTCTGCTGAAGGTACGCTATCGGTAACCGATGCGCTGCGATCCTTTAGCATACGCGCGCTTGTTGCCGGTAAGTTGACTCCAAAGAACAAGGAGTTAATACGCGGCATCATCCGCGGCCGCAGTTCCAGCTTTGTGAATACAGATTATCTGCTGTAAAGCCATACGTGTGAACCGCATTCATCTGCTTCCGGACAAAGTCGCCAACCAGATAGCTGCCGGCGAAGTCATTGAACGCCCAGCCTCCGTAATAAAAGAGCTGGTGGAAAACAGCCTGGACGCCGGCGCTACGCAGGTGGACGTTGTAGTGCGCTCGGGTGGGCGCACCTCGCTGCTGGTTACCGACAATGGCTGCGGCATGAGCCGTGACGACGCGCTGCTGTGTCTGGAACGCCACGCGACCAGTAAGATACGCGATTCCAACGATTTATCGAAGATCCTCTCCTACGGCTTCCGGGGCGAGGCGATTCCCAGCATCGCGTCTGTGGCCAAGTTTCGACTGAGGTCTCGGGAAAGACTGGAAGTGGCAGAGGCGCAGGCTTCTGGCACGGATGTTGGGGTGGACCCCTCGCCAGATGCTGCGCCATCCCTGGAAGACGTTGCGGGCGTGGAGATTATCATGGATGGCGGCAAGCTGCTGGATGTGCGGCAGACGGGTATGGCCCCCGGCACGCAGATCGAGGCACGCTCCATCTTCTTCAACATGCCCGCCCGGCGAAAATTTCTTCGCACCGTGCCGACCGAAGAGGCGCATATTCGCCAACAGATGATTCTCTTTGGTCTGGCGCGCCCCGAGGTCGGATTTACACTGACGATGGATGATGCGCCGCCTCAGCGCTGGCCGCAAAGCCAGACGCTTCGCGAGCGTGCCGCAGCAATCTACGGGCGATCCTGGGTGGACGCTACCGTGCCCTTGCAGTGCGAGAACCGTCGTCTCAACCTCCGTATCTCCGGGCTGATCGGCAAGGCCGGCATCAGCAGACCGTCGCGCCACGAAGAACATCTGTTTGTCAATAAGCGGGCTGTAGTCAACAGGACGTTGCAATATGCGTTGCTTGAGGGCTATCACAATTCCCTCATGCGCGGCCGGTACCCTATTGCGGTGCTTTTCCTGGAAATGGATCCCGCAGGCGTCGATGTGAACATACATCCCGCCAAGCGCGAGGTCCGTTTTCATGACGACGCGCAGTTGCGCGGGTTTGTTGTGCACGCCATTCAGGATGCTCTGCGCGAAGGAATGGACGGCCCGGTAAGTGTTTCGCTGGGAACCGCCGAAACTGAAACTGCGCCCGCCCCCAGAGAGGAAGTTTCGCCATGGCTCGATGAGTCGCGGCAACAGAATGCTTCGGCAGGCGAAGCCGAACCGGCTGAGGCGATCCCGCAATCAGACGGAAATGCAGCAGTTCCTTTGGGTGAGGCAGAACCTGAGCAAGCTCCCAAACACTCAGAAACTGATGCGGTCGCCCTGACTCAGCCCGGACATCGACCTGAACAGCCAGTCGCCCCCACTGTTCAACGCGAGCCCGCCATAAGACCACTTCTACCCGAAAGAAGGGTTGAGGCTGGAGTCCGAAATACAACGGAGACCATGGCCTCCAGAAAACCCGCTCCATCGACACCACAGGAGTTAACGCTCGAGCACACTCCCGAGGCAACATCAGAAAACGATTCCGACGGCAGGCAGGCTTCTTTTGATCTGCCTACCACTCCCCGGCCAATGCGGGCTCCGCAGGCGGTGGTTCAACGCAATCGCCTGGATATCCGGGTAATTGGCGATATTGCGCACACCTATCTTATTGGGGAGAGCCCCGAAGGAATGGTGCTGATCGATCAGCATGCCGCGCATGAACGCATTCTTTTTGAGCAGATGCTGAAACGGCTTGGCCGAGAAGAGATTCTGGCTCAACGGCTTCTGTTGCCAGCGACGTTCTCGCTGCCGCCTCGCGATTCGGACTTTTTGCGCGAGCAGTTGCCGACACTCAATCGCATAGGAATCGGGATTTCGCTCTTCGGACCTAATACGTTTCTGGTCGATGCGTTGCCTCCCATGGTGCGTACAAGAGACATCCCGGACTTCATGCGTTCTCTGGTGATCGACTTGCAGGAAAGCGGCGGCGAAACGCGCAAGATGCGCCGTGCGTCCGAAGAAACGGTTGCCAAGACTGTATGTCGTCACGCCATTAAAGCTAATGACATATTGCGCCCCGATGAATGGGAACAGCTTCTGGTAGATCTGTTAAAGTGTGATCTTCCTTACACCTGTCCGCATGGCAGGCCTACCATGATTCTGATGACGCGTAATGAGCTGGAACGTAAGTTTGGCCGCGCAGGTTAGCCCCGGCCAAGGTTACCGCTCTTACCAAAGGATTCCGCAATACTGGGTGCAGTACTTTCATCTGTTTCTGCACCATTAACGCTGACAGTAGTAGCAGCTTCCATGACAGTACGCAGATCTTCTGCACCGGGCTTTAAGGGCACGGCGGCTACTTCCGTACCGTCGCGGCGGCTCAGCTTTACGGAAACGAGCTTGGATACGCCGTGCTCTTCCATAGTTACGCCATAGATAGCATCCGCTACGCTGATAGTGCGCTTATTATGCGTAATGACAACGAATTGTGACTGATGCACAAAGCGCTGAAGAATTTTGATGAATCGGTTAATATTAGATTCATCCAGCGGAGCGTCCATTTCGTCCAAGACGCAAAAGGGACTTGGCTTTACCAGATAAATAGCAAAGAGTAACGCCACTGCGGTCATTGTCTTTTCGCCACCCGACAGCAGCGAAATGCTTTGCGGCTGCTTACCTGGCGGGCGCGCTACAATTTCAATACCGCACTCCAGCGGATCTTTATCATCTATAAGATTAAGTACAGCTTTACCACCCCCGAAGAGATCGGTAAACATATCCTGAAAGTTGATCTTCACTTTCTCGAATGTTTCCGCAAACAGCTTGCTTGTGGTTATATTTATTTCGGTAAGGGCTTCCAGAATCTGAGCTTTGGCTGTAGACAGATCGTTATATTGTGAATCGAGAAACTGATTGCGCTTTTCCAGTTCATCGTACTCGGCAATAGCCTCAATGTTGACCGGTCCCATGGATTCAAGCGCGGCACGCTTTTCACGCGCGTCGATTTCCATGGTGTGCCAGTCATTGGTAGCATCGGCTTCGGTCAGTTCCGGCAGATTTTCCAGCTCCATCTGGTAGTCGCGGCGCATGCGCTCGCGCAGATTCGTCAGAAGATTCTGCTTTGCGCCAAGTTGCACCTCCTGCTGGGCGCGGCTGCCATGCACCTCATTCAGTGTCCGGCGGGTTGTCCTCAAATGAGCTTCTATCGCATCGATTTCCGTCTGAATTTCCGTTCGGCGATCCCATATGGCAATCGCGGCCTCTTCAGATCGCGCCAATGATTCAGAATGTTGCCTGAGATGAAACTCGGAGGTAACAATATCTTCACTGGCCATACCGGCACGCGCTTCATAGTCGGCGGCTTCCGCCAGACGGCGCTCGGCAGTCTCTTCCAGCTCCATCATGCGCTGTTCCACCGGCGCAATCTGCTGCCGCAGACCTTCCGCCTGTTGCTGCTGGGTCGCCACCTGAATGCTGAGAGACGTTAGAGACTGCGTGTGCTCTGATTCTTCTTCCGAGGTGGCGGCACGCTGCTGACTCAGCGATTCGATTTCACGATCGGCATCATCCAGGTCCTCCTCCATCTTGCGGATGGTGGCCAGAAAACCGGCGTGCTGCTCATAATCCTGCTTATCCTGGGCGGATATCCGGGCAAGTTCGCGGGCTGTGAGTTCGAGCTTGCGCGCGAGCTCTTCAGCCTGGGTAACCTGTGCACGGTGCGAGTGCTTCTGAGTCGCCACCTGAATCTGCACTTCCTGCAACGCTGCCTGCGCTTCCGCCAGTCTTGCGCGAAAAGTCTGACCACGTTCGAGTAGCGCCTCTCGGTCGGTCTGCAAGGCAGAAAGCTCCGATTGCAGCGGCCCAACTTCGGCTTCCAGTTGCCGCAGTTCCGTCTGGCGATGCAGCACCGCGACGGAGTTGTCGTCCACGCGGCCAATATGCACGACACCCTCTCGCGTAAGAAGTTCCCGCGTAAAGGTAGAGATGGCGGCTATCGAATGCGCCGAGCGAAACTGCAATGCCGTGGGAAGATCGGGCGCAATGTAAGATTCAAACAGCAGGGCATCCAGCAGGGAAGCAACGTCCTGAGATGCTTCTACTTTGCTTCGAGCCGAGACAACTCCCTGAGCAGACGTGTCCGCCTGAGCCGAAGGGTAGGACGCGGTAAGTGACTGGTTGCGCGGAAGATCCAGAGGGGCCAGCACGCACTGGCGGGATTTCGATGCTGCGACCCGTTGCAGCACCGCGTCCAGACCAGTGCGATCCCTCACGACGAGTGCCTGCAGAGCATCGCCAAGCAGCAAAGCGATGGGTGTTTCAAAGCCGGCGGCAACGCGGAGGTGACTCGAAAGAGCGCCCAGAATCTTGGCTGCGACATCCTCGGAAAGCGCGCCGCTGGATGCCGCCTGAACGACATCCTGCACAGCGGACGGCGCCCCCGCCTGGCTGGATTCCACAAGCCTGAGCGCTTCCAGACGAGCCTGCTTGGCCTGGCAGTTGCGCTGCAGAGTCTGCACGCGCTGTTCGATTTCACGCGTCTCCGTAACGTGGGCAGATTCTTCCGCACGTATGTCCTGAAGCTGCTGCTGACGCTCCTCCACCTGCTCTTCGACAGACCGCAGCGAATCCCCCTGAATTGCGCTTTGGCGGAGAATTTCCTCACGCTGGGCCGTCAGGGCATTCTGTTCGGCCTGAAGGCTTTCCATGCGGAATGAGAAATTCTTCTGCTGCACCTCCAGCGCGGAAAGCTGGGATCGCACGGTGCCGATCTGACGCTCGGCGGAGGTGCGGCGCCGTTCCTGCTCGCCGCGTTCGCGCTCTAACTCAGCTATGCGGGAGCGCAGAATCTGGCCGCTTTCTTCTGCTTCCGCAAGTTCGCGCTCCAGCTCTTTGCGGCCGGCAATGGATTTCTCAAGCTGGGCCTTCAACCGCGTCACCTGCTGGGCCTGGGTTGCCGCTTTTTCCATGGTGGATGCCGCTTCACTACGGCGCTTTTCCGCAGTCTCCCCGTACTCCTCGACTCGGGAGCGGCTTACCTCACGCTTCTGGGTGGCTCGATCCAGAGCGCTCTTGTGATCATTGACTTCCTGTCGCGCCGCCATCAGCTGACCATCCAGTTCCGCCTGACGTTCGCGGGTCTCCTTGACCAGCTTTTCGTTCTTCTCTACGTCTAACGTCAGGCGAATGAACTCGGAGCGCGCGCCATCCACATCAGCGTTCAGCGCGTTGAGTTCCGTCGAGAGCTCATCGAACTGTTTACGCGCCAGCTTGTTATCCAGCATCGTGAGCTCAGCGCGCGTTTCCTGGTAACGGCGAGCTTTGCCGGCCTGACGTTGCAGCGAACCAATCTGACGCTTCACTTCGCGAATAATGTCCTCGACGCGAATCAGGTTGGCGTCGGTGGTTTCAAGCTTACGAAGCGCTTCTTTCTTCTGCGATTTATATTTTGTAATACCGGCCGCTTCTTCAAAAATAGCGCGCCGATCCTCGGGGCGGGAAGAAAGGATCTGATCGATTTTGCCCTGCTCCATGATGGAGTAGGCGGTGCGGCCGATACCCGTATCCATGAAGAGCTGATGGATATCGCGCAGGCGGCACGGCTGCTTGTTCAGCTCATACTCGCTACCGCCGTCGCGATACACTCGGCGCGTAATCGTCACCTCATTAAAGTCGATACCCAGCAACCCTTCGCAGTCGCCGAAGGTCAGCGCCACTTCCCCCATTGCCAGCGGCTTGCGCATATCTGTGCCGTTGAAAATAACGTCCTGCATGGCACCTCCGCGCAGCGCCTTTGCGGATTGCTCTCCCAGCACCCAGCGTATGGAATCCAGCACGTTGCTTTTGCCGCAGCCATTGGGGCCGACGATAGCCGTCACGCCGCGATGAAAATGCAGCGTGGTCTTATCCGCAAAAGATTTAAATCCGACAACGTGAAGGGCCTTCAGATACATTCGGGCGAAATGTTAGGCGGCGCAGAGCTATCCGGCAAGGGCGAAGAATTATTGCAGCATCCGCGGCAATATTACAGACGCTCTTCGTATTCTCCTCAGCTACTATCTTAAACTGTCTATTTATGATCCCCAGTCTGCGTTGGCAGCGTCTTCCTGCCCTGTTACTCTCTGTTCTTATTACATGTAATGGAGCATTCTGCATTCTTCCACTGCAGGCTGAAGATAAAAAGGAAACAGCACCTGAAAAACCAAAGATTGATCCCGCGCTAGTACAGATCGTAACGGTTAAAAAGACGGCGCACCTAAAAACTATGGTGGCAGCATTTGTTACAGATCTTATTGAAAATGATACAGCTGGGCTCAAAGACCTTTACGAGCGCAAAACCGATAGAAGCGAAGAACTCTACGGCAGACGCATGCGTAAAAATCCGGTCGAAGCTTTTGAATGGTTTTCTCTTACAGAAACAACTTCCGACGCCAAAACAGGCAAATCCAGCGAGGAATCTGAATACATCTATATCGCACGACAGCAAATACTGTTTGTAATAAGGCAGGCCAACAGCTGCCATACCAATGTACTGGCAAAGGTTCGTGTCAAAACGAGCTGGAAAGGTAAAGATTCCCTGCCCGATGGCGACGAAGTCCTGCCTGGCACCACTATTACAATGACATTCGAAGGATTTCTGGATGAACTGCCGGCTTCACGGCTTGATCAGAAAGACGAATGAAATTGAAGTAAGTCTACAAACCCGGAGGCGGCCAGCAACTTATGAAAATTGCTGTCCGCCTCTCTCTGTTAGTACTGCTGATACAAAGATTTACCGACGCCTGATTACGCCCCGTGCAGAGCGCGACCGCTTACGGCCCAGGCCGCTTCCTTCAGCACCTCGGTCATGGTGGGATGGCTGTGCATGGTGCGGGCGATATCTTCGGCGCTGCCGCCGAACTCCATTACGGAGACGGCCTCGCCGAGGAGCTCGGATGCGTTACTGGCCAGAATGTGGACGCCGAGAACCTTATCGGTCTTGGCATCGGCAATGATCTTGGCGAAACCTTCGCTCATGTCATTGGCCAGCGCGCGGCCGTTGGCGGCGAAGTTGAACTTGCCGACCTTGTAGGCAACGCCCTTTTCCTTCAGTTGATCTTCCGTCAGACCAACGCCGGCGGCTTCGGGGTGCGTGTAGATAACATTCGGCACAATGTCGTAGTTCACGTGTCCGGCCTGACCAGCCAGCAGCTCCACGATCGCCACGCCTTCTTCCTCGGCCTTGTGGGCCAGCATCGGGCCGTCGATCACGTCGCCGACCGCGTAAATTCCCTCTGCCGTGGTCTTGTAATGATCGCCGACCTTGATGCGACCGCGCGGAGTAAGCTCCACGCCGGCGGCTTCGAGGCCCAGGCTCCTGGTAAAGGGCTTGCGACCCACAGCTACCAGTACCGCGTCGCCGTGGAAGTCAACGGACTTGCCGTCCTGCGTGGTGTGTAGAACCACGCCTGTTTCAGTAATGTCGGCGGATTCCACCTTCGTGTTGACGTGGATATCGATGCCCTGCTTCTTCAGGTGCTTGTCGAGTTCGCGGGACACATCGGCATCGTTCAGCGCGGCGATACGCGGCAGGAACTCAATGACGGTAACCTTGGAACCTAGACGCGACCAGACCGAGCCGAGCTCCAGACCGATGGCGCCGCCGCCAATGACAAGGAGGCTGGCCGGAACTTTATCCAGCGCAATAGCGTGGTCGGAACTGATGACCGTCTTCCCGTTAAAGGGCAGGAATGGCAGTTCGATAACTTCGCTACCCGTCGCCAGAATGATGGAATCCGCGGTGACGCTGGTCGTCGAGCCGTCGGCCTGGGCTACTTCGATGCCTTTGTTGCCGAGCAGCTTGCCGTAACCTTCCAGGCGCGTGACCTTGTTCTTCTTGATAAGGAAATCGATGCCCTTGGTCAGCTGCGTCACGACCTCGGTCTTGCGCTTCATCATGGCGCCAAGATCCAGGGAGATCGCGTCTTCCTGGATGATGATGCCGTGCCTGGCAAAGCGGTTTTTGGCAACGTAATAGTGCTCGCTGGAGGAAAGAAGCGCCTTGCTGGGAATGCAGCCCACGTTAAGGCAGGTTCCGCCGAGGGGTTTGGTCTTCTCGATCAGCACTGTGCTCATGCCGAGCTGGCCTGCCCGGATCGCGGCGAGATAGCCTGCGGGACCGCCGCCGATGACGGCGATCTTGTAATGATTTTCGCTCATTTCGTAGTAAATTTCGCGCCGGACGGAGCGGTTAATTACGCGCCCTCCGGCATTGCTGACTTGCTGCTGAGGATGATCCAGCTGGGGTTAGTAAAGAAGGCTCATCGCCCAGCCGGGGGATGCAAGACAGGCGGCACGACCAACATTGTGAGTTGGCCGGCCGCCGTGAAGCGAACAGGAAGCACTCGATCAGACGCTAAGCAGCGCCACGCCAGGCTGTTCGACGAATTCCTTGATGCGCACCAGAAACGTGACGGCTTCCTTGCCATCGACAAGGCGGTGATCATAAGTCAGGGCCAGGTACATCATCGGGCGAATTTCCACGCGACCGTTAATGGCTACGGGGCGCTCATTGATGGAGTGCATGCCCAGAATACCGCTCTGAGGGGGGTTCAGGATAGGGGTGCTCAGCAGGCTGCCGAAAACGCCGCCGTTGGTGATGGTGAAGCTGCCGCCATCCAGATCCTGCAGGGTGATCTTGCCATCGCGTGCCTTCTTGGCATAACCGGCGATTGACTTTTCGATATCGGCCAGAGACATCTGGTCGGCATCACGCAACACGGGAACCATCAGCCCCTTCTCCGTGGAGATAGCGACACCGATGTCGTAGAAGTTATTAACCACAATTTCCTGGCCATCAATGCGGGCGTTGATGTTCGGAACAGCCTTAAGCGCCGCGATAACGGCCTGCACAAACAGGGACATGAAGCCGAGCTTCGTGCCATGCTTCGCTACAAAGCGATCCTGGAACTTCGCGCGCAGCGCCATGATGTTCGTCATGTCCACCTCGTTGAAGGTGGTGAGGCTGGCCGTCTCATGCTGGCTGGCCAGCAGGCGATTGGCGATCTTGGCACGCAGCGTTGTCATGCGCTTGCGCGTGGTGCGCTCGCCGGAGGCGGCGGGTGCAGAGGCGACAGGCCTGGGAGTAGCGGGAGGCGCGGGCAGCTCCGTCGGGCGCTCAATATTGGCGCTTCTGGTGACCGCGGCAGTGCCGCTGGCGGTGGTTTGGGCAATCGCTGCCGGTGTAGCAGGTACCTCGTTCTTGCTGGCCTGGGCTTTTTCGCTGACAGGTTCCCCTTCGTTGTGGGCGATAACATCGCCCTTGGTCAGGCGACCACCTTTACCGGTGCCGCTGATATCAGAGGGATTCGCGCCGGTTTCTTCCACAATCTTGCGAACGGCGGGGGAAAGCGGGCCGTCGAACGGCTTGGACTCGGATTTATCAGCTTTGGAAGCCGGGGCAGCTTCAGTCTTCGCGGGGGCTGCAGCGGGTTTAGCATCGCCCCTGGGCGCGGAAGGCGCTGTGCCGGAAGGATCAATAGTGGCGACAACCTGGCCTACATCCACGGTAGTACCGGCGGCCACGAGCTGATGCAGGATGCCGGCTGTATCGGCATAGACTTCGGAGGTAACTTTATCGGTTTCGACTTCGAAGAGCACATCGCCGACTTTGACGAAATCGCCCTCTTGCTTGCTCCAATTTCCGATAACACCTGTGGTGATTGATTCGCCCACTGTGGGCACTTTAACTTCAACTGGCATGATAGTAGTCTTAATGATGGGGTTAAGATGCCTGACTGCAAGGAGTTAGGCGGCCGGCGCGGCGAGGGATGAGGGGGCAGAAAACGCAAGCGCAGAGTCCTATCTAAACAAATACTGCGTTAGCGGGCAATAAGGGATGTTGTATAATCTCTGCTAATGGCATAGACGCAAGCTGATTTACCCAGGTCCACACCATGGTGATAAAGCGGATAAGTCTTGGCAGTGATCGCACCATTCACTTTTCTAATATAAGTGGTTTTTAACAGTTGAGCCCCTGGCAATACAGACTTGGAATTCCCATGTAATCGATGCAACAGATAACGGCATGTGGCACCGGAGGCTTTGCTTACAGCGTCTATAAGAATAATTTGAGCACAAGCCCTCTCAACGCTGGTGAGTCAATTTGTCCCCCATAAAAAGAGGACAACTTGTAGACTCAACAATTGAGCCACTTTGTCACAATAAAAAAAAAAAAAATGGCCCCCCCCGTTTGCCCCATATAGGCATAGTGCTAGTTACCAGATACTTACAACACCATTGAACATGATTGCAACAGTTGGCCCACTACCTGCAAAGTGATACAATAGAAAGTTGAGGTATAATTTACACTATGGATCTGAACAAATTCACTGAAAAAGCGTCGGAAGCCCTTTCCGAGGCCCAAAGCCTGGCCGTCCGAGGCGGCCAACAGGCGGTGGAGGTGGAGCATCTGCTTCTGTCGCTGCTGAAGCAGGAGGGAGGACTCGCGCCGCGACTCTTTGAGCGAGCAAAGGTATCGCCGGATTTGCTGGAGACGAAAGTAACAACGGAACTGTCGCGCCTGCCCAAGGTAAGCGGCAGCAATTCATCCGGCGTTGGCGGAGGTGTCTCCGTAACGCAGCGCACCAACCAGTTGCTGGCGCGCGCCCAGGAAGAAGCAAAGAAGCTGAAGGATGACTATGTAAGCGTGGAGCACCTGGTGCTGGCCATGTTTGACGAAGGCGCAACTACGCCCGTGGGCAAGCTCTTTAAGGGCCTGAATCTCACGAAAGACCAATTTACGAAAGCCATGCAGGAAGTGCGTGGCAACCAACGCGTTACCAGCCCTAATCCTGAGGCCACCTATGAGGCACTGGAGAAGTATGGACGCGATCTCACCAAGCTGGCCGCACAGAACAAGCTGGACCCCGTTATCGGTCGCGATACGGAAATCCGCCGCTGTATTCAGGTGCTCTCGCGCCGCACGAAGAATAATCCCGTGCTGATCGGTGAGCCTGGTGTGGGTAAGACCGCCATTGTGGAAGGTCTGGCCCAGCGTATTCTGGCGAAGGACGTTCCGGACAGCCTGAAGGAAAAGCGCATTGTTTCTCTGGATCTGAGCGCGCTGATCGCCGGCGCCAAGTTCCGCGGTGAGTTTGAGGAGCGCCTGAAAGCTGTGCTGCAGGAAGTAACCAAGGCAGCCGGCCAGGTCGTGCTCTTCATCGATGAAATCCATACGATGGTGGGCGCTGGCAAAGCGGAGGGTTCGATGGACGCCGGCAACATGCTGAAGCCGATGCTGGCCCGTGGCGAACTGCATTGTATTGGCGCAACGACTCTGGACGAATACCGCAAGCACATCGAGAAAGACGCCGCCCTGGAGCGCCGCTT
>JBGGNE010000038.1:0-7666 GCA_041287705.1 Methylacidiphilales bacterium | reverse complement strand
AGATTTGCCATACCCTGGACCTGCCGCGCAGCACCTTTTACCAGGCCGCAGCTCCCACGGTCTCCCAGCTCGGTGACCGCGCCATGGGAGCATATCGCGCGCATTTTCCACCGCCATCGCCAGCGGTACGGCTACCGCCGTCTTATGAAAGCGCACCACCTGCGCGCCGTCACACCCCGACGCTTCACCCCACGCACCAGCGACGGACGCGCCGACAAACCTTCCGCCAACCTCCTCGAAAACCAACCCATGCCCACCGGGCGCAACCAGGTCTGGACCGGCGACATCACCTACATCCCCACCGCAGGCGGCTGGCTCTGCCTCGCTGTCGTTCTCGACCTCTACTCCCGCAAAATCGTCGGCTGGAGCCTCGCCCCCCACATGCGCGCCTCCCTCGTCGTCGATGCCCTCCGCCAGGCCATCGGCTCACGCACTCGCGGCTCCACCGCCACCACCATCTTCCACAGCGACCGCGGCAGCCAATACTCCAGCACCGCCTTCCGACAGCTCCTCGCCCACTCCCGCATCACCCAAAGCATGTCCGCACGCGCCAACCCCTACCACAACGCCTGGACCGAATCCTTCATCGGAACCCTCAAAACCGAAATGCACCAGCGTCTTCATGAACGCGTGCTTGAGGTCATAGTCTGCGATGTAGACATAGCGTCCCGCTCCATCCCCCTGAATCGCATTCCGTGGTACAGCCATCACGTTGCCTCGCGAGCTTGTGACGATCGAGAACTCCGCTTTCATGCCCGGTCGCAGCAAACGCTCTTCGTTCTTCACGTGAAACGCTGTCTCCAGCGTGCCACTGGCCGCATCATCCGTCGCGCCAATAAGGGCCAGTGTTGCTTCAAAGACATTATTGGGATAGCCGGAAGCCCGGCTGCAACCCAGACGAATTTGGATTTCCGCAGAACAATCCCTTCTGCTTTGCCGCTCGGCTCCGACAGCACAACCGCAAGATCGAGCTCGACGGCTCCAATTATCGCTCGCAAATCCAGGTACGTTCCAACATTCACATCCAGGCGAACTTCCGGAAAAGCCCGCACGAACTGGCCGAGCATCCCGGGTAATTGCTCGCCCAGGAAGGTCTCCGGCACACCAAAGCGAACAATTCCTGAGACCCTGGAAGGTTGAAAACGACGCGTAAGCGCATCGAGTGATTCGAGGATCTTCAGTGCATGTGGAAAGTACTCCTCCCCATCCTCGGTCAGCGTCAGGCTGCGCGTGGTACGGTAAAATAGAGGGCGCTCAATATCTTCTTCCAGCTTTCGGATCTGGTGACTTATGGCGGACTGCGTGAGATGCAATCGCTGCGCAGCGCGGGTGAAACCTCCCGTTTCTTAACTATTCCAAGTCACCGTACGGCTTGATCAAACTCGACTACGTTGCGGTCTCAACACTCGGAAACTTAGGAAAGAATGTGGTAAGCCAAAAGCATTTATTATTGGTTTGTTGATCCTACAACCATTTGACGTGACGCTGATTCCTGAGGTCAAATGACGACACAATCTCATGTGGTATCGAATCACTGGCTTACCAATCCTGGCTTATCTGCTCCTCGCTACGCTCTGCCAGGTCAGGGCAGAACCTCCGACCTCAGAAAACTCAGAAACGACAGGCCCCGTTCGCGTGCTGCGTCTGGGTAAGCTTGTGGTGGAGGTGATGGATCCTCTTGATCCGCAACTCTATAACCGCGGCGTTCGCTTTACGCCGGTGGCTGCTGTGCTGCGAGTAAGCAACGCACGACGCCCCTACCTTTATGCACCGGATAACCATGATCCGATCCAGGATCATGGGGGACTGGCTGCAGAATTTGACCTTTGCACCGTCGATACTCCCGACTCCGATCTGCCGCCCGGCTATAGGGAAGCCGCTGTGGGTGATGGGTTCGTGAAGATCGGTGTTGGGGTGCTGAAAAAGAAAAAGAGTCGTTACACGCTCTTCCAACAGTGCGAGTTGATGGAACCTGCGGTTACAGTGGTGACATGGACAGATACTTCCGCCACATTCCGACAGACATGTCGGGGCGTTAATGGATATGCGTACGAGCTCGCCGCGACAGTTCACCTCCATGGCAGAGATGAAGTCCTGGTGGATTGGAAGTTGAAGAACAGCGGCTCTAAGTCATTCACCACCAGGCATTACACGCATAATTTCTTTCGCCTAGGCGATGCCGATGCGGGCCCCGGTTATGTCCTGCGCTTTCCATACGATTTTACCGTCAAAGGACTGGAGGCTCAGCAGGTTAAGCGTGGAAGGGAAATATGCTTTGAGGAGGCGATACCAAAGTGGGTAAATGCTGTCATCCCTTATCCCGACTCCGCAAAGTATAGCGGTCCGTTCAGCTGCGAACTCCGTCACGCGGGCAACGGGCAAAGCATTGAATGCGAGACACTTGGGCCGGATGGAGCCAGTCTTGCGCGCTCGGGCTCGCGAGTTGCCCTCCTGCGCACAGATATCCATGCGCGCGCCGCTTATATCTCGCCCGAGCAATTTATCGCTGTCTCTCTGGCGCCTGGAGAGGACCAAAGCTGGCGGAAGCGCACCGCGTTTCGCTACTCCGCCCCCGATGTCCCTCCCAGTCTTCCTACTCCACCCGCCCCGTAGAAGCGCGCACGACGAGATGGGGCGTCAGGTGAATCTGCTGGAGCTGCGCGGCGTGCTTGATGTGGCGCATGCGGATGCGGCGGATCAGCAGATCGACAGCAAGAGCGCCGAGTTGGTAGAAATCCTGCGCCACCGTTGTCAGAGGGCGCGAGCATGTTTCGCCGGCGTCGATGCCGTCAAAACCCGCAATGGACATCTGCTCCGGCACATCGATTCCGTTCTGAAGACACAGCTGAATCAGCTCGATGGCGATGATGTCGTGGCTGCAGCAGATAGCGGTTACACCGACCTCTTTCTGCCGAAATTTATGGAACAGCTCGCTCAACCCTTCCTCTCCGTCGCCTGAAAGCTTGTAAACGCGACGCTGTGAAGAATCCGAGAAGTGTCTTGCCGCACCGAAGCGGAATCCCTCGCATCTCTCCTCCAGGTTGGGGTTAGAAAGTTGCTTGGTAAAGTAGGCGATTTCCCGATGCCCCAGCGATGCGAGGTGGTTCAGTATCTTTCGCACGCCCGCAAAGTTATCGACGCCGACAAAATCGAATTCCCCCCAGTTTATATCGCTGATCACGAAGGGGATATTTCGGATGGTGATCTGCTGGAGCACCTCTTTGGTAGGCATCTCCGGGTGCGGCCACATCACAATGCCATCCACGCTCGTCCTCAGAAGCTCTTGAAGCTGTGCGCGTTGCTGCGCGGCGTCCATGGAGAGAATGGGATTGAAGCGAACCTTTGCCAGTTCGCACACATCATGCGCCGCCTCCACAAGGTTATGGGATACGCGCTGCTTGCGGTGGAGGGGATGCGGGCACAGGACGCCGATCACGGACTGCTTCGTTTCCCCAAGGGGGGGGCCGGCGACGTAGAGTTTATAACCCTCGCGACGAAGGAAGCCCTCGGCAATTAGGCAGGCCAGGGCTTTATTTACCGTGGGGCGACCTATGCCAAACAGCGTGGCAAAGTCGCGCTCCGGGGGAAGGCGGTCGCCATGGCGCAGGCCCTGCTCGTCGATATAAGCGCGCACTTGCTGGATGACCGCCTGATACTGACTGGCACCGGAGGATGATGTGAGGGAGGGAGTAGTCATAGCAATGGGTACGAGCTGCGCTAGATGCTATGGTAAGCCAAAATGCCATATTTTCAACCAAAATGTTGACCAAATCAATAGCAGCGATTATGGTCTTAACAGATCGATATTTGGACGGCCAAATCCTCCGATCCTCCATTTCAGCAGGAATATCAGGTTCGGCACACAGCGTCGTTAACGCCACCTTTGCCTTTCTCTTATCTTCGAATCAGCGGCTTTCACCCCCTATCTCCGGGCACCTAATCCAGTTATGCGCGCATCTTCTCTCCGTTATCGCCGTGGCTTCACCCTGGTGGAGCTGCTCTCCGTTATCGCTATCTCCACGGTAATGATTACGATGACCGCATCCTTTGCCAACCTGCGAGGTAGCGGTAACATGACCCTCGCGGCGTACGAAGTGGCGGGCATGCTGGAGCGTGCGCGCGCCCATGCCACGGCGCACAATACCTACGTGTGGGTAGGTTTTTACGAGGAGGACGCGGGGGCGGTTGTGCCGACCAACGCGCAGCCGCCCTATACGGGCCGCGGTCGGGTTGTTATTTCCGCAGTCGCCTCGACAGATGGCACGGCGATTGTAGAGCCTGGCGCGCCGCCGGCCATGCTTCCCTCCAGCCGAGTGGCGCCGCTGGCCAGGCTGCTGATGTTGCAAAACGTTCATCTGGCGGAGCTTACACCTCCAAGTGCCGGCACTGGTGGCAATGGAAGCAACACCGAGACGCTGGGCAGCCGACCGGATACCGCCTTCTCCTTTAACTCCGCCACCGGCGATGACCGCTTCAACCGCATCAGCAGCGACAACTCGGATCAGGCGCGGCATTCCTTTGCAGCGCAACGCTATAGCTTCTACAAAACCGTACGCTTCTCGCCACGCGGAGAGGTTCACGTTACGGGTAAGGATGGCGCTTACATGCTCGTGCCGCTGGTGGAGATCGGGCTGCGGCCCACGCATGGCTCAGTTCTCCATACAAGCGATGCGAATATAGCCGCTATTCAGATCACCGGAATTACGGGTCATGTCAAAATTTATCGGCCGTAGTCCGTAGTGGAACCAGATCCCGTTGACTCTCCTTGACTTATAGCGCCGGCACCATGAATGCAACTTCCACCCCAGGCCGAGGCCGGCTGGCTTCGCCCATTTGGCGACCCGCAGCACGGCGCAGAGCACGGGTGCACGCGTTCTCGCTGGTGGAAGTAACTCTGGCTATTGGCGTTACGGCCTTCTGCCTCATCAGCCTCTTTGGCCTGCTGCTAGTGGGCATCAAGAGCAGCCAGGCGGCCATGGAGCAGACGAATGCCAACGGCATGCTCTCCACCGTAGCTGCGGATCTGCGGGCGACATCGCCCACATTTCCCGCAGGGCAGGCCACCATCACTTCGCAGTTCCAGATCCCGATCCCCGCTCATCCCGTGACGACTTCGCCCGCGCCCTTTGTGCTCTACCTCACCACCGATGGCAGGCCGGAGACCGCGTTTACGCCGGACTCGCGCTATCGCCTTACCGTCACATTTCTGCCGAACGGCTCCAACACTGCGGCGGCAACGTATGTGAGCCTGCACATGCACTGGCCTGCGGCAAAGGCGGAGCAATCGCAGGCGGATAGCGTGGTGGAATCCTTTCTGGCGCTGGATCGAAACTGAGATCCTGAGCTGCCCGACGGGCTTTCCATTTCGCTCTTAAGACAACCTCAGAAGCATCCCTGCGTCCCCGACCTCCTCCCCTACTCTTCCCTCAATACCGCACCGGTATGCTTCTTCGCCACCGCCACTCCACCAATACTACCGCCCCGCGTGCCTCCGGCTTCGCAGCCTTCTCGCTACTGGAGCTGCTGGTTTCGATGGCGGTGCTGGCGCTGCTCATGCTTCTTATCAGCCGACTGCTGAGCAGCGCGCTGACGGCGACCGGCATGGGCAACAAACACATGGACGCCGACGCCCAGGCGCGTGCCGTGCTGGATCGCCTGGGAATCGACCTTGGCCAGATGGTGCGGCGGCCAGATGTGGACTACTTTCTTAAGGACGCAACGCACGCACCCCAGCCAGGCAACGATCAGCTTGCATTCTTTAGCGAGGTCCCAGGCTACTCGGCGTCGGGATTCCGCAGCACCGTATCCCTGGTGGGGTACCGCGTGAACAGTGAGGGAGCAAGCCCCGCGCACAACAGGCTGCAGCGGATGGGAAGCGGGCTGGCATGGAATGGCGCCTCGGCTTCGGCTTCGGAGATGCCGCTCGTTTTCAGCGCCTCACCTACCTCCTTTGCGCCTAACGCGATCTCTACCCACTGGCCCGCGGCCACCACCATGGCGGCGGCGGACAGTTACGAGCTGGCGGGGCCGCAGATCTTCCGCATAGAGTACTTCTATGTGCTGAAAGGAACCACCGCGTTCAATCCCGTCACCGCCACCTTCATCACCTTACCTGCTCAGCTCAGCGATACGCCGTGGGACACCCGCGCGCCGCTTAATCACACCACGGTGGCGGGCATGCGCGATGTCGCCGCGGTTACTGTGATGATCGCCGTAATGGATCCCCACAGCCGCGTGCAGGTTACGGATGCGCAGCTAAACGAGCTTATCGCGGCGATGCCCGACTTTGCGGACACCATGCAGCAGGGCGAGCTTGAGCGGCGCTGGCAGCAGGCGATTACCGATGCCGCCACGGCATCCGCGCTTCCGCAGGAGGCTGCGGCTTCCATTCGCATTTACCGACGCTGCTTTCAGCTTGCGCCGTCCACCGCTGGCTCAGCGTTGGCGACTCCTTAGGGAGCTTCCTTAGACATCCTGGACCCATTGCCATGCCACTGCCATTGCCATTTTCCCCAAATCCGCCTCTGCCGCCTCCTCCTTCGCAGTGCTGCAGGCAATCGCATGCCCTCTCCCCGCGTCGACGCCGCAATCTTCGCGCGCGCCGTGGCGTGGCCTTGATTGTGGTGCTTGCTTTCGTGGTGTTGCTTACGGGGCTGGTGCTGGTCTATTTCTCCCGCACGGCGACGGATCGCCAGCTCTCCAACAGCAGCCTCAATCAGGCGAAAGCGGACGAGCTGGCCAGGAGCTCGCTGGTGATCATCACCAGCCAACTGCGCCAGGAGATCGCCTCCCCCACGGCCTCCACAGCACGAACGACCGGTAACTTTACGATCTACGCGCCTGCGACCAACACAGCGCGGCTCCCCATCAGAAACGGAGCCCCGCCACCCACGGGGAGCGTGTATCCAATCCCCAATCTGGTGCGCATCAGCACGCCGACGGCTATCGCAGCGCCTGGCGTGGATTACCGGGCGTCGTCGCTCTCCACCACTACACCCTCGGTCAACGGGCGCAGCATAAGTCCGGCACGGTGGAACCGGCACTATCTCATCCCGCGCGACCCCACTGCCTACAGCGGCGCAAACGCCAGCAAAGTAGGGACAGAGCCCGTGCCCAGCTTTACCGCTCCCGCGTGGATATTTGTCACCCGCGAAGGCCCCGCTTCCACGCCCATTGCGGCGCCTTCCCCGGCAGTCACAGGTCGCTACGCTTACGCTGTTTACGACGAAGGCGGACTGCTGGATATGAACGTTGCGGGCTATCCGTCCGCCCTCCCGGCAAGTTCCCCTGCCGCAGCGCCTGATACTGCCAACGTAACGAGCTATGGTTACAGCGCCAAAGGCAGCACGGCCTTTGCGGATCTCACCACGCTGGGGCTTACGCAGACGCACATTGATAACCTCGTGGCCTGGCGCAACTACAGCTCCGTGCAACCCGCCGGGGCGCTGGGCAGCTTTGCGGTGGATGCGGCAGGCGCAAGCCGTTATTTCCACAGTGTTTACGGCAACACGAATGGCTTTACGAGAGTCAACGGCGCTACCTGGAATGGACGCACGGACCAGGCATTTCTCAGCCGCCAGGCGCTGCTGGATCTCACGCGCTCCCTTGGCATACCGCAAAGCGCCCTGCAATACATGGGCACCTTCAGCCGCAGTCTTAACGCCCC
>JBGGNE010000037.1:0-13219 GCA_041287705.1 Methylacidiphilales bacterium | reverse complement strand
TCGCTCTCCTCTACCCAATCCCGCATATCCACCGGCAACAGTAACGCTGTTTCCCGATCCACTACTTTATACCGTGTCATCGCAACTCCCTTTTAACTCTTATTTCCTGTCAGCTCAAACTAAACCCGACAGACTCCTAGGCAAGGAACTCCTGGCGGCGATGGCGCGGCTTGCCGAGTTACTACCGATGAGTTCCACAGCGTCCTGACTTTCCGTATTCCAACCTTGGTTAGCGGACGGCTTGGAATAGCGCTAAGGATATCAGCATTGCCTGCGCTCGCCAAAGGGCGGGGTTCTCGTTTCCAAAGCGGCCTATTTCTTCATCCAGGAGGCAGGCAGGCAGATCAATGACGGCGGCAAGATCCCTCACCGTTGTCACGTCCCAGCTCGCCGCCTACACCGGCTTCTATTCCACCTACGCCGGCGCAAAATCACCGGTAGAACCCAATAGAAAGGATTTCGTAATGCCTACCCCAATCGAGACAGTAACGGCCTTCTGTGCAGAGTTCTCCATAGATCACGGAAGAAGTGCCATTCGTAAGTGGTTCACGCCGGACACCGTCTGGGTGAATGAAGGTCTCTCGGTCACGACCGGCATCGATGAAGCGATTGCGTTAATCGAAGTGGTAGAAAAGGCGGTCGGGATCAAGAATGGCCAATTCGAGATACTTGCTATTGCAGCGGACGGGAACCGCGTCCTTACCGAACGGCTGGATCGGTTCCAGCGTGCCGACGGCAGCGAGATCGCTGCTTCGAAGGTGATGGGTATCTTCGAAGTCGAAGGCGATCACATCGTAGCGTGGCGTGACTACTACGACACCAAGGCCGCCGAGAAATTGGCGACCAACTAGGCGTAGCATGCTTATCGGGGCGAGTCATTGCCCTGCGTTGACTCACTCATGCGGCTGACGTAAAAAAAAACGTATACGGATGCGGCCTTTTGCCCGTTATAGACGCAGTGTCCAAACTGCCGTCACTTACGGGATCACTTGATCAGTACTCACAAATAGACTCACAAAATTTGTTCCAGGAGGGGCAAAAGCTGTCCACGAATGCCTACGAAAGAAATCATTTGGTATCGTGCGTAGCCAATAACTCGCCAGGCCAATGAGGCATAATTCAGGGCTGGATGGGGCATTCTGACCCTTCTACTACAGCCATTTACTTTGAAGTGAAAGACGAGGAAGAGCGGAAAATGACAAATGATTAAAAGAACTTGGAAGTAAGTTAATAATTAATAGCAGCATCCTCATATTCATTTTATGTAAGACGTCCTCATCTAGACAGTTTATTCCTTATAGAAGTTCTTAAGGGGAGATCTCTATTTCAGGACCAGCTGCTACGAAAGTAAAAAGAGATGGTGTCTGGTGCCATCCCGAAAGTGGATCGCGGGGGGGGAAAGCTCATTGTAGATAAGGACGCCTGCGTTTGGAGGTGCGTCATTAAATATTGTTGAAAGAGAAGTTTTCCATTGTATAAATGATATTTTTTCTACTGAATATGGTTTTTTCTTGATCTAATTAAATATGCTTGTTTATGTAGTCCCTCCCTCTCTGACATTTAAAATAATGTCATTGTTCTTAACTACGTTGAATTCATGTTTATATTCATTGGATCGCAAGGACATGTTTATGTAAGGTTTACAGCGATCTGGTGCATGGTGCTGATCCTGATTCCGTCCTATTTGCCGCCTGTGCTTGCAAATCCTTCCGGAGGAACGGTGGTTGGGGGGGCGGCGACGATATCGACGGGACCAGGACAGGTGACGGTAAGGCAGGGCAGTGATCGGGCGGTGGTGAACTGGGGAAGTTTTTCGATTCGGCAGGGGGAGACGACGACATTTGTGCAGCCTTCTTCGAGGAGCGCGGTGCTGAATCGGGTGACCGGGGGCGGCGCGTCGCAGCTGGATGGAAATCTGAATGCAAACGGGCAGGTGTATCTGGTCAACAGGAACGGTGTGGTGGTGGGGAAGACGGGGCGGGTGAACACAGGCGGGTTTACGGCAAGTACGCATGATGTTGCGGATGCGCAGTTTATGAAGGACGGGGATCTTACGTTCAGCGGAAACTCGAACGCGAAGGTGGTGAATTACGGGAAAATAAGGGCGGCGGACGGGGATGTGACGCTGATCGCCCAGCAGGTGGAGAATCACGGGAAGATTTCGGCGAAAAAGGGGCAGGTGACGCTCGCAGGCGGTTCGGAAGTGCTGGTGAGGCCGAGCGGTACGGATGGGAAGCGCGTCTTTATCAGGAGCGGCGCGGGGTCCGTAGAAAACAGCGGTACGATCCGCGCCACGACGGCGGAGTTGCGGGCGGCGGGCGGCAATGAGTACGCGCTTGCCGTCAATAATACGGGGGTGATCCGCGCCACGGCGGTGGACAGGAGCGGCGGCCGCATTGTGCTGAAGGCGGAGCGGGGCACGGCGCAGAACTCGGGCAGGCTGATTGCGCGCAGTGATACGCCTGGCAAAAGCGGCGGCGCTGTGGTGGTAACGGGCGACCAGGTGAAGCTGACCTCTGCCTCCCGCATTGATGTGAGCAGCGCTACGGGCAAGGGCGGCACCGTTAACATCGGCGGCGGCTACCAGGGCAAGGACACGGCTATCGCCAACGCGAAGACGACCACAGTGGAGGCAGGCTCGGAAATCAATGCCGACGGCGGCACGCAGGGCGGCACTTCCATCATCTGGAGCGACGATACCACTCAATTCGCGGGAAGTATCACGGCGCGCGGCCCGGGCGGTGCCGGCACGGGCGGCTTCGTGGAGGTAAGCGGTAAGGGCAGGCTGGATTTTTATGGGATGGTGGATACCAACGGCGGCACGCTGCTGCTGGATCCGAACAGCATCACCATCAGCACGGCAGCCAACTCATTCGTAAGTGAGACCGGCACGACGCCGAACCTTCAGGTGACGCATATGGGCAGCGCCGACTCCATCCTTAACGTCACGTATCTCGTCAACACCCTGCTGGCCTCCAACAATGTCACGCTTCTGGCCGACAACTTTATCACCGTGGACGCGGCGATTACGTCCGGCTCCGGGTTCGATCTTATCCTCAACGCACCGACGCTGAACCTGAACGCCCCCATCAACCTCACCAACGTCGCGAGCTCTCTGTCCGGCAGCGCCACTCTTGTTAATGTGGGAGCGCTGGGCAAAATCCAGAACGGCGTGGACGCGGTCGCCAGCGGTGGCGAAGTGAAAGTGGCAGCGGGCACCTTCCTCGAGAATGTGCGTATCATCGGCAAATCCCTTACCCTTACCGGCTCGGGCGCTGCCGGCACCATCGTCAACGGCAACGCCGCCGATACCGTCATCACCATCGTCGCCGCCGGCCAGACGGTGACGCTCAACAGCCTCACCATCACCAATGGCAATAATATCAACGGCGGGGGCATCTCCATCTCCAGCGGTACGGTGAGGATCAACAACTCCACCATCAGCGGGAATTCCGCCTTCTCCACCGATTTCTTTGACCCCTCCCGCGGCGGCGGTATCTACAACATCAGTGGTAATGTAGAGATCAACAACTCCACCATAAGCGGGAATACCTCCGTCTCTGAACCCTTCTCCTTCTCCTCCTTCTCTTTCGGCGGCGGCATCTACAACAACAGCGGTACTGTGGAGATCAATAACTCCACCATCAGCGGGAACTCCGTCTCCGCCTCCTCCGCTACCGGCTCCTCCTACGCGCACGGCGGCGGTATTTTCAACAACAGCGGTACTGTGGCGATCACTGGCTCCACCATCAGCGGAAATTCCACCTCCACCACTTACTACTCCTACGCAGGCGCCATCTACAACGACAGCGGCACTGTGGCGATCACTGGCTCCACCATCAACGGGAATACCTCCACCGCTACCGCCTTCATCCCCTTCACCTCCCACGACTACTTCTCCTACGGCGGCGGCATCTACAACGCCAGCGGTACTGTGGAGATCACCAACTCCACCATTAGCGGCAATACCTCCACCGCCGACTCCTCCGCAGGCGGCGGCATCTACAACGACAGCGGTACCGTAAAGATCACCAACTCTACCATCAGCGAGAATTATACCAACGCCTCCGCCTTCTCCTTCTCCGGCGGCGGCGGCATCCACAACCACACCGGTACTGTGGAGATCACCAACTCCATCATTGCGCTGAACAGGGCGTATGCCGGAGACGGCCCTAACGTTTATGGTAACGTTTCGGACCTCGGCAGCAACCTTGTGGGAAGCACAGCAGACAGCACCGGCTTTAATTCATCCATTTCAGAGCTTGATGCTACGGATGGTGAGGTGGGCCTTGCGCCGCTGGGCTGGTACGGCGGGCCTACCCGGACTTACGCACTGCTGGTGGGCAGCCATGCGCTTAACAACGGCGCTACCACTCTGGGGACGGATCAGCGTGGGCAGACGCGCGGAGTTACGGGCAGCCAGGATATTGGTGCATACGAGGCCTCCGGCATCCTCCCTGTCTTCGACTACACGGTGCGCACCACGGCGGATTACAATCCGAACGCATACTCTCCCTCCGACGCCCTGCCGATCGCCAACAGCCTGCGCGTCGCCCTCACCTTTGCCGAGGCACCGACCACCGTCACCTTCGACATTCCGGATTCCGCCAAGGGCCTGGACGAGCGCTGGACCATCACGGCCGCCGCGTCCGCCCCGGGCACCACCGGTTTCGACATCCGCCGCGCCATCACCATCAACGGCAGCAGCCAGCCTGTCTACAGCAGCACGGCTGTCGGCCCGCGCATAGTCGTGAATGGCAACGCGGCGGGCGGCGTCACCGCCTCCGTCTTTAACATCAACCCGGGAACCGGTGCCGCTGTTATCCTAGACAGCCTTGGCATCACGGGTGGCAATAAAACAGGCAACGGCGGCGGCCTCAACATCACCTCCGGCAATGTCACGATCAGCAACTCCCGTATCTATGGAAACCGGGCCTCGGACCACGGTGGCGGCATCTATAAATCGAGCGGTAGCGCAGTGATCAGCAACTCCATCATCAGCGGGAATTATGTCACCAACATCGCCTCCTCCGGCGGTGGCATCTACAATATCGGTAGCATGGAGATCAACCACTCTACTATCAGCGGAAATTACGGCACCGCCTCCAGCTTCGGCTTCGGCAGCGGCGGGGGAGGCATCTTCCACGGCGGTGGCGCCGGTACCCTGCAGATCAACTACTCCACCATCAGCAGAAATTACTTGCTGGCCTCCGACTCCGCCGGTACGGCCTTCGGCGGCGGTATCTACGTAAATGTCGGCGCCGTGGAGATCACCAACTCCACCATCAGCGAGAATTACTCCTCCTCCCCCAACAGAGCCGACGGCGGCGGCCTCTACAATGCTGGCGGTAACGTCGGGATTACCAACTCCACCATCAGCGGAAATTACGTCACCACCGCCACCTCATCCTCGATCGGAGGTGGCATTTACCATTCTGGTGGTGTGATGAGGATTGCCAACTCCACTATCAGCAGAAATTACGCATTCTCCTCCGGCTCTATCTCCTTTGGCGGCGGCATCCGAGTGCTCGGCGGCACCGTGGAAATCAGTAACTCCATCATCGCGCTGAACACGGCCACAACCGGACCAAACGTCAGAGGTGACATTACGGATCTCGGCTACAACCTTGTGGGAAGCATCGCGGACAGCGATGGATTTGGAACGGGAGCCGGCACCCAGATCATAACGGATGCGAACGTCGGTCTGGCGCCCCTGGGCTGGTACGGTGGGCCGACGCAGACGCACGCGCTGTTGCCCGGCAGCCCGGCGCTCAATGCCGGATCCTCCGTTCTGACCATCGACCAGCGTGGAGAGTCGCGCAACGACGGCGACCCGGACATCGGGGCTCCCGACATCGGCGCGTACGAGTCCCGCGGCTTTACCTATACCCCCGGCACGTTAAACGCTGTCCTGGGCGAAACGTATTCGCAGACGATCACCGTGACGCCGAAGGACCTGGATCTGGCCACGGTCTACCTGACCTTTACGCCGCTGACAAACCGCGGCACCGTAACGCTGGAGCTTCCCGCAGTTGCCCCCGGCACGCCTCCTGGCATAGCCGGCCTGCCTACGGCAACGACAGCGGGCCCGCTGACCCAGACTATCGACGCCTCCGGCCAGGTTACCTTTGGGTCGCTGACAGCCGCCGTTGCCAAAGGCACCTTCGCGGTAGGCGTCGCCGACTCCCCCACCGGCTTCGATTTCGAGAACCTGCCCATCGCACTCACCGTGACGGCGGATGCCGCGGGCAAGATCTACGGAGACCTGGACCCCGCGCTTTCCTACTCGTTCACCAGCGGCACCCTCCTCGGCCCGGACTTTGACATTGCCACCCTGTTTACCCTCTCGCGGGAAGCCGGGGAAAACGTCGGCATATACGATATCCTGGGCATCCTAAACGCCTACGGGGATTCGCGCTACACCGTTACCGTCATTGGCGCGGACAACTTCACCATCGCGCCTCGCGCCATCACCATAGCAGCCGTACCCGGGCAGGGCAAAACGTACGGCGACGCCGATCCCTCTCCGCTGGCCATCACCATCACCGTGGGCAACCTGGTAGCAGGCGACAGCCTAACCGGAGCCCTGAGCCGCGCAATGGGTGAAAACGCAGGCCTTTACGCCATAAGCCAGGGCACGCTGAGCGCCGGAAACAACTACGCGGTCACCTACATCGGAGGTGACAACTTCACCATCACCCCGCGCGCACTGCTCATCCTGCCCACCGCCGGCCAGGGTAAAACAGCCGGTTTCTCCGATCCCGCCCTCACCTTCACCTATACCAGCACCCTTGCGCCATGGGATACCGCGAGCACCGTGTTCCCTGGGGGCTTCCTCACCCGCGTGCAGGGCGAGGACGTCGGCCTCTACCTCATCGGCCTCACCCCCCTGGCCACCAGCTTCAACCCCAACTACACCTTAAGCCTCGGCCCCGACCCCGCCTACTTCCGTATCCAAAGCGCCCCCCTGCCGCCTGAGCCGCCAGTGACAACAGTGACAAGCAAGCCCGCCTTCTCCGCACAGGCCCTCTCCCAATTCAACGCAACCCGCGGTCGCAACAACGAAGATCCGAACAACCCCGACAACCTCGTGCTAAAGCCCGACATCAATCTCAAAAAGTACCAGGGCGGCAGCATCACGTACGATCCGGCCAGCCATCCCTATCCTCCCAACCTCATCCATCTCTCCAGCTATCAGCTCTTCGGCCAGAACGGCACCATCGTCCAACAGCAACCCCGATAATCAACCCGAACCGCCCCCAACACCGGCAATCCAATCGACATTGAGCAGCGGGAAGGCCGCGTGAACCGCTTCAAAGGCTTCGTTATTCGCCACAAGCTGGCCGGCAAGTTTCGGGCCATGCTGAACGAGGTCGCGCTCTCTGAGAAGTGCTAGCGGTGCATGAATCCGCTCGTATCTGGTTACAGAGAGGAGATTTCCCGGAAGATTTTTGCTTGTCGCCTCGAAAGTTCAACTGAGCGTTTGCCGGTTAGCTGGATTTTGAGGCCGCCGCTGAACCAGGGGGTGACTTCCCGCACATGCTGGAGGTTGATAAGCTGGATACGATTGGCGCGGAAAAAGAGCTCGGGCGGTAACCTGCTCTCCAGCGTGGCAAGGGAGCGGCGGACAACGGGGGTGCCGGATTCGAGCCAGACGGCTGAATGGGGGCCAACGGACTCGGCTCCGATTATGGCGGCAACGGAAGTGTACCAGATACGCTCGGGCTCGCTGAGAAGGATTTTGTCAGTGGGCTTGAGGACACGTGCCTGCTGTTCGGGCTCGGTGATGGCGTTCTCCTCCTCCGCGGGCTCTTTGGTATCGTCGTCGGCCTTAGATAAGAGACGGCTGAGCGCGATAGCGAGGCGTTGCGGCGAGATAGGTTTGAGCAGATAATCGGCCGCGCCAAAATCAAAAGCTCGGATGGCGTAGCTGTCGTACGCTGTGGTGAAGATCACGTGAGGCATCGGCCCTTCCAGAGAGCTGAGAAGTTCCAGCCCGGTTTCTACCGGCATCTGGATGTCCAAAAACATGAGGTCGGGCTTTAGCTGGGCGAGTTGGCGCCGTGCCTCCTGTGCATTGGCCGCGTAGCCCGCTATCTCAATCGCCGGGTGCGGGCGAAGCAGAAAGGCAAGTTCCTCCCGCGCGTGTCTTTCGTCGTCTACGATAAGGGCCTTCATGACGTTATTGCTGCGTTTTGGGAGGGCCATTCCGCTTCGGCAAGCACCTCGTTCTCTTTGTGGGTTATCGTCACAGAAGCATTCTCACCGTAGAGCAGGTGAAGGCGATCGCGAACGTTTTTGAGGCCGGTACCGGTGTGACCTTCGGTGGGGCGCATGGCGCCGGAATTGGTAACGCGCAGCCTCAGCTTATCCTGATACTTCCATACGCTGTAGTGTATATCAACGCCGGCGCAGTCCTGATCTAGACCATGCTTAACTGCGTTTTCCACCAGGGTATGGAGAAGCATCGCGGGTATTTTTTCCGCGCCAATATCTTTGGCAATTTCAGACGTAATGCGAAGACGCTCTTCGTATCTTAAGCGCTCCAGAGCAAGGTAATCGCCAAGGAATTGTAATTCCTCAGTCAGCGTGATTGTATTGCGGCTGGCCAGGGTAAGCGAATGACGCATAAGCTCGGACAGATGGGTAATGGCATCGCGGGCAAGTTCCTGGTCTCGAAGAACTAAGGCGCGTAGTAGATTGAAGCTGTTGAACAGGAAGTGTGGGTTGATCTGGTTCTTTAATGCGAGCAACTGGGCTTCTTTGGAGGCTTCTGACAGTCGGATGCGGTCCAGCTCCCCTTGCTTATTAAGTTCATAATAGTAGTAGGCCTGGAAGAGCCCTCCCCACATGATCAACGTTACGAACTGGACAAGTACTTCTACCAGAAACAGGACAGTCTTATCTTTGTAATATTGCCCGGTAAAAAAATCTGCTACAGGGTAGAATAATACTGTAGGAAGAATAGAACCTATCAGGCAGATGGCAATGCCCCTAAGGCTAAGCTGGGTACGAGACATCTTGAACCAGCCACGTGTGTAGGCATACACCACAATGCCGTGGGAAATGACTGCCAGGAGCAGGACTTTAACCAGAGTGGCGAGCGCCAGTCCCCATTGCATAAAGGGCGGCGTTGTAAGGGCGAAGAGCAGCAGGCAGACGGTCTGGAAGCCCCACGCGTAGAGCTGAAAGTACCAGTAGGAGACGCGGGGATCGATGAACTCCCTGTGCGGTTGTGCCATACAGGGAAGCTAAGATTTGCAGGTCATTGTGTCTAACGGGAAGTGACTCAACGGCTCGCAGGCCATCGGGAACGGTCATTGGGCGCCCTCCAGTGGCCAGAGGCTAATTGCCGTTCGCAACCGCCAAATGACCGTTCGACGACATACTCGTGGGCCAAATTTGTCTTCGATCCGATACTCCTGGCACCAAGCCAAATCTCTCGGCTTCAGGAGACTAAATCGACTATGAACAAACTACAGCACCCCACACTGCCTGCACCGGAGCTGCGCTCTCGCGCATTCTGGTGGACACTTTCTATCCGGCTGGTACTGGCGTTGCTTACGGCGATTGCCGCACTGGTTTGGATGGCGGGATGCACCGAAAGATCCTCCGCAGCGGCCGATTCCGGCACGGAGCAGAAGCAACAGCAGCCCCAGCCGGAGGCCGTGCCACCTCTCGAAGTAGAGGTCGTTACTATTGCGCCCCGCGAGGTGGCGCTGACTCGTGAACTCCCTGGCCGTACGTCCGCTTATCGTATTGCCGAAGTGAGGGCTCGCGTGAGTGGCATTGTGCAGAAGCGCTTCTTTACCGAGGGCAGCGACGTAAAGGAAGGGCAGGTGCTCTATCAGATTGACCCGGCTCTGTACGAAGCCTCACTGAAGAATGCCCAGGGCAATCTGGCCAAGTCGAAGGCCAATGCAGAAGCGGCGCGACTGAAGCGGGATCGCTACAAGATGTTGGTAGGCAAGCGGTCTATCAGCGAGCAGGACTATGATGACTCTGTGGCCGCGCTGCAGGCGTTAGAGGCGGAAATTCTCTCCGGGGAAGCCGCAGTGGATACAGCCAGGATCAACCTGAGCTATACAAAGGTGACCTCTCCTGTGAGTGGACGCATTGGCGCGTCACAGGTGACGGAGGGCGCCTTTGTCCAGGAGTCCGCGGCAACGCTGATGGCCACCGTGCAGCAGTTGGATCCGCTGTACGTGGACGTAACGCAGTCCAGCAACGAGTTGCTGCGTCTGCGCAAGATCCTTGCCAGCGGGGAACTGCAGAAGGATAAGAACGGCGGCGCGCAGGTTCGGCTTCTGCTGGATGACGGCACGGAGTATGCCGACAACGGAACGCTGCAGTTTGCCGACGTTACGGTAAACGCCGGCACCGGCATGGTGACGATGCGGGCGCTGTTCCCTAACCCCAACGGGGATCTGCTGCCCGGTATGTTTGTGCGCGCCCGGCTTGCGGAGGGGCAGAAGCTGGACGCCGTTCTTGTTCCGCAATCCGCCGTAGCGCGGAATCCCAAGGGCGAGCCTACGGTCTTTGTCGTGAAGTCAGATGGTGTTGCGGAGCTTCGCGTGCTGACTCTGGGGCGCGCGATGGGCAATGAGTGGCTGGTTTTGTCCGGCCTCAAGGGCGGCGAGCAGATTGTCGTCAATAATCTCCAGCGCGTGCAGGAAGGGATGACGGTGAAGCCGATTTCTGCGCAGGGAACCTCCCCCGCCCCTGCCGGTGCTACCCGGACAGTGCAGAGCAAGTAAGGATTTGTTTCTGACGCACCCTTTTAAATTCCCCTCCTTATGTCCCATTTCTTTATCGATCGCCCCATCTTCGCCTGGGTTATCGCCATCATGATTATGGTGGCCGGCGCGATGGCGCTGTTCCGGCTGCCTGTGGAGCAATATCCTCAGGTGGCGCCGCCTTCCATCACGATTACCGCCACGTACCCGGGTGCCTCCGCGAAAACAGTGGAGGATACGGTGACGCAGATCATCGAGCAGAAGATGAACGGGCTGGATTACCTGCGCTACATCGAGTCCTCCAGCGATTCCTCCGGCACGGCCAGCGTGGTTATCACCTTTAACGGTGGTGCGAACGCCGATATCGCCCAGGTGCAGGTGCAAAACAAGCTGCAATCGGCCATCCCGCTGCTTCCGCAGGAGGTGCAGGCGCTGGGCGTCCAGGTCTCCAAGTCCTCCAGCAGCATGCTTCTCGTCGTGGGCCTCGTCTCGGATGACGGCCGGATGAGCAGCGAGGATCTGAGCGATTTCGTCTTCGGCACGCTGCAGGATCCAGTCAGCCGCGTGGCAGGAGTGGGAAGCATCCAGGCGTTTGGGTCTCAGTACGCCATGCGCATCTGGCTTCATCCGGACAAGCTGATGCAGTACAAGCTTACTTCCGCCGACGTCAGCGCCGCCATCACGGCGCAGAACAGCCAGGTCTCCTCCGGCAATCTGGGCGCGCTGCCCGCAGTACCCGGCCAGCGACTGGACGCCACCATAACGACGCGCGGCCGGCTGGAGACTCCGGCGCAGTTCGGGGACATTCTGCTGCGCACGAATCCGGACGGCTCCCGCGTCTACCTGCGCGATGTAGCCCGAATCGAACTGGGCAGCGAAAACTACAACATCGTAAGCCGTTTCAACGGCGGACCTGCCGCCGGCTTTGTCATCAACCCGGCCGCGGGAGCCAATGCCCTGGAAACTGTGGCGGCCGTGAAGGCCAAACTTGCCGAGATGCAGCCCTTCTTCCCCAAAGGTTTGCGCCTGGTGTATCCCTTTGATACCACGCCATTTGTCAAACACTCCATAACGGACGTGATCAAGACGCTGATCGAAGCCGTGGTGCTGGTGTTTCTGGTGATGTATCTGTTCCTCGGCAACCTCCGCGCCACCATCATCCCTACCATCACGGTGCCGGTCGTGTTGCTGGGAACATTCGGCGTGCTGGCCGTGCTGGGCTACTCCGTCAATACTTTGACGCTCTTCGGCCTGGTGCTGGCCATTGGGCTGCTGGTGGATGACGCCATTGTCGTTGTGGAAAACGTGGAGCGGCTGATGGAGGAAGAAGGACTTTCCCCGCGCGAGGCGGCCCGTAAATCAATGACCCAGATTACCGGCGCGCTTGTCGGCATCGGCCTGGTGCTGTGCGCAGCCTTTCTGCCCATGGCGTTTATGGGCAACTCCATAGGCGTGATTTACCGGCAGTTTGCCGTCACGATGTCCACGGCCATCGCCCTCTCTGTCGTTGTGGCGCTTATCCTTACGCCCGCGCTTTGCGCCACCATGCTGAAGCCAGTGAAGAAGGGCGAGCTGCATGAGCAAAAGGGATTCTTTGGCTGGTTCAACCGCATGTTCAGCCGCACTACCAACAGGTATGTCGGCGTAGTTGACTTCGTGCTGCGGCGCAGAGCCCTGCTTTTTGTCGGCTATGCCGGCATCTGCATCGCCGTCATTATGATGTTTCGCCAGTTGCCCACGGGCTTTCTGCCGGAGGAAGATACCGGCACGGTGATGGCCATGGCGATGCTTCCCGCGGGTGCCACCATCGAGCAGTCCGAGGCTGTGCTGAAGAAGATGGAGAATGAATTCCTGGTCAACATGAAGGACTCCGTCAAAAGCGTCTTCTCCGTCGCAGGCTTCAGCTTCGCCGGCGTGGGGCAGAATCAGGCGGCGCTGTTCGTGGAGCTTAAAGACTGGTCCGAGCGCAAAGGACCGGGCCAGAGCGCCAAGGAGATTCAGGGCCGCGCCATGGGGACGTTCATGCAGATGAAAGAAGCTATGGCTTTCGCGATGATTCCGCCCGCCGTGCAGGAGCTGGGCAACACCAGCGGTTTCGATTTCCGCCTTATCGATACCGGGGGCCTCGGCCACGAGGCGATGACCAAAGCACAGTTTCAGCTCCTCGGCCTTGCCGCGCAAAATCCCGCGCTACAGGGCGTACGCCCCAACAGTATGAGCGATAAAGCAGATCTCTGGCTGGATATCGACTACCAGAAAGCCCAAACGCTCGGTGTCAGCGTGGCGGATATCAATCGCGAGCTGGCCAATATCTTCGGCTCCAGCTACATCAACGACTTCATCGACAAAGGCCGCGTGAAGAAAGTCTACATGCAGGGCGACGCCCCCTTCCGCATGTCGCCCGAGGATCTGAGCAAGTGGTACCTGCGCAACAGTAAGGGAGAGATGGTTCCGTTTGCAGGAATTATCAACTCACGCTGGGT
>JBGGNE010000036.1:0-11014 GCA_041287705.1 Methylacidiphilales bacterium | reverse complement strand
AGCGTCGAGGCCTGGCTGAAGGATGAACTTGTCGCCGGAGTCTACGGCATCGGCATCAACGGGTTCTTTGCGGGCGAATCGATGTTCTACCGTGTAACCGACGCCTCCAAGGTCGCCCTGGTCTTTCTGTTTGAATACCTGCGCAGCCGTAACTTCGAGCTGTTTGATACCCAGGTGCTTTCCCCGCTGACCGCGCGGCTCGGCGCGATTGAAGTGCGCCGCTCCGAATATCTGCGCCGCCTGGAGCGAGCCCTGGCCGCCCGCACCTCCTTTTACCCTCCCGCCACGGACGGTTTCCCGTCTGCTCCCGCGCCTGTGCTGCTGTGACTTCCCCTCAGACTCCGCTTCCCGTTGTCGCTCTTTCGGTCCGAGACCTCGTGCACTTTATTCTGCGCAGCGGTGGGCTGGCAGGCAGCGGCATGTTTCAGTCCGCCAACCGCGCCGTGGAAGGCACGCGTGGACACCAGCGCCTTCAGCGGCTGCGGACCGATTTCGAAACTGAAGTGTCGGTGAACATCACCGTTCCCGCCCCCACCTTCCAACTCCTCATCCGTGGCCGCATCGACTGCCTTCGCCGGGATTCAACTCCCCCCGTGCTGGAGGAGATCAAGACCGTAACGGCCGGCTGGGATGGAATCCCCGATCCCCTGCACTGGGCGCAGGCGGAGATCTACGGACACATCATTTGCCTCCAGAGCGGTGTGCCTCCTCAGAAGGATGTGACCAAAGTGGAGGCAGGCGGCAACGACACTGCACCGGCGCCTCTCACAGAGATCGAGCTGCGCCTGACTTATCTGCAACTGGATCTGGATATCCCCGTCGAGTTCCGGCAACTCCGCACCGCGCGGGAGCTGGCGGATAATTTCAACCGGGTCGTGGAGGAATACCTGGAGTGGGCCGCAGCCGAAGTCGAGTGGCGCCGCATCCGCAACGAATCCGCGCGCGCGCTGCAGTTTCCCTTTCCGTACCGGCCCGGTCAGCGCGCGCTGGCTGTCGCGGCGTATCGCGCCATTGCCTCCGGCAGCCGGCTATTTGCCGAAGCACCCACCGGCATTGGCAAAACCATCTCCGTTCTTTTCCCGGCGATAAAAGCCCTGGCCGGACCAGCCCCGTCCGCCGCTTCCTCTTCAGGATCAGCTTCAACCCCCGCTCCCGCAGCTTCCTCCGATGGCCTTGCCGACCGGCTCTTCTATCTTACGGCCCGCACCATTGGCCGTACAGTGGCGGAGAAGGCGGCGGCAGATCTTCGCAAAGCCGGGCTGCACCTCCGCGCTGTTACACTTACCGCCAAAGAAAAGCTCTGCGTTGATCCCGCAGGAAGCCGCTGTGACCCACGCACATGTCCCAAAGCGCTGGGCTATTACGATCGCCTTAAGCCCGCGTTGCGCGAAGTTCTTCAGACCGAGCAACTGACACGCCCCGATGTGGAAGCGCTGGCCGCCCGCCACGGAATCTGCCCGTTCGAGCTCTCCCTGGATGCTTCCCTGTTCTGCGATCTGATCATTTGCGATTACAACTACGCATTCGATCCCTCCGCCTACCTGCGGCGCTACTTTCAGGATGAAACCGCGCCCAACACGCCGGGGCGTCGGTACGTCTTTCTGGTCGATGAATCACACAATCTGCCCGATCGCGCCCGCGAAATGTTTTCCGCGGAGATACGGGGCGAACCGTTGCGCGAACTGTCCCGGGCGGTGCGCAAGGATCTGCCGCAACTCGCCCGCGCGATCGACAGCGCCACACGCCGCCTTCGCGATTTGATTCGTGATCCCGACGCGCCGCTGACCCGAGATCTGACGCCAGTCCGTGACGGCCCGGCTGCCCGCATTGTTCGAGAGTTACCCGAAACCGTGCGCACTTCCCTTCAGCGCGTGCTGGAGGTTGCCGAGCCGTGGCTGGCGGCCAACACACCCGCGCCGTTCCGCGAGATCCTGTTGCAGCATTACTTCGAGATCACCGGCTTTCTGCGCACGGCCGAAGGTTTCGATGAACGCTACGTGGCCATTCTACAGGAAGATGAGGAAGCCCCCGACGAAGCGCGCCTGCGGCTCTTCTGTCTGGATCCATCCAAACTGCTGGGTCTGGCCCTCGCGCGCGGTGCGTCCGCCATCTTCTTCTCGGCGACGCTGACGCCGCTCCCTTTTTACCACCGCATACTCGGCGGCGGCTCGGTCCACACCACACTTCGCCTGCCTTCACCCTTTCCACCGGAGCACCTTGCCGTGGTGGTGGCGGATCGCATTTCCACTACCTACAAATACCGCGCAGCCACGGTGCCGGATGTAGCGCAGATCATTCGCGCCACAGTGCTGGCGCGGCCGGGCAATTACCTCATCTTCTTCCCCAGCTACCTGTACCTGCGCGATGTCGCCGCCGCGTTCAAAAGCGCCGTGCACAGCGATCCCCCGCTGGATATTCTGTTGCAGGAGAACCAGATGAACGAAGCGAGCCGGGAAGCCTTCCTTGCCGCGTTTCGGCACGATCACACGCGCTCGCTGGTCGGTTTCGCAGTAATGGGCGGCATTTTTGGCGAGGGCATTGACCTGATTGGCGATCGACTGCACGGCGCGGTTGTCGTCGGTCCGGGTCTGCCTCAGCTAAGTCTGGAGCGGGAGCTGATACGCCAGTACTTCCAGCAACAGAGCGATGCCGACGGCCCCGACGCCGGCTTTGCCAGCGCCTATCTTTACCCCGGAATGACGAAAGTTCAGCAGGCGGCGGGGCGCGTCATACGATCGGAGACAGATCGTGGCACAGTGGTTCTCATTGATTCACGTTTTCGCGAGAACCGTTATGCAGAACTCTTTCCGCCCTGGTGGGACGTGCAGCGCGCGCGTTCTGCCGAAGATGTGCGGCGCTATCTGCGGGAGTTCTGGGAGGAGAAAACAGAGTCTTCCGCAGCGGTGTAAAATGTATCACAAAATTTTATTTTACTTATCTTTCTTGACGAACCTCTGCTAAGTGCTTTAATGAGCACCATGCTTACCAAGCTCCTCGGCATGGTTAAACCGGCTACGCCCCAAAAACGGATGTGGCGGCAGGGCGACGTATTCGTCATCGAAGTCCCCCAGACCGCCGGCGCGGACAAGATACCGCAGCCGCCGATTCTGGCACGAGGCGAGGTAACCGGGCACGCCCATCGCATCGCGGAAATGGCTGCGGCGATGGTCTATCGCATTGCGGCAAAGCCGCAAAATCGGCGGAACGCGTTTGGCCTTACGGACGACACCTTCCTTGAGGTGACTGCGGACTCCGCCACGCTGGTACACGAGGAGCACGGGCCGATCGAAATCCCCCGCGGCAACTATGTGGTGCGCATTCAGCGCGAGTACACGCCTCAGCAAATCGTCCGCGTTGTGGATTAGGCCGGAACCAAACCCGGCACGAAAGGTCAGGTCTGAAAGGATAACGCCATGTCTATCTTTTACGCCAAACAGCCGATACCCGGGATCATGACCAGGGATGAGCAGGACAAGCTGGATGAGGGACTCTCCACCAGAATCCTCCTTGATAAGGCAGAACCTGACACTCCTGTCGAGGGGGCGCGGCTTAAACTGAACAGGCTGAATTTACATCCCGACAAACTGCCCCGGCAACTGGCGTGCAGAGAGCTGATACTTGCCGACTCCACGCTGGAAAAGCTGCCGGAAGGTTGGAGCGTGTCTTCACGGCTGGATCTCACCGACTGCACCCATCTTCGCGAACTGCCGCGCGGCCTGAAAGTCGCCACCCTTATCCTGCGCGGGTGCATCAATCTGCCCGCTCTGCCCGCCGACCTGGATGTCCATTTTCTGGATGCATCCGGCTGCCGCTCCCTGGTCTACTGGCCGGAGAGCGCGCGGGTCACCAACGGCTTTGTGAATCTCAGCGGAGCGGAACGCATCGAACGTCTCCCCAGGCTGGGTCCGATCAGTTATCTTTCCGTGGCGGGCTGCACCCGTCTGAAGGAGCTGCCGGAGGGCATTGAGGTAAACTCGTGGGTGGATATTGCGGATTCCGGCGTCACTGCCCTGCCGCAAAGCCTTCAGGGAGCTCCGTTGCGCTGGCGCGGTGTCGCCGTGGATGAGCAGCTTGTCTTTCACCCGGAAACGCTGGATATTTCGACGATCCTGAAGGACACGAATATCGAGCGCCGCCGCATCGCCCTGGACCGTGTCGGTCGCGAAAAACTGTTCTCCCACCCCAGCGCCCGCATCCTGGATACCGACACCGACCCCGGCGGCCAGCGCCGTCTCCTGCAGATCCCGCTGCACGGCGACGAGCCGATGGTCCTGGTCTCCGTAAACTGCCCTTCCACCGCGCGCCACTACCTCATCCGCGTGCCCCCCACCATGAAGACCTGCCGCCAGGCCATCGCCTGGACCGCCGGCTTCGACAATCCCGACGACTACCAGCCGTTAATCGAGACGTGATTTCAAGTAAAACGGCGCTGATTCTGAGGTGCAGGCGAAGGGCTCAGGATATGAGCAATTAGCGTCACCTACACCGCCGGCGGCGCACCGAGGACCTCCTGACGAGCGTACTGGTGCTCACAGGCAAGGTGACAAAGCCAAAACCGGAACGACAGCAGTGGCAGGCCCTTTACAGCTTCCCTTATAGTTCTCATCCTTCACAATGCAGCTGGACTTCCCATCGCCATAACGCTCAATACACTGCTCGACAGATTCACCCAGATGGGCTTCCGCAGGACGAACAACCAGCAGAATAAGCCTAGCACACAAGAGCAAAAGATGATCTCTCATGTGTGTGGTATCAACCGGGTCACCGCCTACATTCAGCAAATGCGGCCCCGCAAAATGCAATGAGAATCGATAAGACCGCCATAAGCCACAACAAAAACGAGAGCCGGATGCGGGATTCGAACCCAAGCCGGGCTGTCAGCGAATGACATCAAATGTCTTTAAAGTACTTATCTATAATGCTTTACCAGTAGCCTGAATTTTTGACGCGCTAACACTCCCTGACACAAACAGGCAAATACTTGTGGGCAACTGTGTGCGCACCACAGTGGGTCTTTGCTATTCAACATTCGTATGTTGATCTCAGTACCGGAACTCATCAGCAAGGTCTCGTCGAGTAGGCAGCGGGCTGCAAAGAGAACCAGAGCCCATCGTGGAATCCCAGGTCAAAGCCATCATCCGCGAGTTTCTCATGCCCGCCCTCCTGCACCTCAACGTCAGCACGTCCGACCTCAAGGCCACCATGATGAGCTGGGCCATAGCCGGCGCCGCCCTGGAGTGGTGCAAAACGCCGCCCCCGCGCCCGCTGGCGGCGGAGCAGCTGGCGGACTCCGTTCTGCCAGCTGTTTGCTATGTGATTAACGCGGTGGGGAAGTGAAATAGGTTCCGCAGGGAGTTCCAAAACTGAATACTCAACATCAACGACTTCCAAAGGTTATTATTTTTTGCATAGGACGGGCACCAAAACTGCTGAATATTTTATTTCACGCTTTCTTAATCAAAGCGTACGATCTACATGCACTGAAAAGCATGGTTGCTACTAATAATAGATATAAGGAAAAATTATACTACTTCACACCACCAGTAACAACCGAGGTAAATATAAAATCCTAGAAAGATGTTCAAATTGCCTATAGGCCATTATTAAAGGCAATCCATTTTTACCATTATATCTTCAAGGATAGCGTGTCGATTGCCAAATGCAAAAGGCCATTTCGAATCAAGTGTAAATAGCAACAGAAAGCAGTATGCCATTCATAAAACGCATCTTATTTACAGAGTTTAGAAGCAGTGTAACCAGCTCCCGAGATAGCAGCTGAGTATGCAATCCAATCACCTGCAATATCCCACAAAAGGCCTGGATCTCCAGATTTTCTGACTTGCTCAATTCCGAAATAGAATAAAGCTGTCTGAGTAGCAAGGCCCATTGCAGTCACCATTCTGACTTCGTTCTGACATGTACGTTGGCTATAATACTTTGAACCCGCACCAAAAGTAGGTACAAAAACAAAGGCGCCTGCGATAACTGTGGTGACTTTAGTAAAAAATCGAATCTTCTTCACATTAGTTTTTGCATCATCTTCTTGTTGCTTCGCAGTCTTGATTGCATATTCATCAGCCATTAATCCGCTTGGATCAGTCAGACTGACAGGCCTGTTAAACACATATCTTTGTAAATTAAAATCTCCAGATTCAAATCTAACTGGATCGTCGGACAGAAACTTACCTAGTGTAGGAATGTAATACCTTGCCCTATAGTAATAAAGCTCTGTCTCCCTATCATACTCCCTACCTGTAAAATTGAATGAATCATCAGACGCAGGATCGGTTTGAGATCTTATTGATCCGTAGCTAGTAAATTCCGTCTGATTAAGCATATGCGAGCCGTCCTCCGAAGCTATTGCGCGTTTGGATCCAAGTCTATCTGTCAAGTACCAGGAAAACTTCGAAGCGAGAGTATCACCAGAGGAGTTTTGACTCGCCAGCCATTGGTCCGTCCTATCCCCTACGAGGTAACGAGTCACTCCGGATGTTGACGAAATCTGCTTGCACATGTCTTTTCCGCTGTAAAAGTAAAAAGTTGCTTGCCCGTCAACAGATTTAGCAATACGGCGATCCGCAAGGTCGTAGGTAAAGGTAATGGTTTGGATGGGAATATCTGTGACGGCATATCTAATGAAATTCGTAAGGCGATTACGATGGTCGTATTTCAAGACTACACGTTGACGAGTGGTTTCATTATTTATGTTAGTTAGATTGCCTTCATTATCGTAGGCATAGGAGTTGGTGCCATCCGACAAAATGCGGTTGTTGAAGCCCACGTTGTATGAAGTGACAACTGGGCCGGAACTGGACGCAGCTCGATTTCCACTGGAATCATACACGAAGGTTTCGGAGGATGGGGTCTGAAAGCGGTACGACGCGTCAATGAGCTGGCCGATCAAATCATACGAATATGTAGTGGTGTCGCCATTTGAGCTTTCTGTTTTAAGTTTGCCGGCAGTATCATGAGTATATTGGAAGTCAGTCAGGATATTACCAGAACCACTGGTATGAGTAATGCGGGAGATACGTTGGAGAGGATCACTGCCAATAGACTGAGCGAACAGAGACTCGCTGTCGCGAGGTACCGCGAGAGGGCCGAATGCGTCAGTATCTTTGTAGCTGGATGAGGCTGCAGATCTGTCGCCGTCCGCATTGTTGAGTGACGCAACGATTCCAGTGTCAGATTTCGCTCGCCCTAACTCAATTACAGTATTGACGGCAAGCTGAGAGCTTGCGACACCGGTGTATCGGGCGATGTTGGTGACGTCGCCAAGTGCATTGCGTGTAAAATCGACACGGGCAGGGGCGAATGAACCAGGTCCCTGCCAGACCAGGCGCTGGAGTTGCGAGCGTTCGTCAAGGTGGGATTCAACCTGGATGCCATCGCTATCGGTCGTGGTATAGATACGCCCAACGTCGTTATATGTGTTGGTAAGGGTGAACGCAGTGGAATTGGGAAGGGTGGGATATGTCGCGGTGTTGGTAAGTGGGCGATTGCGACTACCGTACGTAAGTGCGAAGGAGCTAATGTCGTCGCTGGCCGCCAGGAGATTGCCAGCGGCATCATACTCAAGCGAGATGGACTTGACAATTTGCAAAGTATTGGCGGTAAGCCATCTTTCCTCAACAAGCTTATTGCGGGCGTCGTAGGTGAACTTGCGGACGCGGCCGAGGCGGTCGGTGATGGAGGCGAGATTGCCTGCCTTGTCGTAGCTCGGGGTGGTGACGTGGTGGAGAGGATCCGTCTGGGAGGTGATCTGGTTATTGCTGTTCCAGGTAAAATAAGTGACGTTGCCGTTGGGATCGGACAGGGAGGTGCGACGGCCGTTCGTGTCATTGTCAAACAAGATGAAGGTTCCATCTGCCTGCTGGATTTTTTCGAGGGCGTCGTCGGCGCGGTAGGACTTGCGGGTGATGCAGCCGAGTGCGTCGGTTGTGGATGCGAGGCGTCCGAGTTTGTCCCATTCCCAGGTGCTGACTCTACCGTTGGGGTCAGTGCGACGAAGCAAGCGCCCCATCAGGTCGTACTCGGAGACTGTTGTCTGGCTGAGGGCGTTGGTGGTGGAGGCTAGTTCACCGCGATCATTGTAAATGTAGGTGGTAGCGTGGCCCAGGGCGTCGATGGACCGGAGGAGCATGCCGGCTTCATCGGCAATAAGCCGCTGGGTGGCGCCGGAGGTGTTGGTGAACGAGACGATGCGGCCGAAAGCGTTGTAGATGAACTGTATAGAAGTGTTGTCCGGGTAGATGACACGGCTGGGCTTACTGGGGGCGATGGCGCTTTGGGGATCGGGTACGACGTACTCAAAGCGGGTGACGCGGCCGAGAACGTCGGTAACGGCGGTGGGCCGGCCATATTCGTCCGGAGTCAGGCGGGTGGTGTAGCCCAGCGCGTCGGAGATGGCAGTAATATTGCCGTTAGCGTCAAAGGCGTAGCCAATGGTATGGCCGTTGCCGTCAGTTTGTGTAAGGGGTTGATTATTGGCGTCATACGACATGGATGTAACGTTGCCCAGCGCGTCGGTCATGGTAAGTTGGTTGCCGTTGGTATCATACGTGAAGACCTTGGTGCAACCGCAGGGCGGCGTAACAGTCAGGGGGTTGTTACTGGCATCGTACGTGCTGGAGGAAACGGCTCCAATGGGGTTGACGGTGTGGAGGACATTCCCGCGTTCGTCATAGGTCTCCTTAGTGACACCGCCCAGCGGATCGGTCTCCGTCTCGGTGCGATTGCTTTCGTCGTAGACGAAGGTGGTGATGTTGCCGAGGGCATCGGAGAGGGTGGAGAGGCGGCCGTTGCCGTCGTAGTTGGTGATGGCTAGAGGGTTGCCCGCAGGGTCGAGGATTTGGTTGAGGTAGTGGGCGAGGGTGGTGAAGTAGCTGAAGGAGGTATAACGGCCGGCTTGGTCGGTGACTCGGGCAAGCTCGCCTGCAGCGTTGTAGGTGTAGTTGATGATGCCGCCTTGGGGATCGGTAATCGCAGTGATGCGGCCGGCTGCATCGCGTTGGAAGCTTACGGTGGCGCCGCTGCTGGTGTGGATGCCGTTGCGGGTAAACGTTAGGACGTTGCCGTTTCTGTTGGTAATGGTCTGCAGGCCGTCGAACTGGTCGTAGCGGTAGATGGTGCCGTCTCTGGCGGTGAGTTTGTAGGCTCGGGGGTTGTAGCTGAAGCCTGTCAAGTACTGCTTCACGCTTCCGTCGCCGGTGATTTGGAGGGCGTCGTCGTCGGCTTCCAGTTTGTAGTAGACGCCGGGGTCGGGTTGGTAGTGGGGTTTGTAGACGGTGCCGAAGAGGTGGTTGACGGGGGGGCCGCCGGGGATGCTGAGATCGCGGACTTTGGGTTGGAAGGTGAAGCCGATGCGGCGGCCGTCGGGGGCGAGGAGAGTGACGCGGGTGCCGTAGTCGAATGTTTGGCCGCCGAAGAAGGGGGGGATGCCTTGCTTTTCCCAAGGGTCGGTGGGGATGGATTCCTGGATGCGGGCGTTTTGGAGGGCGAGGCTCCAGCCGAAACCGAAATCGCCGGAGCGGTTGGCTTCAAGGCTGTCGTAGACGCGGGTGACGGTGATGGGGATGCCGGCGACGGGGATGGTCAAATCCGTGACGGGGAGCAGGAGGCGGCCAAGTTTTAGGTCGCCCGCAATGGTGACGATGAAACCGCGGGCGCGGGTGTTGCCGTTGGAGTCGCCGGCGATGAGGCGCAGGTAGTAGCTGCCGTTGGCCAGTACGGTGGGGTCGACGCGGCCGACGTTGGCGTGGCTGATGTTGGTGGTGCCCTGGCCGAGGGTGCGGTAGGCGGGATTGTCGGCGGCAAGGGCGGCGGGGTCCAGGAGGTCGAGCGGGGCGATGTCGAGGCGCCAGAACTCGAGGGCGTCGTCGGTGACGTTGCCGGTGATTTGCGTGGGCACTTTGATCACGCCGCCGGTGGCTTCGAGGGGCGCGGTGTCAATCGACACCTCCGGCATGGACTGGTCGGCGGGGTTGATGACGCGGATGGTTTGCGTGGCGGTGGCCGTGTTGCCGGAGCGATCGCGCGCAGTAGCCACGACAGGGACGAAGCCGCTGCGCGACATGATGACATAGCCGATGTTGGAGCGGTCGAGCTCAACGGCGGCGCCGTCGACAGTAAGTGTGATGTCCGCAATTTGATCGTTGTCGGAGGCGTTGACCTGGAAGCCGACGCGGTCGCCCAGCGTCACCACGTCGTACTCGGCAACCAGCGCCACTTGCGGCAGCGTGGTATCGGAGGTAACGACCAACGTGTAGGATTGCAGCACTTCGCCGCCGCGTCCGTCGGAAGCGGCAAGCACCACCTCGTAAGATCCTGGCGCGGAGGGGTTTGGCCAGACCACATTGCCCTGCGCGTCAATGGTCAGCCCGGCGGGTCCCTGGACGACGCGGTAGGTGAGCACGTCGCCATTTCCGTCGGTTGCGTCGAACCATGAGGTGTAGTTCACCCCGGTAAGCACGTTGGTGACAGGCGGGATGCCACCGATTGCAGGCTGTTGATTCGCAGCAACATAGAGACGGAAGGTCATCGCCGAGGAAGCTCCCGCGGGGTCCGTGGCCAGCACCGTAATCGAGTGTTGCCCGGAGTCGAATGTCGATGTCGGCCAGGTCATCAGGCCGGTTGAAGGCGCAATGCTCATCCCCGCCGGGCTCGCAAGCAGGCTCCAGGTGACGGCCCCGCCTTCGGGATCCGTCGCGACAAAAGGCTGCGAGTAGGTGACGCCGGGGTCCACACCCAGCACCGGGCTGGTAACGATGACCGGCGGCCGGTTGCGCGCCTGCGCCAGCACCACCAGGCCAAACGTCTGGTCCGCCACTCCGCCAAACCCGTCCTCGGCGCGCACGGTTACCGTCTGCGCCGTGGCATTGGCGGCGGTCGGCCTCCACTGAATGACCCCGGTGGCGGGATCAATGATCATGTATGCCGGCGCGGCGACCAGGCTATAACGCAGCTTATCTCCTTCAGGATCAGCGGCTTTGACGGGATACGTATAAGTTGTATT
>JBGGNE010000035.1:0-5454 GCA_041287705.1 Methylacidiphilales bacterium | reverse complement strand
GTCAGCGCCTTAGTCTAATGCACTCCCTCCATTCCGCCTTGCTCTCATCTCAAAATCGACGACTTAAGTTGCACAGTTTATTTTCCGGAGACTCCTAAGATATTTTTCCAGAGCGGGGGATGCCTGGTCTGATCAGGCCCGATTGTCCGGCTGCGTTCCCGTCGTTGCTTCGTTCTTGCTCTCCCAGCGCTTGTAGCTTTCCTCATGCAAGTGCGGGTGACGCAGCATGCGGGTGATGATGCCGTATTTCGGCGAGAAGAGATAGCTGCCGACAAAGCATGTGCCCAGCACCAGTACGATTACTGGACCGCTGGGCACATCCAGGTAATGCGACAGGAAAAGGCCCACGCACGCCCCGAGCATGCCGAGTAAACCGCCTCCCCAGGCGATGACGCTGAAGCTGTCCGACAGCAGATACATGGTGGCGCCGGGCAGAATCAGCAGGCCGAGGGAAAGCACGACGCCGACCGCCTGAAGGGACGAGATCATGGCCAATACAATCATGCCCATTAACAGAAACTGCAGCGCGTTAACAGGAATTCCCTGCGACTGGGCAACCGACGGCTCAAACAAAGTCAGGAGCAGCGGGCGGTGCAGCGCTACAAGCGTGGCCACAATGGCGAAGGAAATGCCGTAGTTAATCCACAGATCAAAATCCGACAGTCCAAGAATGTTGCCGAAAAGAAAGTGCTCAAGATCCACCCGCACTCTGGAATAGCGCAGCAACAGAATCCCTAGCGCGAATGCCATTGTATAGAGTGCGCCGATTGCCGCTTCATCCTTCAGCCGGCTGCTGCGCGAGATAAGTACGCCCCCGAGGCAGACGAGCACGCCGGCCGTCAGCGCACCGAAGAAAAGGCCCGCGGGCGCAAGCCCGAACAGCACGGTACCGGCCGCCAGGCCGGGCAGCAGGGAATGCGAAAGGGCATCTGCGAGCAGCGCAAGGCGGCGCAATATAATATAGGCGCTGAGAAAGCCATTGGTAAATCCCACCAGAAGGCAGCCAATAAAGGCGCGCTGGAAGAATTCGTAGTGGAGGGGTTCGAGCAGCCAGTTCACGAGGCGGACGATTCAAGCAGAGCGGGTGCTGAAATGCAATTGTTTTGCAATAGGAGCCGGCGTGGAAGTCGGACCGAGGTGAAACCGATTTGTCGTGATTCCCCACTTTGTTTCAGTTAACAGGTAGATCTTAACCGAAGCGGCATTTTTCTCACTTTGTAGCATTCCGCGTAGTAAAAAATGACCATATCAGCGGCAAAAAATGCCCATCTCCTATGTGTAAAAAGGGGTGTGTGTAATTACCTGAGCCGTTATTTTCAACCAATTTTCTTCAACTTTCCTTTAAAGAAAATGAAGTTTATGCCGAAAAAGGGGGCGGTAACAATTGGATTTGCCTCTGGACAACCGCATAATAAGTGATTTCACCCTGTCATTATGAGGGGGTTACAAAAGAATACAGATGAATGAACAACCGCTCTTGTTAAATTAAATGAAACAAGACGTGCTAATCCTTACCACATGGTTATTATTACCCGGCATTCTTGGCACTCGCACTGCTTAGCCAAGTAAGGCCGCGGTAATCAGGTCCCCACACAAGTGGGAAAGGCGTCTCGCTTCGCGCCACTTCTACCTCGCTCATCTCTATGCCTATCATCGGCAATCTTTCCGAATTTCCTTTGCCCGAAATCCTCAACCTTATAGGTCGCAGGACGGGGAAGATGCGTCTGCTCGACGTCCCCGAATACGGCGTGATGGAAATCCACCTGCGGGATGGCGAAATCCGCTCGATCCAGATGCCTGGCGGCTCGATGGAAGATGAGCAGCAGGTGGTGGATAAATTGTGCCATGTCGTGCGAGCCCAGTGCGGCATGTTCGAGTTTAACGAGGCCAATCCGCGCCAGATCATGGGCACGGGGGATTTCCCCATCCAGCAGATGGTGATGAACCTGGTCTTCGCCGTAGATGAAATGAACCACGCACAGAGCGTTCAGGATCCTCACTCGCGCTTTGTTCTGCTCTCCTTCCCTGAAATCTGGCTGGAACCCGAGCTGCAGCATTTCTTCGATGCAGCGCAGCATCTTTTCAACACAGCTCCCACCGCTCAGGAGATCTCCACGGCCCTGCGCCGGGATGTCACCGAGGTGATGGCGCACCTTAATAATCTGCTTTCACTCGGCATCATTCACATTCTCCCCAGCGAGACGGGCGATGATGATGAGACGCGAAATGGTCAGGACAAGACCAAGCCTTTCGTCCTGCCGAAAGAGCGTTCGGAAGAGGGCGGCGATTTCCACAGTTTCAAGGCGCACGCCTGAGAATCGCCTCCTTTGTTTCGCAAAAAACTGGATGGAATCGCACACTGTTCTTTTGTTCCCGCTTATCGTGACGTAATCTCCTGATTACCGTACGATGATCGCTCCACTTGACCCGCAGGAAAACGAGCTGGAACGCCGAGTTTCCGAGATTTTCTCCGCACGCGGCCTGCTGGCCAAAGCCAGGAATTTCGAGTTCAGGCGCCAGCAACAGCAGATGGCTGAAGCTGTCGCCGGCAGTCTGGCCAAACGAACGCACCTTATTGCCGAGGCCGGCACGGGTGTGGGCAAGAGTCTGGCCTACCTGATTCCCGCGGTTCTGCATGCGATTGAGACGGGGCGCAAGGCCATTATCTGTACACATACCATCAATCTGCAGGAGCAGCTCTTCCTGAAGGATATTCCGCTGGTCTCCAAGGTGCTGGGGATTGAATTGAAAGCGGTGCTGGTAAAGGGGCGTCAGAACTATCTCTGCCCCAATCGCCTTTCACGTGCCATGACGTCGGCGCCAGATCTCTTTCTTTCGACCGATCAGGAAGAGCTGAAGCGCATCTGGGAATGGGCTACGACCACTACGGACGGCACGCTATCCGACTTCGATCTGGCACCGGACCCTCGTGTGTGGTCGCAGGTATGCAGCGAGCCGCACCTGTGCACGCCGCGCACGTGCGGCTACGTGCACGCTCCCTGCAGCTGCTTCTATCAGCAGACCCGCAAGGCGGCCGAGGAAGCGCAGATTATTGTGCTGAATCACTCGCTCTTCTTCACGTCGCTGGCGTCGATGGATGAGGAGGACAGGGCCGAAACGGGCTACCTGTATCCGGATGACTTCGTTGTTTTCGACGAAGCGCATACTCTGGAGTCCGTGGCGTCGCGGCATATGGGAATCGAGATTTCGTCCGCAAGCGTGCGGCGAATGCTTTACCGCATGTATCATCCGCGCACTCACAAAGGACTGTTTGCGGTTTTGCGGCGAGGCGAAGCCGTAAAGCTGTTGCAGGAAACGGTGGCTCACTGCGATCAGTTCTTCCAGTCCGTGGAAGCCGTGATTGCGGATCGCCAGCCGCGCGAGGTTCGTATCGGACAACCGGGGCTGGTCGATGACATCTGCAACGTGCCGCTGGCCCGACTGCATAAGGCGATTAACGACATGGTGATGGATACGGACGACACTTACGCTAAAGCCGAGCTTCAGGATGCGGCGCGTCAGGTGGCGGGTTTGCGTCAGGGTATTGGCGAGTTTCTTACCCAGGCCCGGGCTGATCACGTTTACTGGATAGAGCGGCAAATGGATCGCTTTGGCGACAATACCAGCACGACCGCGGGAATGGGTACCGTGGGAGCGGCGCCGGCACCCGGGTATACGGGGAACATGACACTGATTGGTGCGCCTGTGGATGTGGCTCCGTATCTGCGGCGCCTGCTCTTTAAGCCGGAACATACGATAGTCATGGCCAGCGCGACGCTCTCCGTCGCGCGGGGGCTTCACTATTTTCAGCACCGCATCGGTGGCGAAGAAGCGCTGACGCTGCAGGTTGATTCTCCGTTTGACTACGAGCGGCAGATGAAAGTCTACATCCCGCGCATGATGCCTGATCCTGCTGACCGCGATAACTATCGCGTGGCGCTGGCTGCGTGGATCCGTCACTTTGTGGAGATGACTCAGGGCAAGGCGTTTGTGCTGTTTACGAGTTATCAGATGCTGCAGGCCATGGCGGTGGAACTGGAGCCTGGCTTCAAAAAAGCGGGTCTTCCCTTCCTGATGCAGGGCGGAAACCTGCAGCGCCACCGTATGCTGCAGCGTTTTAAGGAGCTTCCGAACTCGGTACTCTTTGGCACCGAGAGTTTCTGGCAGGGAGTGGACGTACCGGGTGAAGCACTCAGCAATGTCATCCTGACGCGCCTGCCCTTCGCCGTGCCGGATCATCCTCTGACTGCGGCCAAACTCGAGCGCATCGAGCAACAGGGCGGCGATCCTTTCCGGGAGTATTCCTTGCCCGAAGCCATCCTGAAGTTCCGCCAGGGCGCCGGTCGCCTCATCCGCACCGGCAACGACAAGGGGATCCTGGTGATTCTCGACCAGCGCATTCTGAGCAAGAACTACGGTAAAGCCTTCCTGGCCATGCTTCCCAAGTGTCCCGTGGAGGTTGTGAGTACGCGCCCCAACGGGATCTCAGAAAAAGATGCCCTGCACCTAGGTGGCAAACGCGGCATGCGCCGGGCCGATCCCAACGAGGAGATATCGCCCTTTATTCGGATGCAGGACGAGACGGCGCCCGGACTGGACGAGGAAGGCGGGACTACGGAGCCCGGGGGTTAGGACTCTATGGAAAACGATCCGATTATACCACGGAGGCTATCGTAAGCTGAAGAGCTTCCAGATTGCCCAGCTTTGTTTTGGTACACGGGTCCGTTTTTGCAATTAAGTTATTCCTACTTCGCTCCCACAATCTTCCCCAGCGCCTGAACGGTTTCTGCGAAAGAACTTTTCTCCATCAGACCCTGGCGCAGGAATTTATTAATGGCGTCCATCTTAGCGATGGCTTCGTCGGCTGCGGCGTCGGCGCCTTTTTTATATTCACCGATGCGGACCAGAAGTTCGACTTCCTGATACTTGGCCATCAACTCGCGCATGCGGCTGGCGGCTTTGCGGTGGGCGGGGTCCGTAACGGAGTTAAAGACGCGGCTTACGCTCGCCAGGACGTCAATGGCGGGGTAATGATTCGCGCCGCCCAGTTTGCGGCTCAGCACAATGTGTCCGTCCAAAATGGAACGTGTTTCATCGGCTACGGGCTCCGTCATGTCATCGCCTTCCACCAGAACCGTGTAGAGCGCGGTAATCGAGCCCTTCTCACTCTGGCCTGCGCGTTCCATAAGGCGCGGTAGTGTGGCGAATACGCTGGGCGGAAAGCCTCGGCGCGTGGGCGGTTCACCGGCGGCCAAACCTATTTCACGCTGGGCTCGGGCGAAACGGGTTACGCTGTCCATCAGCAGCAATACTTTCTTGCCCTGGTCTCGAAAATATTCGGCAACGGCGGTGGCCACGTATGCGGCCTTCAGGCGCTCCATGCTGGGGCGATCGGATGTCGAGATTACCAGGACGGATTTCTTGATGCCTTCAGGACCTAGATCGCGCTCGACG
>JBGGNE010000034.1:0-16681 GCA_041287705.1 Methylacidiphilales bacterium | reverse complement strand
TCTGATCTCAAACCTTTTGTGGAAATCATGGAGTCCACGGATCGGGCAGTTCGTCACCGTGCAGGCCGTCGCTCTCGATTCGAATTTTCCTGAGAGTGACACCCCAGAGGCTCAGATAATATGTCAGAACGCGGCGGCCATAGGGAATCAGTTCTGCGGTAAACAGCAGGGGATAGTAAACCGTCTCGATCGTCGAATTCGGATGGTAGATATAGATGGTCGCACTTCCGATGGCGTATCTATTGTTTGTTAGATAAGCGGCATCGGACGAGAATCTTAAGTGTGTAGGCCTCATCTTACAGAGCCAGGAAGTCACCGGACCCATGCTGAGGGCGTAGATGAGGACGATTGCAACGGTTGCCGCTGAAAAGAGAGGTGCAGCCTCAGTCCACCGGCGGGTGCGCGCGGCGGTATCCTGGAGTGCTGTGTCAATCGAATCAGAGCTGGCCATGACGATGAGCGTAGATTCAAACGAAACGAAAACAGACCGCGGGTTCGCCACGCGGCCTGTCTTCTGCCTTTCCAGGCCTGATTACGGAGCATCTGCGGTTCGCTTGCGCAGATTAACTCTTAATTTGCCACTTCCCGGCACCTCTGGCCAAGTCAGATTACGCTTCCAGCGTTTCGCCAGGTTTCATGACCTTCAGCCTGGCGAGGGCACCTGCCGCTTTCAGTTCTTTCTCAAAGAGCTCCGGCGTGCCGGGCAGTACGGGGAAGGTGCCGTAGTGCGTGGGGATGACAATCTTTGGGGCGATCAGTTTTGTGGCCAGGGCGGCGCCTTTCGGGCCCATGGTAAAGTGATCGCCGATGCATGCCATAAGGATGGTCGGCTTGTACATTTGGGCGATCAGCGACATGTCGGAGAAGACGTCCGTGTCGCCGGTGTGGTAGATGGTCGGCCCGCCCTTGATGGCGATGACCAGACCAGTTGGTGATCCGGCGATGATGTCGCGCGTCTTGCTGCTGTCGGCAGGTTCGCCCGCTTCCGGCACGGTGAGCGAACTGGAGTGCCACGCGGGCACCAGCGTCACTGTTACTTCGCCATCCAGCAACGGAGTGCTGCCGCCCAGGTTGGCCAGCGTGGCGTAGGTGGCTTTGTCCTTGGGATAACCAAAATGAGTCACCAGCGCCAGACCGAGCTCCAGCATACACGTCAGGGGAGCGCCGGCGGCTATGCCGATTTCCGGGGCCTGCCCTACGTGATCAAAGTGGCCGTGGGAGATCAGAATGCCATCCGCTTTGGTTTTGGCTGCGGCCAGATCGGCGTCTGCGGTGGTGTTGATCGGATTCTTCAGCCAGGGATCAATGTAGAGCACCTTGCCGCTGGGCGTGGTCAGTGAGAAAGCGGAGTGGCCGTGGTACTTGATCACCGTCTTGCCCGCGCCTGCGGCGGGAGCCGGGGCAGCGGCCGGTTTGGGGGCTTCAGCGGCGATGGCTGAAGTGGCTGTGGCGGCAACGGCCTGTGCGCCGAGCGCTACGGCGGCGGCTCCCGCACCCAGCGTGGAGAGAAAAGAACGGCGGGAAACGGAAGCGTTAGAGGAGGGTGAACCTTCGGGATGTGTCATCATGGCGTACGTCGATGTAGGGATGGAATGAAGGATGGGCAGACGACAGGTAAGACCATTAACGCCTGCGAATGGTCTAAACTATCAGACCAGGATGCGGACGCAAAGAAAGACGGACGCGCAATCAGGCAGAGATTGCAGGATTGCGCAGATATGCAATGCAACAGGACGCGCTGAAAGCAGTTGCCCGCCCGGCAGCTTACTTCAGCACCAGAAAGTTGTGCTTGGCAACCATGCCGACCTGACGGCACAGAGCCAGATCCACCGTACCGCTGACTACGCCGCCCAGTACGGGGATTGCCCTGGCCAGCAGGGCCAGACCACGTACACCGGCGCGTGACAGAAGGCGGTAGCCGATGCTCTTGTTAATATTGAGCAACAGCTGGAAAGGCAGCGCGCTCAGAATCGCCACGGAAATGGCTTTAATTCCCGCATCCTTAAGCGCACGCGCAGCGACGTTGCCGGTAAGGCTGAGCAGCACCAGGGTACGCACGCCTTCATCGTTCAGCTTGTGCCCGCAGATCAGAGCGATAGCGGAGATCATGCGCGCCTGAATCACCCAGGAGGTCAGCATGGCCGCGGGGATGGCCAGGGGCAGCGTCATCATGCCGCCCACACCGCTGAGGAAGCCGGTGCCGCCATTCTTACTCATTTCCCAGCCGATAAGGGCGTCGATACGCTCTTCGTTTGATGTGAAGCGCTTGTCGTCCAGATATTTGCGGGCGATTACCTCGGCCGAGTCGAACCCCGGCTGGCCGCAGGTGGCGCGCTCGATTATAAAGTTAACCAGCTTAAGAGCTGCTCCTTCGTCGTGAGACCCGGGCGTGGTGCCGTCTTGCATGGTATTGGCATGTTACATGTGAATACCAAAAGGTCAAATGGGGATATTGTCTGGCTGCGGATTCATGTTACGAAACTGTCAAACGGAAGGAAAAATCGCCGGCAGCCAGGAACCCGGGGCCGAGGCGCGCCTACTTCGTTTCCGCCGCATTAGTTGTGGAGGAAATGGGAATTGTGCCGCCTTCGCCAAGGGTGGCCTGTGGGATGGGCGCACTGCCGGCGCCGGGTGTACCAGGAGGCACCGTAGCGGAGCTCGCACCCGGGCTTGCTCCGGGGGAAGTACCCGGCGCCGGCAATGTCGTTCCCTCGGGCGTCGTCTCGATACCCGCAGCGCCATTGGTGGACGCAGGACCGGGCGGCAGGGGAGCGGATTGCGGCTGCGGGGCTATCCCCAGGGCAACGGCGGGCATGCTGGTGGGACGGGCCTCGGCGGTAAATTCCACGGTGATTTCCTTGCCTTCGCGGAGCACAGTTACTGTAATGGGTTGTCCTACCTGGCAGTAAAATGAGGCGTCCAGCACGTCGCCCGCAGACAAGATGGTGCGGGCGTTGATCCGCAAGACTTCATCGCCAGGCTTCAGACCGCTGGTCAGTGCCGGCGTGTTATCGTACAGGTGGGAGATGGCGATGCGCGGACGGCCGTCTCCGCCTTTCTTCTCCATAACGCCGACGCCTACCCAGGCATGGCGCGCTTCCTTAAAGTGTTGAAAATCGCTGACGATCTTCGTCATTGCAGCGCTGGGCAGCACATACACGCCCTTGCCATCGCCAATGGCGGTGATCACCATGCCGATGACTTCGCCGTGCGTATCCAGCATCGGCCCGCCAACCTGACCCGGAAGAATGGGCACCGCCGCACGCAGATGCGACGTGGCGAACGTGCGACCCATATACTGATAATCCGCGCCCGACATAAAGCCGAAGCACGGTGCGACTGACATATTCAGCGGATAACCGATGATAACGACCGCGATTCCCGGCCCTATATTGGGCGATTTGGCAAAGCTGAGTGCCGGCGTACCTGCGGCTTCAATACGCAGCATGGCCATGCCGCTGCGGCGATCGCGCCCCAGCACTTCGGCCCGCATGCGCGCGCCCTTGTAATCCACCGTGACGATGCTGTTGGCGCCCAGTATGGCGTCCGCAGTCAGAATGGTGCCTTTATCGTCGATAAAAAAGCCGCTGCCGGCCAGTGTCAGCGCGCCTTCGCTGCGCACCTTGATGATGGACGGGCTGGCGCGCTCAAAGATCTCGTTGACCTCTTTGCCGATCTGCTCGAATACCCCGGCGCGCGCGGTGCCCGGCCCCATGCCCGTGGAAGTTGCCACCGCGGCGGCAGCCGTCACCAGTGCCAGGGTAAGTATGCGCCGCCACATTAACGTCGCGTCAGCCGCCGCCCCAGCACAGCGCGTGCGGGAAAGTGTTGCAAATGAGGACAGCTGGAGCAGCATGGGTGTACTATTCACGCTTTACGGATAAAAAGTCGAGTGGAATTTGGGGCGGCTGTATAAGAGCAGGGTGAAATTCAGAGGGGTAAGGCAAAGGCTGGGGTGCAACTTAATGGATAAGCGGTGTAAGGGCAAACCCAGATTTTTCCCCAGAGATGCGGTACTCTGGCTCATGTGATGCCTGGTTCTATTAGTGAACACAGTTGCGCTTACAACGAAGTTAAGGCTCTCATTTTCGAAAGGTTTTACTACTCCATTAATATAGCGGTGACGAATTCATCGCTATGTAGATAGCGTTGGTCAATACGATAAAACATCATGAAAAAGGTGATTCTCCACGGAAAAACAGGCGTGGATATGGTTATAAAATCCTTGCGATGAGAAGTATTCTTCTACAGAAAATCCACTGCGCTCCTGTTATTCTTATGTATTCGAAGCAAGTTTATGTTAAACCCATTCTTTGATACAAAGAAGTGCTTGTCGTAACGTCCAACCTGCGGCTAGCCTCAGCGCTTTATGGCCTCCGCCCCGCCAAGCCCCTTTAACTTCGAAGCCGCATGCTCCGCAATGGAAGCACGCCTGGCGGCATGGGACGCGTGGCAGCGTGAAGCTGAAACCACACTTCAGGCCCAGACAGATGCAGGCAAGGCACCGTGCTCCACGTGCCCGCCGTCTATTGATCTGGCAGAGTCCCCGGCGCCCAAAAGTATGGCCCCGGCTGCCTCGTCGTCCTCATCACAGTCCGCGTGCCCCGCGTTCGAGTTCCCCGGCGGCGTACCTCCGCGCGTTGCCGTGCTGGTGGCGCCCTGGCTTCAGACCGGCGTGCCTTTTCTCAGCCTGGAGGTGGCGTTGCGTCTGCGGCATCTCGGCTGCCACGTTACCCTGCTGCTGGATGCGGCCGACCTTACCTTCAACCGCTACTCCGGTTTTGGCGATGAATGCGCCCTGCTGGAGCACCTAATCGGTTCATTTTCCGCACATTTTCCCGTCATCCGGGTCGACGCGATTCCTGTCACCCCGCAGACTCCCGCCGCCGTGGGCGACGACACATTCTGGAGCCGGCTACTGTTTGAAAACGCGGTGCTGACCCTGCGCGGAGAGCAGGCGGGGCGCAACTACATGGCCAAGCATGCCGGGCTGATGCAGGAGTGGAAGAATCATTCCCGCCTTGTCCGTTCCGTCTTTACGCCCACCCCTGTGTCGCAGCCGCCTATGGAGGCTGATACGGCGCCTGGTATCGCCGGGGGCTCTGCTACCGAGGATCAGTTCCACTGGGTCTTCCTGCCCGAAGGCGCGCTGGGACTGACCGGCATCTACATTCGCGTACTGCGCGAACTGGGCCTGCGCTTCGTTACCAGCGACTACGGCATGGGCGAGCTGGCTGTGTGCATGGACGGTGTGGCCAATTTCTTTGATGACCTGCCCAGCGTACTGCGCGATGCCGAACCCCGCCTGACCACCGAAGACTGGGCCACCATTCAGCGTTGCACCGACGAGGAACTGGACAACGCGCGCCACGGCCGCGACGGCCACGATGTTGAGGCGCTCCAGCGCTCCAGCCCCGAAGGCGCCAGCCTGGATGAGGAACTGGAGAGCGACGTGCTGCTGTGCCTGAGCTATCGCCCGGACACTGCGCTGGTACTGCGCCAGTCCGCCTTCGCCAGCGTGGAAGCGTGGATACGCGCGGTTATTGCCTGGGCCAAATCGACCAGGCGCCGTGTCATTGTTCGCCAGCACCCCTGCGAGCGCCTTCCCGAGTACCTGGGCACCGATGATTACGCCGCCCTTATCGAAGACGCGGACCCCAGTGGCAACGTCGCGCGCTTCGTGGCCGCGGATGAGATGATCAACACCTACGCACTTGTGGAGCGCACATCGGTCGTCCTGCCGTGCGTATCCCGCATTGGCGTGGAGGCGGGCATCATGGGTAAGCCGGTATTGCTGGGCATCAAATGTTTTTACAGCGGCCTGGGCTTTACGGAAGCCGCTACCACCCCGCAGAATTATTTCTCCGACCTGGAGCGTATCCTCAAGCGCGGCCCCTCCGCCACTATCGCTCCCGAGGACGCCCGCAAAGCGCGCCTGCTCTACTTCCTGCTCGGTACCTGCGTCTATTTGCCCACTACTTTTACGCCGACTCCGGAAGATTGCGTAGTATGGATGGCCAGGCCGCCGCGCGAGCTCTGGGAAACCAGCGAACTGATCGACCTGACCAAAGCCCTCATTGCCCACCAGCCCCTGGCAGAAGTCCGCAGCCGCCGCACACTGCTGGAGGAAGTCACCTTCCGCGCCTCGTTTAAGACAGCACCGCGGTAAGTGAGCCTGCAAACTGATCTTATGGAGGATTGGACTCAGCTGTTGCCGTCACGCAACGGACTTTCGGCGGGCTTGCTGGATTAGCGCCTTGTGGTCGGATACAGCCGGACTTGCGTGGTCTGAGGTGATACGCTAGCGTGGCGATGGCGGGTGCAGTTTCACCTTGTCTGCCGTTTTTCATTTCACGCTTACACTTATGCGCTCGATAGCATTGCTTGGCACATTTCTCCTGCTGCTGGTGAGCGGCGCTGCTCTGGTTATTTACTCGCAGGGGCCGGTAAAGCTGAACTTTGATCCGCTGGCCAGGAAGAAGCCGGTGATAACGGAAACCGCGGATGGCAATGGCGGCTCCGGCTCAACGCCGGCTACTGCGGATAAGTCATCCTCCGGTTCCTCATCCTCCACCTCCACTACGGCAAACAGTGAGCCGCGGCACCCCAGCCTGAAGGGGCTGGAGAGCTATCTGTATCGACTGAACGGCAACGACATTGCGTCGATCAGGAAGGATGAGACGCGCGTACGCTATGTGCTGGTCTATTTTTCGGCGCACTGGTGCCCGCCTTGCCGGGCGTTTACGCCGCAACTGGTCAGTTTTTACAATGCTTACAAGCGCAAGGCGCGAGAAAAGAACAAGAGCTTCGAGGTGGTGTTTGTGTCCAACGATCAGGATGAATCCGGCATGATGACTTACTCCTCAGAAACGGGGATGAAGTGGCTGGCGATGAAGCCGGGCGAAGGGAGGTCATCATCACTGGCCAGCCTGTGTGGTCCGGGGATTCCGTGCCTGGTGCTGCTCGGCCCTGCGGGTGAGGTGGTTTCCAGCAGCTACGCAAATGGAATCCGCCCTGCAGCGGTAATGCAGCAGATGGAGCGCCTGATCAACTAACCAGCCAGCGTGCCAGCGTGGCGCTGGACCCTCCGGGCGCGTCGCGGGGAATGGGGCGGCGGTGGCCTTTCTAAAGGTCTGCTGATTTGATCTTAATACAAAATAATAAATTAAGGAATCGCCCACGATCCAGATCTGCGGTATGGAATGCGGATGGCTACGAGTTCGTATCTGTTCGATCATGTTGACAAGCACGTCTCTGTCTGGGCGTGGGTTAGTGTCGCACAGATTTTTTTGAAGTCGCTTCGAATGGGAGTGGCGGTTATCATCGCGACGGCAGTCGTGGTGATGGGATCCGCCGAGGCCCGCGCCCAGTTTATTACCGAGCAGCAGTTAAGTGCTGGCTGGGACGACGTGCGAAAACAGCAGCCGCCGGAGCTGCAACTGAAACTGACGCTGCCCAAAACACGCTTCTATCGGGGCGAAGTGATTCGTGGCAAGCTCACCTTCATTAATACGTCCGACAAAATCCCCTACCACATGTGGACAGGCACCTACAACCGGGGCGGCCGCATCTGCGATATCATCTACCGCGCCCAGGATTCCACAGGCAAAGAAGTGGTGGATCCGCTGGAAGGGCAAATGACGGATCACGGCGGCATGGGAAACTTCACGGATCTGGGAGAATGGAGCATCGAACTTCCCGTTAATGAGTGGAGGCGTTTTGACCAACCGGGAGTGTACACGATCTACGCTACCTCCTCGCGTGTCACCACGGGCAAGAATGAGCCTGGAAATTCGGGCCGCAAGCAGATTGCGCTGGTTTCCGACAAAGTGCAGATCACCATCGATCCATTGCCGAAGGAAGAGGAAACGAAGATTCTGGACGCGGCTAAAGCCGTCATTGCAGCTCCGGTGAAGACGGATACAGGCGCAGCACTGGATGATCTGCGTTTTCTCGATACTCCCGCCTCTCGTCAGGTGTTGATTGATTTGTTGAAGTCGGACGATGCAACAATCCCCCGGGGATCGTACGAAGCCGGGCTGGGCCTGCGGGGCACGGCGGATCCGAAGGCGGCTGCAGCGGAGTTGCTTGCGGCTGTGGCAGATAAACGGCTCACTATGGCGAATGTAGAGCACGTTTATGTTTTGCTTTCCATATCGGCTTCGGAACTTCCGCCTCGTCCCTCCTATACGGCACCGCTGGAGGAGCGGGTGAAATGGCAGAAGACCTACGCAGCAGCGGCGGCCAAAGCCAGCAAAGAGTTGAACGAAATCGCGCTCAAGGCCAGCGGCGGTGAAGGTGCCGCGTTTATCGAGATCCTTATCTCCGACTATGAGCGCAACCGTGAGGATCCGGCCGCGCGGCGGGAGCTTGGCCGGTTTCAGTTGAAGCTGAACAAAACGCAGGTCGAGCGTCTGCTGCGCAGTTCGAACCTGAGTGACGATTTCCTTCCGTTAATGCGGCGTGAAGCGGCGGCGGCCAACCCACTGGCCCTGCACGCGCTAATGCGCTCCCAGCCGGCGGAGGTGCGTGCCCTGCTGCTGGAGGACGCGAAGCTGGAGAAGTCCCGTTTCTTCGCCGCGCCGCTCGGCGAGTCTGAAATGGGGCGCCTGAAGACGCACACAGGCCGCACCTCCGCGCCCGAACTGGACAAAGCCTTGCATCAAAAGCTCGTCAGCGGCGGGGCGAGTTCAACCGGCTCATACCCTGCGGGCACGTTCTTCTATCTGGAGTGCTTTGGCTCCGATAAGCTGCTGCCCGAGGTTATTGAGCGTTATCGCGCCAGCACGACGTCCGAGACCTCCCGCGCTGTCCCGGAGTTCATGCGCTTCTGGATGCGGTACGATCTCCAGGGTGCGTTGAAGGAAATGGATGCCGCGTTGCAGATCCGAACCCCGGAGAACAGCTACCATCAGGCATCGCTGCACGATGTGCTGGATGTAGCCTGGAACGACGGTGCCATCCCACTTCTCACCAAAGCCCTGGCGAATAAGGACCCCCTTGTGGTGATAAGCGCGGTGGAGCTGCTTTGTAAGCACGTTACCGAGACAGCTACGGTTGCCACTCTGGCGGAACCATGCATCGCCGCGTTGGAGCGCGTCTATCATCCGCAGTTCAAGACCGGCAGAAACTCCCGGGATGAACAGCAGAACCAAGGCTACTCCGATCTCACCAGTGTCATTAATGTTGCCAGCGATATGCTAAAGAGCAACCGCTGGCGTGACTCCATGTCCGAAACGCAAAAGCAGCGGGTGACGCGGATGTCCAGGGCAGAGTAAGACCATTTCCCAGCGCTAATTCCGATCCTTCGCTGTTGTGAACGCCGGACCCCATTCCATAAAAACAGGGTCCAGCGTCACGCTGGTTACAGATTATAGAATCCGAAGTAGCGGCGGGCGTTGTAGTAGGAGATATCCTGCACCATGCCGCCGACGAGATCGAAGTCGCGGGGGATGTAGCCGCGTTCGATGTCGTTGCCGAGGATATCGCAGAGGAGACGGCGGAAGTACTCGTGGCGCGTGTAGGAGAGGAAGGAGCGGCTGTCGGTGAGCATGCCGACGAACTGGCTCAGCAGGCCGAGCTGTGACAGCGCTTCGATCTGGCGTGTCATGCCGTCAAGCTGATCCAGGAACCACCAGCCGCTGCCGAACTGCATCTTGCCGGCCGTGATGCCATCCTGGAAGTTGCCGATCATGGTGGCGATCAGCTCGTTGTCTCGCGGGTTAAGATTGTAGATGATCGTCTTGGGCAGGCGGCCGGTTTGTTCCAGGCGATCGAAGTAGCGCGACATGGCTTCGGCCACGGGCCAGTCACCGATGGAATCGAAGCCGGTATCCGGGCCGATTTTCTCCAGCATAGCGGTATTGTTGCTGCGCAGGGCTCCGTAGTGAAGCTGCTGGGTCCAGCCCTTCTTGGCGTCCATAACGGCCAGCTCGTGCAGCATGAAGCTCTTGTACGCCACGATTTCTTCCTGAGAAAGGCGTTGACCTTCCAGGGCTTTGACGAAGACCTTGGCCGCGTCTTCTTCGGTGGCGGCGGGATCGGAGTAGATGGTTTCCAGGCCGCGATCGGAGAGGCGGCAGCCGTTGGCTTCGAAGAAGTCATGACGGGCGTGCAGTGCTTCCAGCAGATCGCCGAGGCGGCTGATCTCAGTCTTGCCGGAGACTTTTGCGAGCTGTTCCAGCCATGCGCGCAGCACCGGCGGCTTGTCTACGGCGAGGGCTTTATCGGGGCGCCACGTCGGGCGTACCTGTACGGGGAAGCTGCTGTCTTTAGCTATAGCGATGTGGTGCTCCAGCGTGTCGGCGGGATCATCCGTGGTGCAGACCACTTCGACTTTGCTCTGCAGCATGAGGCTGCGGCAGGAGAACCCGGGCTGGGTAATGACGGCGTTGCTGCGGTCGTAGATATCGCGCGCAGTGGCGGGTTTCAGCAGGGTGTCGCTGATGCCGAAGTAGCGGGCCAGCTCCAGGTGGGTCCAGTGATAGAGGGGGTTGCGCAGGGCCTTGGGCATGAGTTCGGCGTATTTCTCAAACTTCTCCCAGTCGGTCGCGTCGCCGGTACAGAATTTCTCGCCAATGCCGGCGGTGCGCATGGCGCGCCATTTGTAGTGGTCACCGTAGAGCCAGATCTGGGTGATGTTGTCCCAGCGCTTGTTCTGGGCGATCTCGGACGGGCTGAGGTGGCAGTGGTAATCGATAATGGGCAGGTCGGCGGCGTAGCGATGGTAGAGCTCGCGCGCGGCGTCGGTGCCGAGCAGAAAGTTGTCGTGGATGAGAGGGGTGGCGTTGCTCATGAAGGTGTTATCGGACCAATAGTAGCGGATAGGATGCAGCAGGTAAAGGATGGCGCGCCGTCAAAAGGGCACGTGCACAGTGCTTTCCTTCAGAAAATACGGGAAGAAGATCCGGGGGAATGAACTGGCGCAATCCCATTATGCGGTGTGAACGTAAAAAAATAGCGTCTGACGATATTCCCCTCGTGCGAAATGCAGGAAAATGGTAGATTTACCGCATGAAATTCGAAGCATGCAATGAGGAAAGCGGTCAGGCTACCCTCACGCTAAGCCTCGGCGATCTGAAGCGGGTTTACCGGGGGCTGCTGGAGATGGTCCGCACGGGCAACGGAGGCTCGCCCCAGGATAATGAGCTGGCATTGCGCCTGCAGACGTTTCTGCAACGCACAGCAATGAATCACGGCGTGGACGTGACCGTGGAGGAAGCCTGGGAGCAGTGGCTGGAAACCGATCATGGTTCGCCGGAAATGCGCCACGCGGTCTTCCTCGGACGCAAATAACCAGACCCTGGTATTATCCGGGGGGACGCATGCCGCAGGCCGATTCGCACAGGTGAATGTAGCCGCCCATCACTTCGCGCACCATGTGATCCTGCATCGCCCATTCAATGGGAATGTAGAGCATGTGTACCGGCTGCGCGTGCCAGGAGTTGCTGCTCAGGATATCCTGCCGATACATCATCGCCATCGGCCCGTAGCTGAGCAGATAAAATGCGACGACGATCAGGAGACACATAACGCCATCAAAAAAATGGCTGCGCGGGGCAGGTTGATTACGGCCGCTGGCGGCCAAAGCCTGATGCAAGTCGTTAGTGCTGATGGAAGCGGAGGAGGAGTCCATGACAATACCCGGTTTGAACGGTTGTAGGAAAAGGGGAGCGGACACTCAAAACAGGAACGAACATGCAGGAAAGGATAAGGTCGAAGAGTGCGATTTTACAGGCGGCCATCGCGGCTAAGTGTGCTCTGAATCCGCCTGTCGACTCCCGTTCTGCATTCCGTCTCTGTTTCTTAGAGCCAGTGTACATAAGATACGAATTCTGTCTTTAACTTTGCGCGTCTTTCTTTTGATAACACCTATACGCCGTTGATTTAAGCACTAGTAATAAAGAGTGCCTGTTGATGTTATAAAACACCTCTGACTTAATTGCGTCAACAGTGTCGGAGATGCTGTCAATGTGTCTCCTGACAGATGCTTCTTCTGTAGTATGCAATACATTAAGGAAAGGCTAAATGTCTCTGCGCATAAGTATCCAATCCGCTGCAGCCATTGGGTTATCGATATACCGCGCTTCAAGTTGATACACCGCTGCGACCAGATTGGCGAACTGCTTGCTATCAGTTTCCTGGATCTGAAATGAAGGCAAGGGACACATTTCCAGAAAATGAGCGTTGACGGCTCCCTTACTTTCATTTAATATGAAAACACTTTCAGCTATTATGAAAAACGGCCCTACACCTTCTTTTCCTACCGAATCTTCCCATGCGGTGGATCCTGCCGTGCTTACCTCGGTTACAGCACCTGCAGCGAAGGCCTCCGGATCGGTGCAGTCGCTGGCGCGCGGGCTGACTATTCTGGAGCTCGTATCCAAAGCGCCCGAAGGGCTGTCACTGCAGGAAGTGGCCGACGCACTGGATGTGGCGGTACCCACGGCGTTTAATTTAACAGCGACGCTGATAGCACCCGGCTGGCTGGAGAAAACGGCGAGGCCGGTGCGGTATCGTCTGGGGCAGAAGCTGCGCGAACTGGCGGCGGCGCACGAAGAAAGCACAGGCGAAGGTGCCGGACCGACACGCACGATGTGCCGCGCGGCAATGATCTCGGTGCGCGAGCGGCTGCCGGGCGCCAATGTGCTGATGTGCCAGGCGGTGGGCTCGGAACTGCTGGCGATTCTGCGCATTGAGGGTTCGCGCCAGGATGTGATCCAGGAGCCGCGCGCGCCTGTGCGGGTGCCGTACTCCACCGCCACGTCGCTCTGTTTTCTGGCGTTTGCGAACACTCAGGAGCGCCACGATTTTCAGATGCGCAATCCGTTCAGCCTGTACGGTGCGGGACTGTGGGGCACGGAGGCTAAGCTGGAGGAATTTCTGGCTGCCTCGCGCCGACAGGGCTACGCGGTACCTGAACTTAACTCGCCTATTCGTGCCGCGGCGCCCATCTATGGCCGCAACAACATCCTGTGGGGCTGCATCGGCGCCAGCCTGAACGGGGATAAAGCATGTCTGACGGATGACCCAGACGCATCGCCTGAAACCGTGAAACTCCGGATCGTCGAGGCCGTGCGGGCAGCGGCGGCAGAGATGAGCTACCGCTAAGCGACAAACGCAAATGTATCAAGCCAGAGCACCATTCCTGGTCTGATTCCTATGCTGAACCTTCGGCCTTCTCTTTTTTGCTAAAGCATCCTGCACATTCCATCTTGGTCAGACTAAGCCATGAATCTGCAATCGGCGTACTCTCTGAATCACGAAACTCATACGAATCTAAATCAATATGATGCAACTCCGCAAATGCGGCGGAGACGAAACAATATAACCACCGCTCGCCCTCATCGGTGAGCCACACCTTACGGGAGTCAGCCATGAATGCAGCATGCTTTTCCGGGTCGTAGTCTTGCGAAACAAGGAAGAAACCTACCATACCGCAAGGAGGATCCATTTTACAGAATCCCACGTGTGGCTCCTCTATTTCCTGCTCCAGGGTGTTTTTTCATAAATTCATTATGATGTGCTACCTTATTAAGGTCTGAAAGGACTGCCATCGATGACTTTCCTGTCAGCAACGGCACTTCATAGCTAAAGAATCTATCCTCATTCCTTTAACATTTCATCTACTGATTTCACAACACGCCCTTTCTTTTTCTTCTTCGCTTTTCACCAGGTTAATTACTAACCGAATCCTCTCACCCATCCACCTTACTTAACACCATGCGAATCATCGACTGCGACGTGCATCCGTCAGACGACGACGGAGCGATAGCCCAGTATATGCCGGAGAGCCTCCGCAAACTTCCGGTCGGCGGCGACAATATGTGGCCCAGCCCCATTGGAGTGCTGCGCGAGGACGCGCGTACTCCCTCCGGCGGCGTTGCGGCGTCCGACCCCGCCTATACCTTCGATCACTGGATGGATCCGTATGGCGTGGAAAAAGCGGTGCTGCTGCCGGGCGGTGCGCTGGGCATGGGTATTATTGCCAACCAGTATGTAGCGGCAGGCCGCACCCGCGCAACGAATGACTGGCTGATCGACAAGTGGCTCAACTTCAGCCCGCGCTATCTGGGCGCGCTGGTTGTCACGCCGCAGTTTCCCGATGAAGCAGTGAAGGAGATCCGCCGTCTGGGACGTCACCCGCAGTTGGTGCAGATAGTTATGGCCAGCGCCACGCGCATCCCGCTGGGGCAGCGCTGTTACTGGCCGATCTATGAGGAAGCGCTGAACCACGGCCTGCACATCAGCGTTCACCCCGGCACCGAAGGCAAAGGCGTGGCCAACGGTTTCATCGCCGGCCCGCCCAGCACTTATCTGGAGTGGCATACGAACATTCCACAGAACTACATGGGCCAGATCACCAGCCTGGTATGCGAAGGCGTGTTCGAGCACTTTCCGCAACTGAAGTTTCTGGCTGTCGAAGGCGGCCTGGCGTGGATACCCGGAGTGCTGTGGCGCCTGGACAAGAACTGGAAAGCGCTGCGCCACATGACGCCCTGGCTGAAGAAACTGCCCAGCGAGTACATCATCGAGCACGTACGCTTTACCTCACAGCCCAGCGAGGAGCCGGAGAATCACGCGCACTTTATGGCGCTGATGGAGATGATTCACGCCGAGAAGACGCTGATGTTTTCCAGCGACTACCCGCACTGGGACAACGATTCCCCCGCGCACGGTCTGCCCCGCCTGCCGCAGGGTCTTGCAGAGCGCATCTACCACAAGAACGCCGAGGAACTCTACGGCGACAAGCTGGGGCCGAAGATCGAGATCCCGCCCGCGAAGTACAAGCCCGCCATTTCCGGCGCACCACTCCCGGGTGTCACGGCAGCCGGCGCGGGTGCGGAAACGCGCAAGAATGAGGCCGTTCTCGTTTAATAACCACGCGAATACACCTCCCTTCTCCACACACTCCCCGATCACCCACATGCGAATTATCGACTGCGACGTTCATCCCGCGGAAGAGCCCGGTGCCTTGCTCCCCTATTTGCCGGAGAGCATTCGCAAGCTGCCTGCGGGCGGCGGCGGTTTCCTGCCCAGCCCCATCGGCGTCATGCGTCAGGATGCAAAGCCACCGGGCGGTGGCGGCCCGGCGACTGACCCCGGCTATCTCTTTGAGCACTGGATGGATCCGTACGGCGTGGAGAAAAGCATTCTGCTTCCCGCCGGCAGTCTGACCTACGGCGTGCACCCGAATCGCTACATCGCTGCCGCATACAGCAGCGCCGTCAATGACTGGCTGATCGAGAAGTGGCTTAACTTCAGCCCGCGCTACCTGGGTGCCATTGTCGTAACACCGCAGTTTCCCGAGGAAGCGGTGAAGGAGATCCGGCGTCTTGGCCGTCACCCGCAGATGGTGCAGGTCGTGATGTCCAGCGCCACGCGCATCCCTCTGGGGCAGCAGTTCTACTGGCCCATTTACGAGGAAGCGATGAACCACGGCCTGCACGTCAGCGTTCACCCCGGCAAGGAAGGGCACGGGATCTCCAACGGCTTTATTGCCGGTCCGCCCAGCACTTACCTGGAGTGGCACGCCAACATTCCGCAGAACTACATGGGGCAGATCACCAGCCTGGTGTGCGAAGGCACGTTCGAGCACTTCCCCCAGATGAAGTTTCTGGCGGTGGAAGGCGGGCTGGGGTGGATACCCGGCGTGATGTGGCGTCTGGACAAAGACTGGAAGGCGCTGCGCAGCCTGACCCCCTGGGTAAAACGCCTGCCAAGCGAGTACATTACGGAGCACGTGCGCTTTACCTCGCAGCCGATCGAGGAGCCGGAGAATCACGCGCAGTTTATGGCGCTGATGGACATGATTCACGCCGACAAGACGCTGATGTTCAGCAGCGACTATCCGCACTGGGATAACGACTCCCCCGCGCACGGCCTGCCACGCCTGCCGCAGCCGCTGGCCGAGCGTATTTACCACCGCAACGCCGAGGAACTCTACGGAGATAAGCTGGGGCCGAAAATTGAGATTCCGGCCTCCAAATGGAAGCCATCCGTAAGCGCCGCCTCGGCCTCGACTGCCACTGCCGCCAACCCTGCACAGGAGCCTGCCCTTGTATGAGTACCGAAACCGCAACTGCCGGGAAGACGGAGTCTGAAATTTCCGACCCATCCACTCCGGCCACCGAGTCCAGCCCGTCCACTTCTCCTTCTCCTTCCCCGAAACCCGGCCACGTCGTATGCCGTGTGGGAGAGATTCCCGAGGGTGGGCGCAAGATTGTGCAGATCGGCAACAAATCGATTGGGGTTTTTCACCTTAAAGGAGGCCGCTTCTACGCGCTGCTCAACGTATGTCCGCATCAGTTAGCGCCGCTTTGCGCCGGCAAAATTACGGGCACTATGGGATTTACAGATAAAGTGGGCGAGTATACCTGGCAGCGCGAAGGCGAAATTGTGCGCTGCCCCTGGCACGCCTGGGAGTTTGATATCACGACTGGCCGCAGCATCTTCAACCCGCACAAAGTGCGTACCCGCGCCTATCCCGTCAGCGTCGCCCAGTCCGATCTGGCCGCGGAAACAGAAAGCGCGCAGACGCCTGATTCCGCTCCCGCCTCCGCCTGTCACCCGGATCGCCCTGCCGGCAGCAGTTCAGCAAAAGGCGTCGAAGCCGAATCAGTTGAGAGCTACCCTGTCAGTGTGGAAGACAACCTGATAGTCGTGCATATCTGATCGCCGG
>JBGGNE010000033.1:0-24495 GCA_041287705.1 Methylacidiphilales bacterium | reverse complement strand
GATTGCAAGATTTATTTTGAGGAATTTTTAGTGATCCGTTGCGCATCGCCCTGCGGCTCGATCTTCTCAATTGATACTATTAAGACCAGTTCGCCGAGTTGGCTGAGAGGAAAGACGGCGTTGAGTTTGAGGTGCAGGCGCGGCGCGGCAGAGGGAGTGCATGAGAATAAATGCATGACCTAAACCGCAACGAAGCATACGCCCAAAAGCAACCCCCTGTTTCCTCCCAACTAGCTCGTCGAACTGGTCTTATTCTAATGAGCGATCAAGATGAGCTGAAGGCGCTCATAAGAATAAGGCGCCATGCCGGCAAGACCCCGCGGCAGAGGTCCCCTGTCCTGCCGCTCAAGATTGTTCCACTTTTTTCTGCAAACCCCGTAGCGCACAGCGTCTAACACGCGTAACCTGAAGTGTGCACTTCGCCTGCCATAGGGTAAGGTTCTGTTATCGCATTGGCGATGGATCAGAAACCGGCAGGGCAGAATTCGCACTTATCAGCACAACCAAGCCGGGCTTTTAGCTCCTCTTACTGCCATGGTCACCCTACAACTTCTCGCCACCACACTCGGCCTTGCCACCCTGGCCGGGATTAACCTGTACCTTACGGTATTCGTTACCGGGCTCTCTATTAATATGGGATGGCTTACGCTGTCGCCGGATCTGCAGGCGCTGGCTGTTCTTGGCGATCCCGTTATTGTCACGCTATCCGGCATCCTCTACTTCCTGGAGTTCTTTGCTGATAAAGTGCGCGGCTTCGACGTAGTGTGGGATACGATTCACACGGCCATTCGCCCTCTCGGCGCCGCATTCATTGGTCTTTCCGCCCTGGGCCAACTCTCGCCGCAGGCGGAAATCATGGCCGTTCTGATGTGCGGCACACTGGCGCTGGGTACGCATGCCATCAAGGCAGGCACGCGCGTGCTCGCCACCGTATCGCCCATCCCTTTTACTGGGGCGGCGCTCAGCGTGGGTGAGGACATTTTTGTCATCGGCGGCCTGCTGGTGGCGTTCTTCGTCAGCCCCTGGATCCTCGTGGGCTTTGGCGTATTGATGCTGGGCGTCGTCGCCATCATCGGGCCGTGGTGGTATCGCCAGGTCCGCACTACGCTCACCTACCTGTATGCCCTGGTGTTGGGTCGCCCGGAGCACAGCCTCGGCCGCTTCCTGCCGGAGGCGCATCGCAACTCCGTACGTTCACGACTGGGTGAATCCGCCGCCATTACCTTCGCCCTGCCTGTCTTTATCGGCGGCATGAAGGGATGGGCTCGCAGCCAGCGTGCCTGGCTTGTCCTTACAGAAAACCCTCGCCGCCTCATCCTGATGGGCATGCGCAGCGCCGGCCAGTACGAAGAACTTGCGCTGGATGGCGAAAGCGCCGCCAGCATCGAAGCTACGCTGCAACGCCACTTTCTGTGCACGGAACTCTCCCTCTTTGCCCCCGAAACCGGTCGCTGCTGGGTCGTCCGCTGCCCGCAGGATCGCTCCGGCCAACTGCAGGCCGCCCATCGCCAGATCTCAACGCTGCCCAATTATGCCGGCGCGATTGGCACTGCCACGACACCCGTGCACGTGCCTGCGCTATCGGCCAATGCCACGGCTTCGGCCGTGTAAGACCAATTCGCCTCGTTATTTGGGAGGAAAGCCGGGTTGCTTTTGGTCGCTCTCTCAACCGCGCCTTGCCTGCACCTCAAAATCAATCCCGGCTTTCCTCCCAACTAACGAGGCGAAATGGTCTAATCCAAGCTGGTCATTCAGCCAGCGCGCCAGAATCTGCACGCCAAAGACACCCACCACGGTGCCGAAGAAATTGCCATACCGCGCCACGGGGATCACTTCCCCGTCGGTCACGGTGGAATCTGACAAGCCAACGCGTTGCGAGGGCGCCATGGTGGGCTTCATCCGCGCGACCAGCAGCCAGTCTTTGCTGTAGTTATTGCTGTCTGGGCATTGTTCCGGAATAACGTCGAAGCACTCGATAGAGTCCAGATCCACGCTGCGGTATTCCATGGCCGGGGCAGAACGCCGGTAAACAGGAAGCCGCACGGTGCGGGCCAGCAGATCCGCTGACAGCTCAGCAATGTGCCTGCGACTATTCCGCAGCATCGTGCAGGTCAGGTAAACGCTTGTCGCAAAGGATAAGCAAAAGATGACCATCAGGATGGAGCCGAAGTCCTGAAAGGCGCCCAGGTGGTTCAGGATAAGAACCGCAGCCAGGGTCCCGAATGCTTCTTCCGCGATGTTATCCGAGCCCTGCAGCCATTTCAGCCGCACCCACATACTGCGACCAGACTCAACGCGATGACACAAACCTGCGGCTGCGGGACGGGCTGCGGCGGCCCAGAACAGCCACAGGTAAAGAAACAGACCCGCGAAGATAGGCATGCTTTCCAGGAGATGATGCTCAAGGGTGGGCCAGCCATCCTTCGCAAAGGTCCTGGGGTAAAGTTTGGCCGTTTCCGGTTTACCGGGCCACATCCAGGCCGTGACATGACTGCCAGGCGGATGTTTCTTTTCGACGTTCGGTTGAATCTCCTTCGCCGGACTCAGAGCCAGCGCGTCGCTGCTGGTATGACTTTTGCCATCCACCTCGAAGGTGAAGGTGGTGCGCAGGAAGCTGTACGGTGGATTGCTCGTGTCCACTTCCTCCGCGGTCACCGTTGCATCCACAGGCTTCAGCACGCCTTCCAGCGGCGCCACCCGTGTGATGAAGATGAAGATCAGAACGCAGCCCCCCACCAGAAAGAGTCCCAGCAGGGTGACCATGCTTTTGTGCCATGCCATGGCCTGCAATACTCGCCAGAGGAACGAACCCTCGGGCAATGGCGGCAGCACTGGTGCCGGGCCGGGATCTTCATTCCACCATGACGGCCGTTTCTGCGGAACATTCGCCGGCGCGATCGAAGTCTGTGATGTAGAAGTCACCGAGCCTTGCTTCTCCTTCTCCGTAATCTGCGGCGGCATCAAGGACATAAGGGTTTCCGGTTAAGCTGCGGTTGCCGACACCAATGCGGCCTCTTTCTTCACGCATTTCAGGCCAAGCCGGGCGTTGAGCCACCTGGCCAGAATCTGTACGCCGTAGACGCCGATGACGGTGGCCGGGAACGATTCGGAGTATCTCACAATGGGAATGGATTGCCTGGACGACGCCATGCGCACCACGAGCAGCCAGGCGTCGCCACTGAGGGTAGCGGACTCTCCTTCTCTTAGCTCATACTTTTCGACGGCGAAGCACTCGACATCGGAGAGTTGCAATGTCTGGTGCTCCATACTCTCTCCCTTCTTTCGCTTCATTTCGTCTGGGTCAAACACGGGCACGCGCAAAGTCCCCTTAACCTGATCAGCTTCAAGCTCAGTTTTGTACCGCATGCCCCACCAGAGCATGCTGGTGATGAAGCCGAAGTTGAGTACCACAATGGAGAGATTGACGATTCCCAGCCAAAGCGGCCGGGAATCCGCATCCAGGCAGAAGTACACAAAAACCCATGAGCCGGACAGCATCGACAAAGCCGGGTAGGAAACCAGACTCCACCGCAGGCGAACCCATACACGCCGGCCAGGTACCACGATGCAGGGCAAGCCCGCAGCAGGAGGACGGACGGCAACAATCCAGATCAGCCATGCCGCGAGTATATCGAGCCCAAAGATGGGCAGAACGGCAACAACTCCCGCAATAAGGACCATACCGTCCCTGTCAGTATAAAGTCTGGGAAAGAGACTGGCCGTTTCCGGCTTATCGGGCCAAATGAATGCCGTCACCAGGCTACCTGGTGCGTACGGCTTCAGGATATCCGGCGGAACATCCTCCCTCTGGCCTGCGTGACGCGAGCTGGTGGCGGTGTACTCGCGGCCCCCTTCGTTAAAGCTGAAAGTGATTCGGAGGATCTGGGCGTCTACAGATACCGGATCCAGCCACGCCCGCGTGACCGTCGCCTTAACGGGCTTCAGCCACTCTGGAAACGGGCTGGAACTCAGTACGACCCAGGTATTGAACAGACAAAATGCCAGAGCCGCGATGTTGAGAATTCCAATGAAGCCGAACTCTGGCAACATCTCCCACACTCGCTGCAAAACAGTACCCTCCGGCAAAGGCGGAGGGCGCTCCGGCGTTGGAATCTCCCGCGTATCAGGTTGGTCGGCAGCGGATGTTTCCATGGTATTCCCCTGTGACAACCATCAGGATGTCATCTACGTGACGTTGTATCCTGATAGAGATACAACGTCACGCGGGAATTACCGGAGTTTGATGCGGCGACGGCGCCATGTGGGCTGATCGAGATTTTCGCCGTGATAATAGGTGTGATCGGCGCGCTCAAAGCGGTTGCGGACTTCGCGCGTGGCGGTATCGGCCTGATGGAAAGCGACGGGCGCTTCAGCCGCGGTAAGCACATGCGAGAAATGCGGGTTGGCCGCGGTACGTCGCTGGGCACCGTAGGGCGTAAAGGCGACCGAGGACACCGGCGCGGGGGCCGAGATGGCCACGGGGTGGTGATTCTCCGGATAATACTCAGGCGCGGCATACTGGGCAGGAGCCGGGGCGTGACCGTGCTGAGCGCCGGCGTATTGCGGCTGGGTGCTTTCCCACGGCATGGGAGGCAGCGCAGTGCTGTGGCGAGGATCGCCAAACGTCGGATACGCCTCACCTTCCGCAGGGGAAAAGAGCGGATGCGCATCCTCGTCAGCACCCTGAGGAACAACACCGTAGCCCGCCTGGGAAGTCTCAACGGCGGCGGCAGGATGTTGCTGATTCAGGAGGTATTGCGGCAAGTGCTGGTGCGGAACGCCATAAGCTGCACCCGGCGCTCCTGTTGAAGGAGAAGAACCGGAGCCCGAAGACAGAGCGGTCATCCCCATCAGCCCCGCGGTACCTGAAACCCCGGCGGATGCCATCGCAGGCATCAGCGGCGAAGTCTGGCGCGGCGTGGGCGCAGACGCCGGCACGGGCACGGAATCCGGCACCGGGAAAGAAGGCGCGGCCATTGGAGCGGATGTGCTGCTCTGCGGCGGTGAAATCGTGACGGTGCTGACACCAGTGCCTGTGGACGCCATGGCCTCCTGCGCGGCGGCGGCGGATCCGGATCCAGAGCCGCCGGCGGAAATACCGTAGTCCGAAGCTGTTCCGGAGTCCTCGCCACCCGGCAGCATCTCGACAACCGGCGCCGATGTGGCCGCCAGCAGCAGCGTCATGCGCAGCGTGCCGTCGCCGGAGGCGTCCAGGTGGGTGCCAGCAGCCACGGGCAGTTCGCTCGGCAGGCGCTCCTGCAGTTCGGCCAGGATGTCTTCGACTTCCGAAAGCGAAAGTTCGCGCCCGCCTGTCAGGCAGACAACGGCGTGATCCGCATTGCGCCACGCGGTCTCGTCCTGAAACAGAGGGCTGTCGATGACCTGATTAATGAGCTTGGAAATATCATTTTCGTCCGGCGACACCTCTCCGCAGCCGGCCCAGCAGTTCTCGATAACCTCAGTGCCGTGCAGGCGGCCGAACAGACTCCGCAGGTCGGCAAAAGTAAGCTGGATAAAGCCGTGCTTGCTCAGCACCTGCGCCAGCGAGTTCAGCGTGCGTCCCGCAAACTGGTTGAGGAGATGGAAACCGTGGCGGATATTCCCGGCCACGGAGGGAACGCCGCTCAGACGGTCGTTCGCAAAGACCATGACGGCATCGGCCGTGGAGCGCAGCTTCGCCAGGCAATCCAGCGCCTGGCAATAGAGGCGGCGGCCCTGGAAGGCGAAGGGCATGGAAGCCAGCACAATGACCTTGGCACCGTGCTTGTGGGCGTGGCGCACCAGTTCCGGAGCAAAGACGGAGCCTGTGCCGCCGCCCAGACCGGTGCAGATCAGGATATATTCCGCGCCGTCGGTGATCTGCGAGAATTGCTCCTGGCAGGTGGCGGCCACTTCTTCAGCCAGCTCCAGATCGCCGCCGCAGCCCAGGCCGCGGGTGAATTCGAAGCCGAGGAGCATCTTATCCGAGACAACGGAGGCCTGAAGGACCTGCTGATCGGTATCGATCACCGTCATGTCACATTCGCCAGAGCCGCGTACGACAATGTAATCCAAAGCTGCAACACCGGCATGACCTACGCCGATAATGCGGACCTGGTTCTTGTAGCCGCCGGTGGCGTGCGGGCCGAGAGGACCATCGAGCTTGATTTCGATCATGCGGTGTAAACTCCGTTGGGAGAGGAGGTTATGGAAATAGAAAAAGTGAGGGAGGGCGCGGTGTGTCGTCGCCGGCGAAAGAAGACGCAGGAATATAGACGCAAAAAGCGTGAAAATTCTTACAAGTTTCTGACGTTCGGCCCGACGCCTCAATCTCTTACACATTTGAATTCAAACGCGCAAGAACCTTGGCGAGAAATTGTGACAAATGAGTAACGACGCAAGCAACCTTTTACCGTTCTGCATTATTTGAACCTCTCGCATGTTGTGAGTGCAAAAGCGACAAAAATGCATCAACAACAAGCAATGGAAGGATCGAGTCTTTATGTTAATACATCGCTATTGTGCTTCATTCAAAGCGTATACCATTATCAACAGGCTTTTCTTTTACATTAATCATAAAAATCTTTGCCTGGTGTTGCCCTGTTTAACACCTCTTTTTTACTGGCGCCCTCAAAACGCCTGTGTAATGTGTTGTATGAGGGCATGTGCACTGCACTCTGCTTAATCCGCACCGCGGAACTGTAACCAGCGTCTCGCTGGCCACAAAACTGAAAATGGAAGAACGCAGCATGAAGCTAACCTCCATCACCCGACTCATCCGTACTCAGGCCCACCTGACCCTGGCCGCACTCTGCGCCACCTCCTTCTCCATGGCCCTCCAGGCCCAGGAAAAGCCCGCCGATACCAACGACGCTCCCCTGACCCTTTCCACCAACGTCCCGGGAGCGCCCAGCGCTTCCGTCAACCGCCTGGATTCGCTCAACGGTTTCCGTGGGATCAAATTCGGCTCTGCGCTGACTGACTTGAAAGATTTGAAGCTCGTGGATGACCGTGGCGTCATAAAGACCTATTCCAAAAAGGATGACAACCTGGCCATTGGCACGGTGAAGCTGGAAAGCATTCTCTACTATTTCCTGGACGATAAATTCTACGGCGTGTCTCTCTTTACCGACAAGACACCGGACAGCCTTCGCCTGCTTGATACCGCCACTATTGCCTTCGGCAACAGCATCAAGCCGGATAAGGATACGGAAGATTATTTCTGGGAAGGCAAGGTTTCCAACGCCCGCTACAGCGGCAAGAAAGAGACCGGCCAGGCGGAGGTGTTTATCGGAGACAACGCTCTGCTGCGCAAGGCGGAAGAAGCGGAAATCAAGGGGCTGATTCACTCCAGCAAAGATCTGTAATTGGCGCAATGCACCAGCCATTTGTCCAAAGTTAAGCACCTTAACCGTTACTATCCTATATGAGCGATCAACCTCAACAATCTCCGACTCCTCCATCCTCCCCTCGCCCTCTGCGCCAGGCCCTGGCGATCCTTTTGACGGTGACGGGCGGTATCTTCCTCGCCTCGCCCGCCAAGAGCGAAGCCGCCATGGTGGACCCCAACTCCATCCTTAACCCCACCCCCACGACCAGCACCGCAAAATCCTTCAAGGAGCGCATGCAGCAAACGCGCGATCAGCTGCTGGTGGTAAACCCCAACGAAACCGTGGAAGGCACCCGTGTAGGCTGGCCCAACTGGGCGAACTGGCGCTGGCGTAACGGCGGCTGGCCCAACTGGAATAACTGGAACAATTGGCGCAACTGGCGTAACTGGAGCAACTGGCAAAATTTCTAAGCAATCCGGCATCCGCCATTTTGCTTTTTGATCACTGTCTGTTGCCCGAAATGTTAGCCGGGCTGTTTCCCTGAGCATCGCCTCGCGATGTCCTGCGCATGAGAAAGCTTTATTTCTCATGCGCAATAATACGCCTTACATAGCAGAGCATTTCTGCCTGGGCCGGATCTGTCTTTAGAGACATTCCGGATGAGCTTTTCTACCAAAGCCGGTTTCTCTTTGTTTAACAAAGAAGAACCGGTTTTGTGATGTTCAGAGTTATAAGCTAATGGTCTTAGACCAGTCGCTGGCGCTGCAGGCTACAGCACTTCTGACCAGCTCTTCCCACGTCGCATCCATTTCGCTCGAAGAACACGCAGATTTGGCGTGCCCTGATCGAATATCCCCGGTAAGTTGTCCGGCACGGATCCCTCGTCGCGAGTTCCCGCCATGTCGAACTATCTCAATCCCAAGAACGGGCTGCCCGAGCGCTCTGCGCTGGATCTGATTGAGGAGGCGGTGCACCTGTTACGGTGCGCCCCGCTGCGCATCCTGCTTTTCTACGCCGTTGGTACACTGCCTTTTATCGTAGGCATGCTCTTCTTCTGCCTGGAGGTTCGCGTGGCCAGTAATTCCTGGGATATCATCGTGCCGGGAAGTCTGGTTCTCACCCTTCTTTATGTGTGGATGGGCGGCTGGCAGGCTGCATTTACTCAGGAACTGTGGGCGCTTCGACTGGGGCGGACGCCGCCCGTCTGGACGTGGCGCACGGTCGCATCCCTGACAGCCGCCCAAACACGCTGGAAGCCGTGGGGACTGTTTGCGCTCCCCCTTTCGGCCATCTTTCTGGTACCGTGGCCGTGGTGCTATATGCTTTCCCATAACATCAGCATCCTTATCACCGGCGAAACGGGGTCGGCAACCGAACGCACGAAGGGCATTGCGGTCGCCATGCGCCTCGCGTCCCAGAACTGGAAGCATGCTTTCAAGATTCAGGTCTTTGGACACGTGCTGTATGGGTTGATGTACTTTAACCTGATGCTGCTTCTGCTGGCGTTCAATCTGCTGGTACACCTGATTTCCGGCATTGAGTCGCCGATGAACGAGAATCCGTTTCTTTACGTTTCCGTGCCGGTGCAACTGGCGGTATGCGGGCTTACGTTCTTCTTTGCCAACCCGATCATGAAGACGGTTTGCATGCTGCGCTGCCTCTACGGACTCTCACGGGACACGGGCGATGACCTGCTGGCGGGGCTACGCAACGCTCGCGCCCGAATTGCCGCACGTGAAGAACGAAACCGCATTCACGCGCCCATCGCACCCGCCGCCGCCCGCCCTGGACTGAAGGCTGTGGCGCGCCTCATCACCGTTGCATTTCTGTTTTTGACCACGATAACCGCAACAACGGGTGGCGACAGCGCGCACGCAGCCGATCAGCCCAAGCCGGCCGCATCTGCCGCTGCAAATACCGCGCCTTCCGTCGATACATCGACGCTGGAAAAGCGCTCACAGGAAATCGGCCGCAGCATGGAGCGCGTGTTTGCCTCACCGGACTACTCCTGGCGCGACGACAATGAGGTCAAAATCAAGACCGTCCAGAATCACTGGTTCAAGAGATGGACCGATTACCTGTGGAGCTGGGTAGAGTGGTTTTACAAGCCCAGGAAGGATGCGGCCGATCGAGATGAAGCCAGTGGGAATTCCTTCTGGAGTTTTCTGCAATACGGCAATCTTACGATGACCCAGGCCCTGATGCTGATTGGCGCGCTGGGCTGTCTTATCGCCATCTGCATCTTTCTGCTGCGCAAAACCAAACAGGAGCCCCAGGGAGCCGTGCTCGTCCCCGTTCCGGCAGCGCCGCCGGCCGTTAATGTCGCCGATGAGCAGGTGCTGGCCAGCGCATTGCCCGAAGACGAATGGCGCGCCCTGGCGGAGAAACTGCGCATGGAAGGCAACCTTCGCCTGGCTCTGCGCGCGCTTTATCTGGGTACACTGGCCCATCTGGCCCGGCGCGAACTCATCAGTATTGCCCGCGCCAAATCGGTGCGGAATTACCGCCGCGAGCTGCAGATGAAAGCGCGCCACATTCCGCCTGTGCTGACCGCCTTCGATGCGCAGGCTCAGGACTTCGAGCGCATCTGGTACGGCGAGCATCCTTCCACATCGCAGCTTTTCGAGACCTTTCTGCAGCGTCACGGCAACATTGAGGTAGCCTCGCATGTCTGATGCAGGCCAGCCTTCCAACGCAGCAGCAGCCGCCGCCGATCCTCGGCAGAGTCGGGCACCGTGGTTCTCGGTAACTCTGGGGCTGCTCTTCACCGCGGTGTTTATCTGGGGCATCGTGTCGATCGTGCGCCATCAACTCGTACGCGGCGGATCCTATCCCAACTATTCCACGCCGTCCCTTACCCCTACGGGACTGCGCGCGCTTAGCGATACATTGCGCAGCCTCCCCGGCCTGGATGTTCGCCAGGACAACCGCAACTTCAGCGTCCTGAAAGGCAACCCGGAAAACCTGTTCATTCTGGCCGGTTTTGATACCTACACCTACATTCTGAGCCACCTGCATCAGCCCCTTAGTCTGCTGGAGCTGACTAAAGTAGAGGAGTTTCCGGAGAAGGGCGCGACCCTCCTCATTGCCTTCGCGAATCTGGCAGATGATCCCCGTTCGTCGGACAATCTGGAGCAAAGCCGCAAGTTTGCGATGCAGCAGCATATTGAGTCCGAAGACGAGCTTCCGGAACAAAGCTGCAACCGCGCCGCACGCACCGCACGGCTGGGCGAGCGCATGCTGAAGGCAGGCGCCCTGCTGGATATGATGCTTGGCCTCAACTTTGAAGTGCGGCCGGGTTCCGAAGCTGAGCGCAGACGGCTTACCGATCCCGCCCGCCCTCCTCGCCGGGAGATCGCCACCCTTGCCGATTCAGCGCCTGTGCAGCTTGATAAAGAGCTTACGTGGAAGTCGCTCAACTTTCTCAAACTCAGCCCCGGCTGGATCGTGCTGTACAACACCCCGGAAGGCAGACCGGCCATTGCGATGCGTAAGGTCGGCAAAGGGCGCATCATCGTTTCGGCCTCCTCCGACTGGCTGTGCAACAGCGGCCTGCGGCTGCATGCGGCGCCGCGCTTACTGGCGTGGATTGTGGACGGACACGAGCGCATCTTTTTTCTGGAGAGACATCTGAGCTTTCAGGATACACGCGGCGTGATGTGGCTGGTGCGGGAGCACGGACTTCTGGGCTTTGTGGTGGGGCTGCTGCTTTTGCTGGTGCTGTTCCTCTGGAGAAACTCGACCAGCCTGGCGCCGCGCCTGGATCTCGCCGGTAGTGAAGAACGGGGCGCGGTGTTGCTGGGTCAGGATTCATCGGAGGGTTTCCTTAACCTGCTGAGCCGCAACGTTCCGCGGAAGGAGATTCTGCCGAAGGCGTACGCCAGCTGGGTAAAGTGGCGGGCCTCGCGATCCCCGGCCGCTGCCAATCGCGCGGGCGCCATGGAGACGGAGCTTCGCAAAAGTCAGACCGGGGAGCTATCCGAAGAAGAGCTGGTGCGCACCTACCGGAACATGGCCGCAATTCTGAACAGACACCCCGACACCAGCACCGGAGCAGCAGCACAAGAGCAGAAAGGCAGAGGGAAAGTGCCGACGACAACTTCCTCGACTTAGCGTGCGGAATCTTTTAGGGAATAGGGCGCGTTCGCACGCCCATCCATCCCCTTTCTTTTTTCTTACGCCACGTCATGAAATATCTGCTCATTGCCCTGTTCCTGCTTACCGCAGGGACCGCCCCCGAAGCCCTCACCTCCAGCAAGCGCTTCGCCAAATGCTCGGGCAAACGTGTTGTGATTGAAGGCGTGGTCACGCGCGAAAAGGCAGGCGACACCATTCTGTTTGACGGCGTCCGCATTATCCCGCTGGATCCCGCAGGCTCGGAGATCTCCATGCCCAGCACCTACCCCGGCAAGAAAGTGCGCGTCACCGGCATTGCTGAAGTCTGGGAGAACACGCTGAGCGAAAGCGAATGGCAGCGCCAGGTCGGCGCGGGCAAGATTAAAGCCAGCGGCCCCTACGCCAGGCACCGCCTGATGCTGAAGAGCGCCAAGGTTCAGCTTATCCCGTAAGGCTGTCTCTCCCGTATCGCACCGCATTGCACGCGGCAGCGGCAAGTGCAGTGCGGCCCAGTCCGATCGCGACCATTTCCCGGTGGGACGTGGTGCGGCCCTTTGCGTCAGTGAGTGTACGTTATGTATACATGGACATTTTGTTTTCTGGCCGGTAATATTGCTTTCATTTACAGGATAACTACAATCCGGCACGCAGTTCGCATTTCCGGTGCGCGCCACTGACTTTTATGTGGACGACTACGGCCATGACTCTCGGCAGGCTCTGTTTAACTCGTTTCCCTTTCAGACGCCGCCAAGTCAGTCGAATGCCACTGAGAGAGCGCGATTCCCTTCGTGGCAGCGCTTTGCTGATCTGCCTGGCTTTTGTGGTCCTGATGACTTTGCTGGTCATTACTTTTCTTGTGATGGCACGTACGGAAGGTGCGACATCCCGGCTGGCCATGGACCGCGTTCAGGCCGAGCTTCTGGCAGATCTGGCTGCGGACACGGCCATGGAGCGGCTTCGTGAGACCATTGACGCCGGTCGCACGTTCAACTCCTCCCGCTATACCACATGGGCTTCGGAGCCGGGACGCATTCACGTCTTCACGGTAACACAGGGCAGCGGTGACGTGAGTCTCAGTTCATACGACATGTTTTCCGCCATGCCCGGTCCAGACAACGCCACAACGCCTAATCTCAACAATATTGACCTGAACGCACTACAGCTCTCCGGGCTTCGACCCATTACCGGCACGGTGGAAGGCACCATGAAAGTGGGCTGGAAGAACGTTCTTTCGGATCCCGGCGCGGCGGCTTCCGCCTCCAACCCCATAACAGGCCGCATTGCCTATTGGGTGGATGATGAAAGCTGCAAAGTCAACGTGAACACGGCGGACGGCAGTCACAAGAACGACTCCCCTGCCATGCAGAATGCGGCAAAGAAATACAGCTATGGATTTGGGACTCCGTCGGAGATCAGCCTGCTGGCTTTCCCGGACATGACCAAGGCGGTCGCGGAGGGAATTGCCGGCTACGCGGCCACCCGTGGTTTTAACTCCGTGACAGAAGTGGGACAGGTGACAGGTTTACCCTCAGACTTTCTTGCCAAAAACCGCTTCTCGCTGACGTATTCCAGCCGCAGCCCGGACATCAATATGTTCGGCGAGCCCCGTATCCATCTCTTCCCCGTCAACCGCCTGGTAGCCGCGCCCAACCGCAGTTATAATCTGATGGTCGGCCCCTATGGTGGCAATAATACGCTGAGCCCTGCCACGGAAGCTGCAGGCGCCTCGGATGTGTCCAAGCTGAACTGCTCGGGCGTGCTGGATCACATTTATCCCACCCAGAAGCAGTTGCCGTTCTTCAAGGTCTACAACGCCACTGCGGAGCTGCCGCAGTCCGCGCTTAATCTGAACGACACACGGTTCACCACGTCCAGCGTTAATTATCCGATGGGGCTGCGCATCGCGAAGTACCTGCAGGGTTTTAACTCTCAGGGCGACGCCATTACCTGGCCGAAGATCGACGGCTTTGGGGGCGGTTTTGTCGGCAAGTACAGCCTCCGCCAGATCGACAGCATTGTACTGCAGATGCTGGATCTCTGCGGCAAATGCGTCATGGCCGATCAACTGCGCGCCTACACGCTGCCCGCCTACATGATGAATGGCTTTCTCAGCAATGAGATGGTGACCGGCGTTGGCCGCTCCCCCAAGCTGAACGAGCTGGTGGTTATCGCCGCGATTGCCACTGGCAGCACACCGCAGGTGCAGCTGGAAATGCGGTACGAGTTCTTTTTCCCCCGCTTTTATGGCGGTATACCGCTGGATTTTGGTGCCGGTTCCATATGTCAGTGGGTTTCGTCGTTCAACCCCGGCGGCGTCATCGGGGCGAATATGGCGGATTTACCAGTAAGTTCGCTTGGCCAGTTCCGCTGGTGGCACTGCAATCAGTTGCGGCTGCTGGATGGTACAGGGCAGCCCGCGGGTGTTGATCTTTACAACACACCCAGCGGCATTGATGACCCGGATCAGCCCAACGCGGCTATCTACCATCCCTACTCGCTTTCTGGCTCCACCTACAAGGGCTCCAATCTCCTCAGCACCACCACAGCCTATCCCATCCTGGCCTATGTGGGCGGACCCTACTCGACAGGCGATACCGGTGGCGGCATCGGCGGCGTGCTACCGTGTTACCCCGGCTTCTACAGCGTGGCCAAGAATCGTCATGCCAGGAACGCCGTGCGCACCAGGCAGGGGCTCACCGAGTTGAAAATTGAAGGCGGCGTCTCCTATACCTCGCACTATGAGTCCGACGGTTACACGCCGTTTGAGGTTGTGCCGATGGAGGCACTGCGTCTGCCCTATGCCAGTTACTCCAACGAAAGCCCGGCATCCATTCCAAACGTAGTGCTGGGCAATGTCATCCCCATCAGCCTCAGCCTGGGAGTTCCCGGAACTGCCACTACCAGCATCCGGGTGGCCGATCCTCTGGTCAACAAATTCCCCGGTGACTGGGTGCCTCACGTTGGCAGTTCGCCTTCGGATGCGGGCGCTACCACTCAGACACCCAACAGCGGTAACGGCAACACGCGCGGTTATAACAAAGGCGCCATGACCGTGCGTGATCCGGATTTCCCACTGATCTATCCTCCTCCGACGCCTTTCGGCGGCCGCCGTATGGATCTGGATGTTGCGGCCATTGATGGAGATAACCCCGAGTACAAGCCCTCGGGCGGCGGCGATCCTCTCTCTGTCTGGCTGCCTCTGCAGGATATCCGCATCCCCAAGCAGGCCCGCCTGCCCTCTCTGGGTGCTCTGAACAATCTCCGCACCGGCATGATCCCGGATACGATGAACAGCAATCCCATCCTGAATAAAGGCATCCCGTGGCGCTCCATCTGTTTCGATGCGGCCACCGGTCCCGGCCAGAAGACGGACAAGGGAGCGTACCCGGACTGGATGATACTGGATCTCTTCACAATCCCCTTTCTGCCGCAGGAGCCGGACCCTCTTATTAACCGCGACACCCCCACCGCAAATCCGAAGCCTCTGCGCCAGCTCACCAGCGGTGGCAGCACGGAGGGCCGTCTGAATATCAACAATCCGCGCGTGCCCTATCCCTTCGCGGAGTCCGTACCAGGCGTCATTCAGAGCGGACCGGAGCGTCTCGCCCCGCTGCAGGCACTCTTTAAAGATGTCCAGGCTTCGAACAGCTACACGGGTGACGATCCAGTCTACGCCACGGCAAACGCCCTCGGCCTGACCAACGCCGTGCAAGCCTACCTGGCCAGCAAAGGCCCCTTCATGGTGCCGGGACAGCTGGCAAACGTACCAGATATCGCCGCGTTCACCTACCGGGGAGTTCCCCTTGCCGCGCAGAGCCGCAACGATCTGTTTCGCAAGATCATCGGCGCCACAACGACGCAGAGCAATACGTTCTCCATCTGGGTCGTTTCACAGACTATCAAGAAAGCCATCTACAACACGAACTACGGCACGTACGAGCCCGGCGATGTCATCACCGGCGAAGTGCGCCGCCGCTATCTTGTGGAAAGACTCATCGAACCCGGAAAAGACGGCGTCCCCGGCAACATCAAAAAGGTAAGCGCCACCGTTACCACCACCAGCGACGGCGTCCTGAATACCCTGGACGACACCATCGACGCCGACTATCACCCCGCCATGACCTACCCCCTCCCCTACCGCTGGCGCATTATCATGACGGAAGACGTTACGCATTAAGATAGATCACGGAAGGTGGTTCAGGGAACAACGGGCTCCTTGGGGAGCAGAGGGAAACGAGCCGGCGTTTTCCTGGGTTCATACACGATCAGGTTGCGGGTCCAGATGCCCGCTTTGCGCAGTTTGTCGGCACGGATCTCCAGATTCGCGACACCTTTTGAGTTCGTGCTGTAGACAAGCTCTACGTGGGGTATATGGATCAGCTTCTCCGCAAAGGCGGGCTCGGCATCCATGAATTCCGAAAGCGTGGCAGGCACTTTGCCCGTGCGCACCTTGTAGAGAGCGAATGCGAGCAGCCCGAGCCGCAGATTATTGTCCAGGGCAACGGAGTAGCTTGTGGTCCAGTCCGGTTTATTCCTGATGTAGGATAGCAGCTCAAATAATCTGTTGGGCCCGGTTTCGGGAGGTTCGGGCCATTGCTGGGTGCCGCGAAGCGCCTGGAGGTCGCGGTGATATTGCTCATCAATCTCACATTCCGCCTTCAGAATGATCAGATTCATTTGATTAGGCAGCACTTCCTTCAGAGAGTGAACAGACGAGATTCCCGTTTGCCACAGACGGACCATCCTTATTTCCAACGCAAAATTACGACGATAAGGATCCCCGGTGCACAGCCCCAGCATGGCGACTTTCCGCTGAAAGGTGAAGTTCCACGAATCACGCAACTGATCCGCCGAGTAGACGGTGGAGGCAAGCAGCCTGCGTAGATGTCCTTCCTGAAAAGCACCGTAACGGATGGCGGAGCCCAGCATTTCGGTGTCCCTTTTACGCTCAGAATAACTATCCTCGAGACCCGGCGGCATCATTTGCATGCGGCTGCTTTCTTCCCACAGCGCAACGGCTTCCTCCACCCACCCCAAAAGCAGGAAGGCCGCGCGATGCGCTAAAAAGACGCGCTGGAATATGTTGTTCCGCTGAATCTCATCCTCCTGGTTTATCGTGTTGATATGCTGGAGCGGGTACAGGCGATCCATCTCCAGCAGCGTACGCTCGTAGTACGCCATAAAGCGGCCATTCGTCCCCGGCAAATGCCTGCGCCACTGCCTGATCTGGATATTGGCGGGCATGATCAGGGAAATCGGTTCGCCATGAAGAGGTGCCGGCTGCTCAGGCAAAATCACGTGACCTGTGCTGAGTTGTTGTTCCAGCGACTGAGCCTCTTCCTCCAACTGAGAGGTCCGCATCAGCGGAAACTGCATCCAGTACGCATAGTCCACTTCACCGGGATCATTCACCAGGCCAGTCGTCATGGTTAGTCTGGCTACGCGGGCACCATAAAGCGACAGCCGGACAGAAGCCGTGCGCAACGGAGATGCATCGCGGGCAGCCTGCCATTCATTGCGTTTCTGAGCGTGAAAATCGTTGAGCGTGACCGCATAGCCTTCTGCACGCTTCGCCGCAACGTACCTGTCCGCAACCCAGACGGCATACTTGCCGAGCCCATAGTACATCGTTGCCGCAAGCACAGGCGCTCCCAGCAACGTAATAATCAACCAAACCTCCCACCGCCGCCACCAGCGGGGGCGGGGCCTTGCTTCGGTCGACGATTCAGCGTTCTTGCTCAAGGTGAGGGCTCCGTAGAGGAAGGGGACGGATTGGAGGGATTGCCTTTATCCGGACGTACCGGGAAGCGAACCGGCTTGTCGCCGGGATGATAGGCTACGACCTCCACGGGAACGAAATGTCGTGCCTCGTAGGGATGAAAAGCGGTATAGGCCCACCCTATTTTGATTACACCGGTGGGGCTAACCTGGTAGGCAAGCTGCATGTAGGGACACTGGATGATTCTGGCTTTCACTTCCGGAGTCATGAAGTCCTCCGCACGTTCGGGCAGACGGCCGGTGCGTGCCCGGTAGAGAGCAAACCCAAGCAGCGCGTGCTGGAGGTTGATGTACCTGACACAGGCGTCCCCTGCAATGGGCGAGACTTCCCTCAACGCTATGTTCCCCAGGTACTTGCCCGACATCAGATCCTGGCGTGTGTCGCGAAAATCCGGCCACTGCGTGGTTCCCCTTCCCGCTTCCAGTCGTTCCAGATAGTCCAGCCTTTGCAAAGCGCGTGCACGCACTGCCATCAGGCGCGTTTTCTTTGGAAGAAGATCCAGTAAAGTCGGGTCGTCACGCTGTGGCTTATACTTGCTGTCCGTCAGCAATTGCAGGCCATCCATGTTGGGATGTCCGTAGCCTTCACAGGTCGATTTATACCTGGCTAATGTAGCCAGAAACGCCCTTAGCCGGGCTGACTCCTGATCCCGAAGATCATCCGCATTCGGGAAAGGCCCGTCCCATAATTGTTGAAGTTGCTCCAGCCTGAATAAGTCGCTACGTATGCAGTAACTCAGCAACGCAACATTCACAGTCAGCGAACGATAATGCGCCGGTCTGCGATATAAATCCTGCCACAATGTTATGATCTTATAGGGCTGCCCACGCAGATAATATACGTAGCTGTGGGCGAGATACATACTGTCGATGGCACGTGCAAACCCGGTTTTGCTTTCGAATTGCTGCTGCAGATTGTCGGGCTCCAGTGGAAACTCGGCATCGATCCCCAGGATGTAGCGCCATCGGGCGGCCCGGTACAGACCATGCACGCCGGGCAGGCGCGCGGGCCAGAGCGCCAGCACAAGGCCGGTCCCGGGAACGTCCTCCTGAAGCAGCAGCCTGTCGACATCAGCCAGCGTATCTTCCTCACCTTCGTCCGGCTGATGTACGGTCTCCATCATGGCGGTCCGCGCTTCCATCTGATCCAGCAACTGCTGGGAAAGCTCGTCAATGGTGTCGATACTTATGGGGCTGGCAAGCTCCACACTCGTAAGGGAGTACCTTGCAGACTCATACCCAGGCAGACGCTCGAGGTTGCGCGTGGCGGGATTGAGCGAAGCAATGCGCGCACCGTACAGAGCAAGACGCACGGGCGCATGGCTGAGCAGCGGGTCGGCATCCCGGGCGGCAAGCCACTCGCGGCTTTGCTGGAGGTAATAGGGGTTACGATCCGTAGTGTAACCCTGTGAGTTCAGACGCGCCAGAAAGCGATCGAAGCTCCACTCCGCCAAAGCGCCTACCCCGTACCATGCACCCACAGGCGCCAGAAGAACGATGACGAATGCCAGCGGCACCATGATTTCCCAGCGGCGATACCACGGCGCCTGCACCGGCGATGGCGCATCGTCGTCGTGCGCAAGCAACCGTGTGACCGGGGGCGTGGCGGGAGAGTCGGCCATGGGGTCAGGGTTAAGTTCTGTCTGTCTACTTTAATAATAGCAAAATTGACGTTACCGAACTGAACCGCTGCTGTCGATATGCTTCTAAAAATTCAGGGGAACCCATTTAGGATTCTTCATCGGGCCGGTGCCTCTGTATTCAAAGAGTTTGGATACTACATACATAAGCGTGCCTATGGGGCCACGCACATTCACTCGCATGTTCAGATCCAGATAATCTTTTACGAAGGAATACGAGCCTTCGCCTATTAAGGCAAAACCTTCGCCGTGCATATCCAGATCCGTCGTATACAGCACGCCGCGCGTGATATTGAAAGAGGACTCGGCGCGGGTGGCTTTGGCGTAACCGAAATCCGGCACGATGCTGCTGAGCAGCGCGGAGAGGCCGCCCAGCACGGGAATGTTTGTCAGAAAGCCGTTGGTGATGACCAGGTTGCCCCGGCCTTTCATGGTATCCAGCTTGCCCATTACGCCGCCCAGTTCCAGGGCGCCTGTCATCGTGCCGCTGTTCTTCTCATAGTGGAAGCAGGTGCGCATCAGTCGCGCCCAGTCTACCGTGGTAAGACCCAGACGCAGATTGTACAGGGCGGGGTTCTGCTTCAGGTTTAAGTCCAGCGTTCCGGCAAGTTTGCCGCCAAACATTCCGGAATTATCGATCGTGACCTTAAGCGTTCGTTTCAGAAAGTGCAGCCTGCCGCGCGGCTGATTAAAGACGAAGGGGATCCTGAACAGTTCCCACTCCATATTGCCGCGCGATGTTATCTCCATCACCCAGTCGGATATGGATTCGGCGCGATTATATTCATCCAGATCGATCATGCCATTAACGCGCAAAGCGGGAATGCGATCGAAACGATACGGGCGAATATATTCAATGAACTTATCGCCAAAGAACGGTGCAACCTCGTAGGGACTCAGTGTCGAAGCTATGTTATTGATCTGACACCATTTGTTGCGGAAATCATAAATCAGGCCACCTACAGCCGTACCTTCATTACGCTTTACGCTCAGCGCAGGCATGGTCAGCTTCATCTGCCGGAAGGTGAAGTCGCCCGTAGCTTCGTTGATATGCACCTTCTTGTAGGCAAATGCCCCCGCATCCAGCCTTCCGGTGACCAGCCAGTCATCGGGCTTCATCGTGTTGCCTTCGACAGTCGCGGTGACAATGGGTGCGCGCTTCGGGAAATCCAGACTGGCCAGGAAGCGGTCGAACCCCTCGCCCAGCAGGCCCTTCAGCGAGGTGATATCCAGTGTGTTGCGCAATCGCCCCCGGATCTCCGGCACGGCGGGTCCGGCAGCGGCGGCGGGTGTCAGAGGGCCATCCAGCCGCTTGTCGCCGTTGAGGAAGAAATCCAGCTTTAGCTCGCCCGTGTGATTGATGATGTGCGCATCGGGGATGAGGAGGCGCCGGCCGTCATAAGCCAGCATGATGCAGAAGCGCTCGAATGGAACGTCCGCGTAGGAGAAACGTTGCCAGTCCAGATCCGCCTGAACATCCATGGCAAACTTCTCCGCCCAGTCCACCTTAACCTGGCCGGTGATAATCGGCAGGCGCGCGAACTTCAGCTTGGATGCAGCGGGGCGCGCGGAAGGCGGCAGCACGGCGGCCAGCGGCGTGAAATCCATGTTGGAGTTGAAGACGACCCGGGCGTTGCGCTGCGCCGTCTGCCACTCGCCCTGCATGCTGAACTGCCCGCGCTTCAGCCGGACGCGGAAGTCGGTGATGCGCAGCAGACCGTCGCGCAGGTCGCCCTGCACATAGAACTCGTCCACGGGAACGCCGCGCCACATGGCGCTCCAGGTGGCCAGGGAGAACCGGGCGGTGGTCCGCTCGGGGTTGGCCATGGGGATGTCGAAGTGGACCTGAATCTGGATGGGATCCGGGCTGGTGATCTCCGCGGCGTATTTGCGAAAGGTCTCCCACAGTTTGTCGCGATTATCCTGCTGCTGCGGGGTTGGCGTCGGGCGATTGACTGGCGGCGGTCTGTTGCCGAAAGCGATGCGGCCGTTTAGCTTAAGCTCGAAGTTGAGCAGGCGCGCGCCCGCGTCCACAATCTCCATGCCATCCTTATCCACCTCCACATGCGCATTTACGGCCTGAAGCGGAATACTGGCATCCGGCCCCAAAGGCAGGCTGATATCGGCATTCGTAACGCTGGCGTAGTTGACGAATGAGTGACCGCGCCACCAGCTCAGCCACGCCACACCCACACGGGCGCGATCCAGCTTAACCCAGCTCTCCTGGCGATCCTGCGAGCGGAAAACCGTGACGTTCTCCGCCACAACGCGGCCCAGAGAATCGATACGGACGCGGTCCACATCCACCATGGCGCCGCGCTGCTCCAGGTTGCTCAGCAGAACTGTCTTGAGCTGATCCGGCAGCCCGTACATATACAGCCACACCAGCAGCACGGCCAACGGCACCAGCACGGAGGCGATGGCGATGAAGGCAATGCGGTTGAGGATGCGGCGAAGGAAACCCATGAGGCGGCAGAAGCGGCGATGCTGATGAGGATGGAAATGGAGGAATGGAGAGACTGGCGCAATACGTGCCAAAAGTGCAGCCTGAATCCATTGTCCACTTCGACCTTAATGTCCACCGTATTTATAGGCGACGCCACGGATTTTACAGTCCAGGGACGCCGCAGCAAAGTCGGGGAGTAATATGTCAGCGCAACCCCGAGGCTTAAACCCCAAGGGCGAGCGGCTTGTCATTAGGACGCTGGGCCGCCGCCGAAGCTTCACGCCTTGTTCCCGCGCTTTTCTCCTTCAGCCGGCGTGCATCGCGGCGCAGGCGACGCAGAAAGGTAGACATCTCGCGCCACACTTCACCGTAATACTCGACCGTGGTGGCTCCAAACGGACACAGGCTGCGCGCATGGTTGACCCACAGCATTGTGGCCGCGCCCAGACCCAGCGTGCGAAAACATGCCTCCCACAGCCAGCCATAGCTTGCCCGTCCCTCAAACGCGGCGCGCGCCATGCGGTCGCGATGAAACGCAATGTGGCCGCCCTCATCACGCAGAATCAGCGTGCAGACCTGCCGCACCGCTGCGTCGGGAGTATGGCGCCGCATCACCTTATAGTAGATCGTCGCGGCGATTTCCGTAAGCAGCAACGCCAGCAGTTCGAACCGCACTCCCATCACACGCCGCACCCAGCAGAAGCAACTGAAACTCCAGTGCCCGGAAATCGGCGTGCCGTCCAGTCGCGCCAGCAGACAACCCAGCAGCCGGGAGTGCTCCTTCTCTTCCCTGAACCAGAGATCCACCAGCTCCTGAGTACCGGCGGTGTTGCCGCGAAACGACTGCGCGTTCCACGCAATCAGACATCCCGGCCCGCCGCCATCGCCCAGCTGAAACTGCGCAATGCTTCGCGCCAGCACCTTCACCTGCCCGGGCGTCATGGTGATCGGAGCCGTCCAGTCCGGCTCCGATCGGTTCAACTGATTGTTGCGATAATGTTGAAGCCAGCGGGCTTCATCCATCTCGGATTGCGCGGAATACACAGCGTTCAATTCAGCCGAAGCTGATGTGTGGGAAGCGGGATAAGCGCCGGAGGAAACAGCGTCAGCGGTATCGCTGCTGACAGGGAGAGCATGGTCATCGTTCTGTTGAGCGTGGTTGCTTTGCATTGCAAACTAAAACCCATTCCAGCATACTTTGCAAAGCAAAGTTTCAAAATCATTTAACCAAAGCGCTCTGATCATTTAGACCAATTCGCATGCGGACTGGTCTAAGTCAACAGTTTGCCTGCATCTTGCGTCGCAATGAATGCACTGCGGATTATCCTGCTCTGCATGGCTCTATCCCCCAGGCTTTCCGGTCGATACGTCTTGCGCATGCTCGGTTCCACTCTGCTGCTCAGCCTGGCGTTCGCGGCAACGGCAGCTCGGGCGGATGTTAAACTGCACGCCCTGTTCTCCGACCACGCGGTGCTGCAGAAATCCGACAATGTGCCGGTATGGGGCAAGGCTGAACCCGGCGAAGCCGTCACTGTAACTCTGGGCAACGTAACCGCCAGCACCACTGCCGGGGCCGATGGCAAGTGGCGCGTCAAACTCAACCTGAAGGCCATGGAGCAGCCCGGCCCCTACGAACTTGTGGCAAAGGCGAGGAATGAGCTGACGATAAAGGACGTAATGGTGGGTGAGGTATGGGTGTGCGGCGGTCAGTCCAACATGGATTTCCCGCTCAGCGCTTTCCCGGTGGCCAAAGAGGAAGTGCCAAACTCCACGAATCCCATGCTGCGCCAGTTTAAGGTGAAGTTCACCACATCGCCCAAGCCTTTGGATGATGTGGAGGGCTCATGGGTACTGGCCGGGCCGAAAACTTCAGGCGCCTTCTCTGCGGTGGGCTATTTCTATGGCAAGAAGCTGCAGAACGAACTGGGCGTTCCGGTGGGCCTGCTGAATGATTGCGTGGGCGGCACGATGGTGGAAGCCTGGACGAGCTCCGATGCGCTGGATACCAACCCCGAACTGAAAGCCGGCAAAGACAAAGCCCAGGCAGACCGCGCCGCCTCGGACGCGTACCCGGAGATGTATTCCACCTGGATGAAGAAATACAGCCGCGAGGATCGGACGCCGGACGCCGCCACCATCGAGCGCTTTGCCGGTCCCGACGTGGATACCGCCGACTGGAAGCCCGTAACACTGCCCGGTCTGTTTTCCGCCAGCGGACTTCCGGACGCGGGCGCGGTGTGGCTGCGACGGAAAATTACCGCGCCGGTCGATGATGTGCATCCAGGCAAGGGCATCGATATGTTTCTGGGCGATATCCGCGACTCCAATGACGTGTACTGGAACGGCAAGAAGATAGCCTCCGGTAATGTCATCGCGACAAACCGCCGCTACGGCGTGCGCGGTAATCTGGTCCTGCAGGGCGATAACATTCTGGCGGTGCGCGTCTTTAATCCCGCAGGCGGCATGGGCATCTTTCCGGATCAGGGGACGTATCGCGGCAAGTTTCAGGCCAATCACCACATGCTGAAAGGCGAATGGCTGGCAAAGGCGGAGTTCGATCTGCCTGCGATGGATGATGCCGCCAAGGCATCCTGCCCGGCGCGCCCTTCCGTACCTTACGACGCGCAGAATACCGCCTCCTATCTTTACAATGGCATGATCAGCCCTGTGCTGGGCTACGGCATCGCGGGTGTCATCTGGTATCAGGGCGAAGGTAACTGGAACCGTGGCTACCAATACCGCGCTGCGTTCAAGCTTCTTATTAACGACTGGCGCGCCAAATGGGGTCGGGGCGATTTCCCCTTCTACTTCTGCCAGATCGCCAACAACGCAGGCCGCGGAACCCGCCCCGGCAATGACTGGCACAGCGAAGTCCGCGAAGCACAGACCATGGCGCTCAGCCTGCCGAATACCGGCCAGGCCATCCTTATCGATATTGGCGAAGAAGGGAATATTCACCCCGCCAACAAAATGGATGTGGGCGATCGTCTGGCGCGCATTGCGTTTGCCAAAACGTACGGCAAAAAGGTCTCGTTCAGCGGCCCTGTGTACGACTCCATGACTGTGGAAGGCGATAAGATCCGCGTGAAGTTTAATACCACAGACGGGCTGATGGCCAAACCGATCCCGGCAACCTACAAACCCATCTCCACCGAGGCAAAAGAGCTCCCCAACGTACGCAACGCTCCGGACGGCGATCTGGAAG
>JBGGNE010000032.1:0-7287 GCA_041287705.1 Methylacidiphilales bacterium | reverse complement strand
GCGAAGTCGGGCGATGCAAAGACTTGCTCCAACTGCGGCATCTGAACAGAGACCGCGCGCGGCTCTTTTGGCGTGGGCAGTGCCGCATTGGTCGCAGATGCGGTCTCCCTCGGTGCGTCCGCTGCAGACGCAGGAGTACAGGGCAGGAAGCTGAATGCCGCGCTTAACGTGATCGCAATAGCGGTCGCAAGATGGGGGAGATACAGAGGCAGGGGCGAAAGCCAGGACCGAGGGCGGGACAGAGACAGATGCTCGGATAGTTTCAAGGCTAAACGTTTTTTCATGTACATCAACAGAGGTGGCGGTGCAGGGATGCGGTCTAATACGAAAGCGAACTGCGACAACTACCATTGTCGCCCATGATCGTACTGACGCAAATGGAAAGCGGTGGCGCCCGCTTGCTGCATCCTCTTTATCCCAATCCAGTGGGGTAGTGGCCCAAACCTGTTCAGCCACCAACCCGTGCGGCCTAAGCTGGACTTTTTCCTCCGTGGTGGTACAGATTCTCGTTCTGCACTCTTTATGATGCAGCAGCGAGGCTGAGCCAACGCCGGCTAGTTCATCCATTTCTCCTTTCTCCCCCTACCCTACCCACATGCTTACCCTCAGGTTTACCCTCAGATTTCTCGGTAAAATCCTGGCCCCATTTGTTCCAACGTGGCTTAAAGAATTCTGGAGGCTGGCCTACCCCTTCTGGATAAGCAAAATGTGGATTTTTGCATGGGTGCTGCTCATCATCCTGCTCGGTTTCACCTATGTAGAGGTGGACCTCAGCGTCCGCTTTAACAAATGGCGAGCGCCCTTCTACGACGCGATTCAGAACTACGACGAGCCGGCGTTCTGGAATCTGATGCTGACGTTTACCTACCTGGCTATCGCCTACATCCTGCTGGCGGTCCTCAGCACTTACTTCCAGCAGTGGCTGCAGAACCGCTGGCGAAAATGGCTGACGGAGCAATACCTCGGGAAGTGGATGTCCGATAACAGCTATTACTACTGGCACCTCACCGGCAAAGCCACCGATAACCCCGATCAGCGGCTAACGGATGACATTCGCGATTTCGTCGACCGGACCCTGGATCTGTTCTTCAACTTCCTGGGCAGACTGGGAAATCTCGTCGCATTTACCATCATTCTCTGGCAGATCTCCGGCTCACTGAATATTGGCGGCACCCCTTACGACATCAAAATACCTCTTCCACTTACCGGCGAGATCAATGACATGCCGCCCGTGATAGTGGGTGGGTTCGATATCCAGGGCTATATGCTGTGGGCCTGTCTGGCCTATGCCATTATAGGTACTTTTGTCGGCCATTTGATTGGGCGGGCACTGATTGGTATTAATTACGACCAACAGCGCTACGAGGCCGACATGCGCTTTGCCCTGATACGCCTCCGGGAAACCAGCGAGCAAGTTGCCCTGAACCGAGGCGCAGCAAGTGAAGAAAAGCGCCTATTAGGCCGATTTGCCTATGTGTATCAGAACTTCAACGTGTACATGAACCGCATGAAATGGCTGGTGCTGCACCAAAGCATCTACAATCAGCTCGCTATTATCTTTCCGTTCGTGGTGTGCGCGCCACGCTATTTTGCTCATCAGATTACTCTGGGCACACTCATGCGTATCGCCAGTACATTCGACAACGTACGTGTTTCGCTTTCGTGGTTCCTGAACGCTTACGTGCAGCTTGCCCTGTGGCGCTCTATCGTCATCCGATTGAACGGCTACCTGGATGTGGTGGAGGAAACCAAGCGCATACACAGCGGCGCTCTCATCAGCAGCACAGCCAAAGGTTCTCCGCTGACTGTTGTCGGCAGCGATATTTCTCTACCAGGAGGCAGCAAGCTTTTCGGTCCCCTGAACCTTGAGGTAAAGCCCGGTATGTCTCTGCTGGTGGCAGGTCCTTCCGGCAGCGGCAAAAGCACGCTTTTCCGCACCCTTATGGGCCTTTGGCCCTTTGCCAGCGGTAAAATCACCATTCCGGAAGGAAACCGCATGATGGTGATTCCGCAGAAACCCTATATGCCGCTTGATACGCTGCGCGGCGCTGTAAGCTATCCCTCCGAGTCAGGCGACTTTTCAGATGAACTGATACAGGCCGCCATGACGCGGGCCTGCGTCCCAGCGTTAATCGACAAGCTGAACGATACAGAAAACTGGGGCAACGTCCTTTCCCCTGGCGAGCAACAGAGACTAGCCTTTGCCCGCGTCTTTCTGCACAAACCCGATTGGCTTTTCCTCGACGAAGCAACCTCAGCCCTTGACGAAGAGACACAGAAGAAGATGTACGACGAGATCCGCGAACTGGTGCCAGGCATCACCATTGTCAGCATCGCCCATCGCGCGTCGTTACGCAATTATCACGATTTCATTATTGATGTTACTGCGCCCGTGCCGAAACTGGAAACTCTTCAACCAGCGTAGCCAGCCACCTGGCGCCTCGCGCTTTCTTTACTTCCTACCTCCTTTCTTCCCCCTTTTCTCAAGAACTTATGAAAATAGTAGTCGCCTACTCCGGCGGTTTGGATACCTCCATCATCCTTAAGTGGCTTAAGGAAAAATATAACGCCGAGATCATCGCGTTTTGCGCCGATATCGGGCAGGAAGAAGAGCTGGACGGCCTGGAAGAAAAAGCGCTGCGCACCGGCGCCTCCAAAGCCTACATCGACGATCTTACCGAAGAATTCGCCAGCGACTTCATCTACCCGATGATCCGCGCTAATGCGCTGTACGAGAACCAGTACTTTCTGGGCACCAGCATCGCGCGCCCCCTCATCGCCAAGCGTCAGGCGGAAATTGCCAGGATTGAAGGCGCCGACGCCGTGGCCCATGGCGCCACTGGCAAAGGCAACGATCAGGTTCGCTTCGAGCTCACCTTTGCCGCGCTTGCTCCCAGCCTGCAGATCATCGCCCCCTGGCGCACGTGGGATTTTAAGGGCCGCTCGGACCTCATTGCCTACGCGGAAAAGAACGGCATTCCCGTACCCGTCACCGCCGCCAAGCCCTACAGCATGGACCGCAATCTGCTGCACATCAGCTTCGAAAGCGGCATTCTGGAAGATCCCTGGACGGAACCCCCGGCCGACATGTTCAAGCTCAGCGTCTCGCCGGAGAAAGCCCCGGACGAAGCCGAATACGTGGAACTGGACTTTGAAAGCGGCGACTGCGTGGCCATCAACGGCGAGCGCCTCTCCCCCGCCAACGTTCTGCGTCGCCTGAACAAGCTGGGCGGCAAACACGGCATCGGCCGCGTGGATCTGGTGGAAAACCGCTTCGTCGGCATGAAGAGCCGCGCTGTCTATGAGACCCCCGGCGGCACCATCCTTCACTTCGCCCATCGCCAGGTGGAGACGCTGACGCTGGACCGCGAAGTGATGCACCTGCGCGACTCGTTCATCCCCAAGTACAGCGAGCTGATCTACAACGGCTTCTGGTTCGCCCCGGAGCGCGAGTTCCTGCAGGCCGCCATTCAGGAAAGCCAGAAGAACGTGACCGGCACCGTGCGCCTGAAGCTCTACAAGGGCAACATCATCACGGCCGGCCGCAAGAGTCCCGTCTCCCTCTACAACCCGCACGTCGCCACCATGGAGGCAGACGCCGGCGCCTACAATCAGGGCGACGCCACCGGCTTCATCCGCCTCAACGCGCTGAGACTGCGCACTCTGGCGGCGGTGAATGCGGCTAAGGACGCAGGAAAGTAGAGCTGGAAAGAGCATTATGGGGTGGCGTACGAGCTGGTTACAGGATCCCTGTCCTGCGTACGCCATCTTAAGCGTCAACGGCGCGGCACCCTATAGCCCAGACTGAAAGGCCTGGGTTATAGACACAAAAGCTGCGGCCTGAAGAGCCGCGATAACCGAAGTCAGACGACTTGCCGGCGATCTACGCCGATGAAGCTCAAACGCATCAAAAATGACGCTGAAAACGAAGTGGCTTTGGCTCGATTGTGGGAAATCTGGAATGCCCCCGAAGGAAGCGAAGAAGATGATGAGGCTTAAATCCTTGGTCTCATAATAAGCGATTATGAGGAGAAAGCATTTCCGATAGGCCTTCCCAGCCCCATTGGTTCCATCTTATGCCGCATGGAAGATCAGGAACTAAGGCCCGAGGACCTGATCCCCTACATTGGCGATATTCAGACAGTACGCGAAGTACTAGAACGAAAACGCCACCTTACATTGCCTATGATACACAAACTGGGACCTGCATTGCAGATTTCACCCGACATCCTTGTTCAAGAATACGATCTCTGTATTCCCTGATATCCAAGCGTTTAAACCAACCATCTAACGCATGATAATACAGCCGGTAAAGACAATCACCTGGCAAATGATTGCTTTGCTGAGCATTCTTGTCTTTGGCTGCTTCAGCATATTTGTGTACTGGTGCCACGCAGTACCGATCTATTAGACATCGTTATATACGGATTACCCTTTACTTTAGCTCCCATTGCCTTGCTGATTGGAGCAGGGATTATCAATATAAGGACAGGCCTTATCCTCATGCTTTTAATGCTTCTCGGCGCTTGCTTCCATCATACATACTTTCCGCCCGAAACAGATTACGCTGAGCCGACGCAGCACTAATCGCCTTGTCACACTCCATTTTTATCCTCCACTTAACACCTTTCGCTCCACTCCATAAATGAAACGCATTGCAGTCCTTACCTCCGGCGGGGATTCGCCCGGCATGAACCCGGCGATTCGCTCTGTCACGCGCACGGCCATTAATAACGGCATTGAAGTCGTTGGCATTCGTAACGGTTATGCCGGGTTGCTGGAATCCGATTTCGAGCCGATGACCAACCTGATGGTCAGCGGCATTAATCGTCTGGCCGGCACCATGTTGCAGACCAGTCGCTGCAAGGAATTCCATGAGCTGGAAGTGCAGAAACGCGCGGTCGAAATTCTGTCCAAAGAGCGTATCGAAGGGCTTGTCGTCATCGGCGGCGATGGATCGCTGAACGGCGCCCGTGCCCTGCACCGCCTTGGCGTTCCGATCATTGGCCTGCCCGGCACCATCGATAACGATATAGCAGGCACGGAAATCGGCATCGGCGTCGATACGGCCCTCAATACCATTATCAGCATGGTGGACATGATCAAGGCCACGGCGTCCTCTCACAGCCGCTGCTTTATCGTGGAAGTCATGGGCAGAGGGTCCGGCTATCTGGCCCTGATGAGCGCGATCTCCACAGGCAGCCAGGTCGCGGTTATCCCCGAGTACCGGCTGAACTACGACCGCATTGTGGAACTGCTGGACGTACGGTTCCGCACCAAGCACACCAACTGCGTCATTATCGTCGCGGAAGGCGTGTGCGCGGGCCACGAGTTCATGCAGCGCCTGATGGACACCGGCAAGGGCAAGATTCAACAGGATGTGCGCCTGACCGTGCTGGGCCACGTGCAGCGCGGCGGTATTCCCAGCCATTTCGACCGCTTTCTGGGCAGTCGTATGGGCGAAATGGCAATCCTGGCCCTTACTCAGGGCGAGCGAGGCGTAATGGTGGCGCAGGTGAACGGCCGCATGCAGTTGCGCGATTTCGATGACATCCTGAGCCGCCGCAAGACCATTCCCGCCGATACCGTGCGACTGGCTCGTAATCTCGGCATCGAAGTCGGTGACGCGGTTGAGCTGGCCTGATAAGATAACCCCATTCCTCGCCTGTCAGCACACTGCAGCCGCCTCCCTCCCCCCGCACTATGGATTCCCCCGCATCATGACGCTGTCCGAAATTAAACGCATCCTGGAAGAACGCGGCATGCGCCCGCTGAAACAATTCGGCCAGAACTTCCTGCACGACAAAAATCTGTGCGCCTGCCTGGTACAGGATGCGATGCGGCAGATCCACCCGCCGGTCTCCACCCCCAGCCCCAAAGCCGGAGCTGCAGCCGCCACCTCCGCCGCTACGGCCCCCTCCGCGACGTCTGAAGCGCCGCAGCCCAAGCAGCCCGACCACATTCTGGAAATCGGACCCGGCCTGGGAGCCTTTACCCGCGCACTGCTGGAGGCGGGATGCCACGTTACCTGCATAGAGAAGGATCGTGGCATGGTAGCGTTTCTGAAAGAACACTTCGCGCATCTGTCCCCTCCCCAGTTCGAACTGATGGAAGGAGACGCGCTCGAGGTAATCCCCACCCTGCCCGCCGAAACCGCCGTGTATGTGGTAGGCAACCTGCCCTATAATATCTCCACGCCGCTGCTGATGACGCTGCTGAGCCGCAACCCGGCGCCCGAGGCAATGCTATTTACGCTGCAGCTCGAAATGGCACAACGCATCGTGGCCCCGCATGGCGGGAAGGATTACGGTTCCGTGTCGGTTCTCATTCAAAGCCTGTGCCACGTGCAGCTCATCCGCAAACTCCCCTCCGGCGTCTTCTATCCGCAGCCGGAGATCGAATCCGCCGTGCTGGGATTCCGCAAACGCCGAAACCTGCAGATTACCGACGAGGCGTGGCCGAAATTCGCCGCATTCGTCAAACAGGGCTTTTCTCAGCGCAGAAAGAAGCTCAGCAATCTGCTGCCCGTTAAGGACTCACGGAGAGCGGAGCACCTCAGTGTGGCAGACTGGCAGTCGCTCTTCCTGGAGACCACGGCGCAGAGTAACGGCAAGGAGACAGCTCAGAGCGAAATCACTGAGCAGGATACCGACACGGACGCGGCGCAGGACTGACAGACTTTATGGAATGAATAGACCTGGTGGACCAGGAATGGAGGTTAAAGCTTTCAAGGCCGAGTCCATGCGGGCCCTGGCATTCATCCTGTCCTCGTCCATAATGTCTGTCATTTCTGCCCGGTCACAGGCGCCGCGTCGCTATCGCCCGGACTGGCAGCTTCGGCCGTGGTCCCGGGCGCCGCAATATCCTTTGTGGCCTCGGCAGGCACTGCAGCAGTGGCGGCAGCGGGCGCGTCAGGGTAGCGCTTTTCAAAATCCGTCATAAATCGGTGTTCAAAATCCAGGGCGCCTTCGGCAACATCGGGAAAGCGTTCTTCCATCCACTTGCTGGCTCTGGACAAGATCGGTACCGTGTGGGCCAGTACGGATGCGCCGATGATCAGCAACGGCCACCCGGGCAGAAGCGGCACGGCCAGACCCAGCACGCCGCCTGCAAGACATGCGGCGCCCATAGCGGTGCTCAGTCGCTTTCTGGGACGTTTGCCTTCTTGACCCTCCTGCTGCTGCTCTGCCGCGACAGCTTCCGCGTGAGCAGAGGCGTCCGGATTCAGCGGCGCGGCATTCTCGACCGGCTTCGCCTCGGGCGTTTGCGCCAGCGTCGGTTTAGAGG
>JBGGNE010000031.1:0-5634 GCA_041287705.1 Methylacidiphilales bacterium | reverse complement strand
GAACGGGACGCTCCTTTACTGTGATGAGCCGGGCGTTGCGGCCCAGTCGCACCAGCCATTGCCGCACGCTATCGGGGTTTGCCACGCTGCCGGAGAGCAGCAGAAGCTGCGTCGTGGTCGGCAGGGACATAATAACGCCTTCGTAGTGGTTGCCGCGAATGGGATCGGCGAGCCACTGGTATTCGTCGACAACATAAAGCGTGGCGGTCGTGGGGTTTTGCTGGCTCTCCAGCGTGGCGACGACGAGCGGCGCGCCGGGGTCGCACACCAGATCACCCGTGGTGATGCCGACGCGCCAGCCTTTGCGCAGCCACTCGGCATACTTGTCGTTGGCCAGGGCGCGCGTAGGGGTGGTGAAGATGATCTGCTTCCCGGCACCCGGACGGCACTGCTGGTAATACTGCTCGAAGATATACGTCTTACCCGCGCCCGTTGGTGCCTGCACCACCACATCCTGGCCGTCGCGAAGCGCCCGGATGGCCTCTGCCTGCCAGGCGTCGGGCAATCGAAGGCTGTGCAGCGTATCCCAGGTTTTGTCACTCGGGGCGTTGCTGGGGAGAGAGTGGGGCATGCTGCTGATGTTAAAGTATACGCTGCCTGGGCCAAGACCGTTGTGGGAAGCCAAACTACGTTCACGCTTCGTGCGGTGCATGTCTGGCTGTCCCACGCGATGAGCACTCGCTCTTACTTACTGGGCGGCAATGGCTTAGACCAGTCCAGAACAGAGCCTGAAACCGGTCTGGGAAAATCTGCCGCAGGACCGGAACTGCCTGGTACTGCCAGCACCGTGAAGTGTCCCTCCATGCCGGGATCGGTTACGGTGCGCAGGATGACCATTTTAGCGCCTGGGTTTTGGGCGTCGTAGGGTTGGCGGGGCTTTTCGGCGTCCTGCACCTGTATCTCCAGCTTCTCCGGGCTGAGCACGCAGAGCGTCAGCGTCTTGCCTTTCTTCGTCAGAACCACCGAGCGTTTATCGTCCGATACGGTGGCTTTTTCCGCCAGAGTCAGCATCTGCCAGTCCACTGTTACGGGCGCGGAATCTTCACCACCGGCGGGCAGCGTCTTCCATTCGTCCTGAATCAGAAACGCTTTGCCGTCCAGCATGGCCAGACCGCGCTGCACGCTCGCCACCTGCTTTGGGTAGCTGGGCGTGAGATCCACCACGGTATGGGGTTGCGGACCATTCGCACTGAACCGGACGATCTCCGCTTTGCCGGTGATGTTCTGATGCTGACCGTTGAAGCGCAGAATGTTGTGGCTGTCCGGTCCCAGCCGGAATATCTTCCAGCGCTGACCGTTCTGAGCGCCGTTCCAGAGGTTCACGCCAATGCTTTCCAGGGCGTGATATTCCTCCATGCCGAGGTCCGTCGCCCACTGCACGCCGTCACTTTCCAGGATGAAAGAGCCTTCGTCCATGTGGCCGTGGCTGTAACCGGGATGTCCGCCTTTAATGGCCGCGTACAGGGCGTTGGGATCACTCCATGCCGAGCGATGCACTGCAACAGGCACGGGTCCGCGGCCCAGCCAGTGCAACGGCTCGGGGGCGGGAGGCGTGGCGGGATTCTTCAGCTCGGGCTTCCACCAGAACAGTGTGAGCGGCAGCAGACGCATCCCCGCGTTTTGCTTTTGCTTGTCATACTTCGACATCGCCTTTTCAAGATTTTCCAGCTCAAAACCTACCAGATCAGGCCGCTCGTAGCGTCCCGCATACCAGAAGAGACCGACTACAAATCCACGCCTGGGGCGGCAATCGCTGTAGCAGAAGAACTGCCCCGTCGGCGTGCTCATCTGCATCATATAATCGCCGCTCTTGTCAAAGCCCGGATAGGCGTCCATACCAAACGCCTGCCCTGTAAGGTGCTGCACGGCAGAAAGAAGCGTAACGTGGAAAGAAGTGCCGTAGCCCCAGTACATCGGCCCCTCGGCATAGGCACCGTCGGGAGCGTAGGAGCCCGTGCAGCGACCAAGGTTATCCACGGCGCGACGCAGCGTTTTCTCGGCTATCTCCGGGTAATCCTCCGCGATGGCCAGCGCGGCTATGGTAATGCCCGCCTCGCACACCTGATTCCAGTTATTGGTGCTCAGCACCCAGTGCGGCTGATCCTTGCCCGCCCAGGTGGGGCCGACGCCCTTGTCATAAAGCGCCCGAAGGATGATGGTCCGGTCTTCGGGAGACATCTTGTGATAGAGCCAGTCATAGCCGATGGCAAGGCCCAGCGCCATCTCGCCCACATCCAGAAAGTGGCTGGGATTCCAGTCCGGAAAGGCTGCGATCGCCTTCATTTCTTCCACGGCCCGTTTCGTGTAGCGCTCGTCGCCGGTGACCAGCGAAACCATGGCGAGCGTGCTGACGCGTTCCAGGCAGTCGCGGGAGACATGGAGAAGGCGGCGCCCTTCCATTTTGCGAGTGAGCGTCGGCTCCGTGAGCAGCATCTCGGCGTGAGTCTTAAGCGAGGCAAAAATACGCGCGGAAACGGGATCCGTGGCGATGCGGGCTTTCAACGCGTCCCAGTCGGCCGGGGAGGCAAAGAGGCGCGGGTGGGCAGGCAGCGGGGAGGGCAGCATAGGTTTGGAGGGAGAGGTGGGCGATGCGGCGCCAGGTTTGGCAGGCACAGGGGCCTGGGCCAGGGCGTCGCTAAAAGGCAGGCAGAACAGAGCGGCGCCGGCTAGCAGCCTGGGTAAGATGATGCGCATCATATATCTCGTTTAGAGCACGACGTTGCCAGAGCCAATAAAAAAGGTAACTGTGCCACGCCAACAGCTGCGCAGGCTCATTCGACGGTCCAGTGTCGTTCAGGTAAATATTTGGGTTCGACGACGCGGGGCCATTACCCTATGGTGAGCTTTTCCCCATACGCTCCACATGTCCAAGATCGGTCGCAACTCTCTCTGCCCCAGCGGTAAACAGATTAAGTTCAAAAAGTGTCTGCAGACGCATGCGCTGTTGAGGGAGGGCAGCAGTGCCGCCTCCGTATGGTGGGTTTGCGATGCCTGGCAGCCCGAAGATCCGTCGGCGCTGGAGATGTATATGGGCTGGCCGGCCGCGGGCAGCGTCCCCTTCCGCCCCCCGCAGGAGAAGCTGGACCTTTATTTCGACTCCATGGCTTCCGCCAAACCCGAGGGTGTATGGTGGGGCAAAGTTTTGCTGCACCTCACCACGGCGCAGGATACGAAGCTGGACGAGCATCTCCAGACATTACTGGGTTGCCTGCCTGCCGGTGTAAAAGTCACGACTGCCGAGTTCTACATTAACGCCGCACGCGTTCTTGCCATTACGCGGCCCGATCTGCTGCCGGTTGTGGCAAAGGCCATGGAGAGCGTTCCCGCCGAAATACTTGAGCAGGAATCCCTTCGCCAGATGACGCTGGCGCTGCTGGCGTGCAATCTGGATGACGCCGTGCTCAGCCTGCTGGCCGCCACCATGCCGAAGCTGGCCCAGATGCACGGCTCGCAATGGGGCCGCACCGTGGCGCCGACGATTAATCTGTGCGTGACAATGCGTCTGGCCCAGCTCGCCAAAAATCCCCCGCCCGCCAACGCGCCGATCAATGACGCCGTGCGGAATCTCCTGGGCGATATCGGCATCAAGCTGGAGTTTGGACACGCCAATCTGGTTGCCTCTTACCTCACCGGCCGTAAAGGCTGGCCGGAGTGGAGCAAACAGGCTTTCGAGCTGACGCTGCCTGAAGGCATCGATATGGCCATGGCCCCGCTGGAATCCAAATATCTGGCCAGCAACATGATGCTGCGCGTGGCCGTGGACGAGCACCAGACGGAAGGTCTGCACCTGGGCCCCGCCATGTGCGCCGCCGAAGATTTCCTGAACGTATGCCTGCGCTGGAATGATAAGGAAACCGCCGGCAACATCGCGACTGCTCTGACTCACCCGGAGCTGGATGAAGCGATTACACGCTGTTCCATGGGTCCGGACGGCGTGGATCATAACATGACCATCCTGATCCTGCACGGCATGCGCATGACCGCCCGGGCTCTGGGACGCCACGGCATCATTACGGAAGCTGAGTCCGCCCAAGCTTTGTCGGAAGCGGACCGCATGCTTGGCCTGGTGCGCCGCAAAATGTAGCCACCACCAGCGTACCAGCGTGACGCTGGACCCTTTGGCTGACGGCGATGCCGTCGCGGAGAGGAGGAAGCTGCTGCCGGATGTGGGGCATTGTCACTTTGCAGATCCTGGACAGAGCAAATATGGACAATGTTCACCAGCCTCCCCCCTTCCGGCGCGCTTTGCCTGATCCTCTGGAGATTGAACGCAACCGCTCCCGCATTGCGGCGGAAGTCCTGCCCTTCTCCAGGCTGAATCTGTTTCGCAACCCTTTCGGGGAGTTAACGTTGAGAGAACGCGCCGAGCTGGCCGTGCCCTTGCCGGAGGTAACCGCCGCTTTGCGCGATCGTCCGCCCGGTCCGTTCGCGCTGCAGTTTCTGGGGCACCCCGGCCGTGGAAAGACAACCCACATGATGGCGCTCCGTCTGCGCTATCCGCAGGCGCCTTATATCTACCTGCCCGAGCATGGCCCTTTACCCCGCCTGCCGCTTGGCCCGCGTATTCCGGGATTTCATGATCCCCAGCCGGTACTTTTTGTCGACGAAACCCAGCGCCTGCCTGCCTCAACGCGGCGCCGTCTGTTTTCACCGCCAGGCATGCTTGGTACGGGCGGTCCGGATCTCCTGATTGTTGGCACTCACGAGGATCATTCCGCGGAGTTTGCCGCCGCAGGGCGCGCTTTCGTCGGAATACACATCCGGGGCATTACCGCAGAGCATCTTGCAAAGATCTTCCGACTCCGCATTCAGGCATGCATACGGGACAAGTCCAAACCAGTCCCCTTCCTCGACACCCCCGCAATCCTGTGGCTGATACAGACTTACCGCGATGACATCCGGGGCATGGAGCATCACCTCTACGCCTGCTTCCAGTCGGCAAAGGAAAACGGCGCAATCGATCCCTCCGCCCTGCCGGTAACACCATGGCCACCTCCAGAACTGGCGGTGCATTAAAACCGCACTTCCAGTCACGTTCGCCGCGACGCCTGAGATCTCCCCTGAGGCGATTCAAAATGGAGCAAAGGAGTGAGAATATCCGTAATTACAATCCGAGGTCCGTCTCTTCTTGGTCCCCACTTGGTACCCTCTTTGTGCCTTCGTGGTAAATCCCCGGTCTTTCCAATTCTGCATCGTTTGCGCTGAGAAAGGGGGAATTTAACCACGAAGGTAGGAAGAGGGTACGAAGGTGGGTACCAAGAAGAGGCGGAAGCAATGGGGAATCTGGTGTTAAGAAAATCTTGATGACTCTTTTTAGCCTACTTTGAATCGCACCCGTGCTCTCCGGTTGCTCATTCTTATGAGTTGCCTGCCTTGGGGTGCTTTCCGTATGGTGGGCGCTTCCCATGACCACATCTGTTGAGACTTTTGCCGTACATTATCGCGTGCGCTCGACCGCCGCGGAGATCGAAAAGCGGGTGGAATCGCTCCTGCTGGAGCAAACCGTCGAAATGCCGCGCGCGGCTGTCACCGACGAATTCGTCAAAGCCAACATCATTGGCACTGTGGGAAATATACAGGAAACGGCGCCTGGCGACTTCGCCATTACGCTGCTGCAACCCACGCGCACCACGG
>JBGGNE010000030.1:0-20015 GCA_041287705.1 Methylacidiphilales bacterium | reverse complement strand
TGATGGATTCCACCGCCTCACCCAGCGAGTAGCCGGGTGCAAGATTGAACGATAGTGTCACCACAGGAAACTGCCCCTGGTGGGCAATAACGAGAGGGCCCTGCTGCGTCTCCCAGCGTGCGAAGGTGCTCAGCGGCACCTGCGTTCCGTTGGAAGACGGAAGGTAAATGTGCTGCAGATCTTCGGGGCGCTGCTGGAAATTCGGGCTTACCTCCAGCACCACACGGTACTGATTCAGTTGCGTGAACATCGTGGAGATCTGCCTCTGGCCGAAAGCGTTATACAGCGTTTCATCGACAAGCTGGGCAGTGATTCCCAGACGCGAAGCCGTGTCGCGATCCACCGTGATAACGGCGCGCTGACCGCCGTTCTGCTGATCGCTCGCCACATCTGTCAGCTCCGGCAACGTGCGCCATTTCTCCAGAACGCGCGGCACCCACGTGGAGAGATCGTTCACGTTGGGGCTCTCCATGGAGTACTGGTACTGCGTGCGGCTGATACGGTCGTCCACCGTGAGATCCTGCACGGGCTGAAGGAACAGCGTAATACCATGCACTTTCTCCAGCTCCGGCTGCAGCCTGCGGATGATCTGCGCCGCAGTTTCCTTGCGATTCTTGCGCGGCTTCAGGTTAATGAGAATACGGCCGCTGTTCAGCGTGGTATTCGTTCCATCAATACCGATAAAGCTGGAGAGGCTCTGTACCGTCGGATCCTTTAAAATAACGGCAGCCAAAGCCTGCTGGCGCTCCGCCATTGCAGGGAAGGAAACAGACTGGCCTGCTTCCGTTACACCCTGGATAATGCCTGTATCCTGCACGGGAAAGAAGCCCTTCGGCACGATCATGAACAGCCATACCGTCACCCCCAGCGTAGCCGCCGCCACCAGCAGCGTAAGCGTCTGATAACGCAGCACCCAGCGCAGCGTCCAGGCGTAGAAGCCGTTGATCGCGTCAAACATCCGCTCCGTGGCATGGTAAAACCAGCCCTGCTCCTCGGGCTTCTGATGCTTCAGCATCACGGCGCACATCATCGGCGTAAGCGTAAGTGAGACAACGCCGGAAATCAGGATTGTGACGCTTAACGTCACCGCAAACTCGCGGAACAGACGCCCCACGATATCGCCCATGAACAGCAGCGGAATCAGCACGGCAATGAGCGAGATGGTCAGCGAGAGAATAGTAAAGCCGATCTGCTTGGAGCCCTTCAACGCCGCCGTGAGTGGATCGTCACCTTCCTCCAGATAACGCACGATGTTCTCGATCATCACGATCGCGTCATCAACCACGAAGCCCGTGGAAATGGTCAGCGCCATCAACGATAAGTTGTTGAGGCTATAACCCAGCATGTACATGACGCCGAACGATCCGACAATGCTGAGAGGCACCGCGATACTGGGAATAATGGTCGCCGCGATATTGCGAAGAAAAACATACATGACCAACACCACTAGCCCTATCGTCAGCATCAGCTCGTGCTGCACGGAATCTACCGACGCACGAATCGTCTCCGTGCGATCGGTCAGCACATGCACATCCACCGAAGCGGGCATGGAGGCGCGCAGTCGAGGAAGCATGGCGTGGATGCTGTCCACCACCGAGATGATATTGGCACCGGGCTGCCGCTGAATGTTCACGATTACCGCCGGTTCCGTATTCATCCAGGCGGCCTGGCGCGTATTTTCCACATCATCCTTAACCACAGCTACATCCGAGAGACGGACGGGAGCGTTGGTGCGGTAGGCAATGACGAGATCCGCGTACTCTTTTTTGGAGAAAAGCTGATCGTTGGAGCCGATCTGGAAAGTCTGCGCCGGGCCGTCGAACGTGCCCTTGGCCTGATTGACATTGGCGCTGCTGATAACGGTGCGGATGTTTTCCATGCTCAGCCCGTAAGAGCTGAGAGTCGTCGGGTTAACCTGAATACGCACCGCCGGTTTCTGGCCACCGCTGATGCTGACCAGACCTACGCCCGAAAGCTGGGAAATCTTCTGCGCCATGCGACTGTCCGCCAGATCCTGAATCTCCGAGAGCGGCAGAGATTTGGAGGTCAGCGCCAGCGTCATGACAGGCGCGTCTGCCGGGTTGCTTTTACTGTAGATCGGTGGATTGGGAAGATCCCGTGGCAGAAAGGTTCCCGCCGCGTTAATCGACTGCTGCACCTGTTGCGCGGCAACGTCGATATCCAGGCTGAGATTGAACTGCAAAGTAACGACCGAGCAACCGTCGGAGCTGGTACTTGTCATCTGCTGAAGGCCCGGCACCTGCCCAAACTGGCGCTCCAGCGGAGCGGTAACCGATGAGGCCATCACCTCCGGGCTCGCACCGGGGTAGAATGTAATGACCTGCATGGTAGGATAATCCACCTCTGGAAGGGCCGAAACGGGCAACTGCTGGTAGCCTACGATACCGGAGATGAGGATGGCCGCCATGAAAAGCGACGTGGCCACCGGCCGCAGGATGAACGTACGGGAAATGTTCATCTGGAAGGAGTTGGGCCGGCAGGACCGGTGCCGGCCGCACCGGGCGCGGAAGCAGGGCTGTTGGTGGCGGCGCGTTCACGATGGCGGCGTTTGCCTTCACCGCCGGAGGAGGTGGCTCCAGGCGCTCCGCTGCTGGCGGGGATATTGGGCGCCCCTGGGACATCAGATGTCCCGGGAGTTCCTCCAGCACCCGGCGCGTGGCCTTCCTTCTGTTTTTTGGAGTCTGCGCCTGCGCCACCCTGCTTGTCGGCATCTGCCGCGGAATTCGCATCCCCCAGCGTGACTTTGCTGCCTTCCAGAAGCTTATCCACGCCGGCTGTCACCACAATTTCGCCGGGCTCAAGACCCTTGAGCACTTCCACGGCATTCGCTCTTTCCACACCTGTTTCGATATTGCGCATCGTCACGGTGTTATCCGGCTTAAGAATAAAGACGAACGGGGACTGGCCCCCGCGCTGGATAGCGGCAGGATTCACCAGTGTAACGCCACGCTTTGTTTCAATGTAAAGATCCGCATTAACAAAGCGGTTGGGATACAGCATCAGATCCTTGTTATCAAAGATCGCTTTGCACTTCAGCGTGCCGCTCAGGGAATCCTGTGCATTATCCACGGTAAGCAGCTTGCCTTCCGCAAGTTTGTTCGCACGCTCTTTATCGAGGGCTTCAACCCGCAGCGTTTCGCCGGCATGCACCTTGGCCAGTACGGCGGGCACCATATCCGCGTTGATAGGGAAAACCACGGTGGTAGGCTGGATCTGGGTAATAACAACCAGACCGCTGGAATCGCCGCTGCGGATCATGTTGCCCTGATCCACAAGACGAAGACCGACGCGGCCGTTAAGCGGTGACGTAATATTGCAATACGTAAGGTTGAGGCGCGCATTATCAACAGCGGCCTGGTCGCTCTTTACCGTGCCTTCGTATTGTGCCACCAGCGATTCCTGCTGCGTCAGCGTAATCTGAGGGATGGCGTCCTTTTTCCAGAGCCCCTGGTAGCGTTCCAGATCCACCTTCGCATTTTTCAGCAGCGCCTGGTCGCGCATCAGCTGGCCTTCCACCTGAGCCAGCGCCACCTGAAATGGCCGGGGATCAATCTGCGCCAGCAGATCACCTTCTTTCACCATCTGGCCTTCGGTGTAGTTGATCTTGATGAGCTCGCCGTCCACACGGCTTTTCACTGTCACGGTTGCCAGCGGCGTTACGTTGCCGATGCCGGGCACCACCACATCAATGTCGCCTTTCTTCACCGGCTCCGTCACTACGGGGATAATAGACGAACCTCGGCGACCGCCGCCGCCTCTGGACCGGCCCGAGCCTTCGCCGTCAGCTTTATTCTGTGCACTGTGAGCACCGCCGCCGTAAAGATACCAGCCTACCGCGGCTGCCATCAGAATAACCACAATCCATTGCCAACAGCCGCCGCCGGCCTTTTCATGAGCGTCCAACTCCTCCTGTAACGACGAAGGTACGGGTGAGGCAACCTTTGGTTGCGCTGGAGTCCCTGGTGCAGAAGTGGTTGCCACTTTGGGCGAGGCCGGTTTGTCCTGTGTTGCAGGGACCTGCGTCGGCTCCACAGGGTTGGGGGGGGTCCGTGTCATGAAAGCGTGGGAATGGGAAAGAATCCCTGTATAGCATACAGCTCAACCATAAGGCGGCTAAAGCAAAACATTGTAAAAGAATGTATCAGGCTTCGGCAAAAACGACATATCCGCGGCTCGCCTTCGCGTGGCGGATGCTTATCTTGGCATGAGATGTGGTTTTCTATTGAACAACACGCTTCAGAATTAGTTTTATGCATAGCGACACTGACCGCCGCGTCATGGTGGTATATCTCACTGTGGCTGTGCTGGATACGTGCGGCGCATATTAATTTATCTACTCAGCGCTTCAAAGGAGGCATTGGCGCTTTATCGACAGGCCATCGCATCACCATATTCAAGCCCATACCCGATCGCCACGGAGCTTCTCCATCAGTACATACGGTGCGAGCCATCAGCTCCTTCGTTGACCAGTTGGGGCCGCGCGATGAGCTGCTGCTGGCAATGTCGGATGCGGATCAGTACGCATGGAAGGACATTCTGTGTACCTGGCGTGCGCGGAATAACTTTTCAGAAGATCAGATCCGTGTGCTAACCCGTTGGAAACCAGAGCATTCTTCTGCTCCTTCTGATCGCGTTGAGCGGCGCTTTCCTAATCCCAAAGCAGCCTGCCTGTATGATATGGCCCCGCATGCACGTGGCGAATTCTGGCTCTGGAGCGACGCGGATGTCATCGCGCCGGAAGACCTTATTGAAGAAGCGCTCGGCGTCCTTGAAACTAATCCGAGAGATAACGGCAAGGTGAACGGCTCTGAACTTCAGGCACGGGCCATTACCATTCCTTATCGAGTATGTCAGACGGGCTCTGCACCCGGTGTTTTAGATATGCTTTACGTCAACGCGGAGCTTCTGCCCGGGCTGCGGCTGATCTCCGCCACATCCGGAACCGCGGCGTTTGCTCTCGGCGCTTTCACCCTGTTCCGTGCGCATGATTTCCATGAGCGCGCCGACTGGCAACGCATTGGCGAAAGCCTGGCCGACGACTTTGAGCTCGGGCAGGCCCTGCAACCCGTCGCGATATCCGGCAAACATCTGGTGGAGATCGCAGCCGAAGAGCCGGACTGGACCTCCGCCCTGCTGCATTATTATCGCTGGCAGAAGAACATACGCTGGTGCCAGCCGGTGGGTTTTGCGGCACAGATCTTTATCACGCCCGTCGCGGTCTGCCTGCTCTGTCTCATGGCCGCGCCAGCCTCGGCTGTTTCGATACTCTCCCTATGCTGGAAACTCATCCTGCTGGAAAGCGCCTGGGCTCTTCTGCTGTCCCGCTGCACAGGCTGCACCCTGGGCTGGAAGGCTGCCTTTGTACCACTATGGTCGGTGATACGCGCCGCGACATGGCTGGCAGTGTGGCTCCCCTTCCCTGTGCGCTGGGGCAAAACCTGGTGGACAGGACCTCGGCGGGTAAAGTGAGGTCCGGCTTCTTGGTGACGACGCAACAACAAACATTGGATACTATACCGGCACCGCAACGGTATTCAGAATGCGCGTAATCGTTTCCTTCAGCGTCAGCCCCTCGATCTCGTATTCCGGGCGCAGCACCAGGCGGTGTTCCAGCACGGCGGGCGCCATATCCTTAATGTCGTCCGGGCCCACGAAGTCGCGGCCTTCGATGGCGGCGGCGGCGCGGGCGGCGAGAAGAAGCGCCTGCGTGGCGCGGGGGCCGGCTCCTACCAGGATGCTCTCATTGCGGCGCGTTTCGCGAATCAGATCGACCAGATAGGCCAGCAACTCGGGGCGAACCGTTACGGAATCCAGCACCGTGCGCAGCCTTGCCAGTTCCTCAGCCTGAAGGACAGCCTTTACGGCTCCCCCCGTCAGCATGGTTTCCGGGGAGGATTCGTGGGACAACATGCGCGTGGCCAGCAGCAGCTCTTCGTCACGGCCGGGATAGCCCACGCCGATCTTGAGCATAAAGCGATCTTTCTGCGCTTCAGGCAGCGGGTAAGTTCCCTCGTACTCCACGGGATTCTGAGTCGCAAATACCGTAAAGCCGGGATCCAGCGGATATGTTGTGCGATCGATGGTAACGGTGCGCTCCTGCATGGCCTGCAGCAGGGAACTCTGAGTTTTGGCCGGTGCGCGATTGATTTCGTCCGCCAGCAGGAAGGTGGTGAATACCGGGCCGGGCACCAGCGTAAACTCGTTGCGCTGCAGATTAAAAACGCTGGTACCGGTGATATCCGCCGGCATCAGATCGGGCGTAAACTGAATACGCGAGAACTCGCAGCCCAGCACATGTGCCAGGGTACGCACCAGCAGCGTCTTGGCCACGCCCGGCACGCCTTCCAGCAGTGCATGCTGTCCCGTAAAAATGGCGATAAGGCATGCATCCACCACTTCCGCCTGCCCAATCACGACTTTGCCGACTTCCTGCCGGGTACGGGTCAGGACATCTTTCAGGTATTCGAGCGAGTGCGGTTCCATCTGCGGGCAAGGATTCCTGAAAACAGAGTGAGCGGCAAGCCGGGAGTTTACTTGTTCCGAGGGTTGTAAGGCGTTGCTGAGCATCCGCGAACGCCGCCTGAGCGCGAAATTTGGGGTACTGCGGAAAGTTATTCCCAAGCACTTCTGAAGAAGGATCCGTATAAAAAGCCAGATTATTCTCCGCCTTCATAGTGTGAATAAGCGTAACAACATACATAAACTGTTTATAATAAGAATTTTGGAATCTGGATTTCCTGTGCAGAGAATGTGCCTGAAATGCGAACCGCCTCAAAAACCCTGACTTTTCCCGAGAAGCTGACAGTTTTCCCCATGTTATTCACAAAGTTCTTAAGAGCATCATAACAGCTCAGGCTACACGTTTGCGGCCCTTTTTTACGCGGGAAACGGCCGCAAAAAATCTTCCTTTTGCTATCCGGGCTTGCCCAAAATCACCGCTTTCTCAAAGCTCTGCTATGCCTAAAGGACTCATTTCGCAGACCGTAGTGGTGCTTTTTCGAAATGAAGTCACGATTGAGGAGCTGCGTCCCTTCCTTGACGGCTACAAGATACACGTGCGTGCCGAGGCGCCACCGTCGGGCTGGGAAATCAGTGGGGCGGATCTCTTTCTGGAGTTTCGCCCGGAGGTAAATGGCAAGGCCTTCATTGACGTCGTCGACCGCCCATGGCCGGATCACATGGGCGATCCCCAGGGCGAGCCCATGCTGTTTGCTGCGTGGATGATGGGCTGGTTCGGACCCTTTGCCTATCCCCGCGGTCTGAAACGTGCTATCCAGCAATGTCGCTGTTGGGATGAAGCGCCGAAAATTGTACCCAGCCACACAGCCTTTGCCCGAATCCGTATCAGTTACGCCATGGGGGCCGCCGATGACGCCAAGTGTCTGCCGGAGGATTATGAGCCGATACCGGAGCTGCAGTTCATCGGCCCTCTAGCTTCCAGGCTGATGCAGCACCCGCAGGCATTGTGCTTTTTCAATCCCAATGGCGAGTTGCTGATGCCCCGGGAATTTCTGGATAAGTCGATAAAGCATGCCCTGGAGAGCAAGCTGCCCCCACTGCAACTGTGCAGCAACGTGCGCCTGTATGAGGCAACTACAGGCTGGAAACTCATGGATACCATTGGCAACTGGCAGCTCGACATCCCCGATCAGGAAGCGGCTTTCCCGGAAACGATGTGCGAGCCCGTGCAGGTGGATAACTGGCTGCGCGACATCACGGTCTATATTCTGGAGAAAGGTCCGGTCATTAAGGATGGGGATACCATGAAGGGCCCCGGCAATACCAACTGGCAGGTTAAATCTTTTGAAAACGGGATGACGGATCCCCCGCGCTCCGTAATGCGCTGGCTGCCCTGCGGCAACCTGGGAAGCATCCCTGCAATCTTCCTGACGGAAAAGGGTGAGGAGAGCGACGCGTATGCCGGGGACAACCATGACGGACCGAGTATTCCGGATGCGGGGACGTCAGTCGCGCCCAGGCAAAGCTCGCCAGATGCGGGGACAAAACCTCCGTGGTGGCGCTTCTGGTAACTTCAGGCCTACTTTAATCGATGACCATCAAGCAGCATCTGGCGACCTGCGGAATCCGTCTGGATCCCATCCATCGCCCTGAGGTCCTGCGATTGCTGCGGGAAGAACGGGACCGTATTCGCAACGACAGGGATCATCCCGACGAGCCGAATGCCGGCTGCGAGTTCATGCTGCTATACTGCTTTCAGCTCTTCTGCCTGGGCTACGTGGAAGACTGCCTGCCGATCTGGCGTGCCAAAGAAACGAACTTCGACAGCGCCTGCTATCTGGACTTCGACCTGACTCTGGGTGCTGGTATTCCGGCAACAATTGAATATCTTGAGACCATCGTCCAGGATAAGGATACGGATGCTCCCACCTTCAAGGATGCACACAACCTTCTATATCAGATACGCACCCGTGCCGGCACGGGTGATTTGACGAATCACGAAAGCAGGGAAGAGTTCCAGGTGTTCTGGGAGAGATATTTTGCCGGCTGGGAAGATGAGAGCACCAGCACTGGACAAGGTGAAGAGCCTTAGGCTCGATCCTCAGTCCTCGTCACGCGAGCGAAACGACATGACGCTGATGGGTGTGCGGCCATTCGTAGAGGATGCTGACATCAGATTGCCTTTGCCGCGGATGGCGGCCCAGGCATCGCGGGCGGATTTGGACCAGTTGAGCCAGCCCCACCAGGGATCCTGCGGGCGACGCGTCCAGAAGTACGCGCCGGTGGTGGAGGCGAAGGCGGCCATCAGCAGGAGATAGATGGTGAGCCCGGTGGCGTACATGGCGGAAAAGGTCTGGACTTTCCGCTGCCAGTTTTCGATCAGCGCCTCACGCTTGTCCGCACGCTGTTGCACGGCGGTTTCGCTGGTGTCCTGCTGCACTTCCCGGTTGGCTACCTGGTGAAGTTCCTGGAAGAAGGCCTTTGTGGCCCGATCACGCGGTGCCAGGGCAAGGAGGTACGTGCCGAGGAGCACGATCTGGGCGACGACAAGCGTCACTACCGAGGCAAAGTGCAACACGGAATTCAGCGTATTGGGCGTTGAAATTCGTTTTTTCGTAGTATTCGATAAATACTCGCAGAACGGCTTGAGTACAAGAGGAACTTTGGAACATTTGTACAATTTTTGCGTACGATCTATTACCGTCTGTTCGCTGCCCTTCAACAGGCGGGAATTCGCCGCGGCCACCCCGGCAGGTAACGACACCTCGTGCACGTAGATCTTTGACGCCGAATCACTTGCGGGGAGTGATACTTCGGGGCGCGTTCCCAGCTTGCGGGTAAAACGAAGCTCCACATTTTCCCGGCGGTGGCCTTCCAGAAAGCCACGGCGTGGCGTTACACTTCGTGCCGGCGCGTTCTTATCGCTGCCGCTGTCTGTTGCCGGTTGTCCGGACTGAGCCTGCTGGGCGCGGGCGCGATCAACCTGCGCCTGCCACCCTGCCACCAACGCCGTCCACTTCTTTTTCTGATCTTGTTTTTTTAATTGCATTGGCCACCTCGTCCCGTGCTGTTTTGGATGATACGTATTACATCGGTCGTTTCTTAAGAATTGTTCAGACGTATTCTACCATTCCACATATTTCGCGTTTTCCCAGCGGCTTATTTCCGCTAAATTACTGACTTATGGCCGAGTCGTCTCCCAGCACCCTTACTTCCGAAGCAGCGCCCGCCGCACCCGCGCGCAATTTTGTCCACCTGCATGTCCACACCGAGTACAGTCTGCTGGATGGCGCCAGCCGCACGGCCGACCTGGCGGCTAAGGCCAAAGAGCTGGGCATGCCCGCCGTCTCCATGACCGATCACGGCAATCTTTATGGCGCCATCGAGTTCTATAAAGAATGCAAGTCCGCCGGGGTGAAGGCCATCATTGGCTGCGAAGTCTATCTGGCGCCCGGCAGCCGGCATGACAAAAAGAGCACCTCCGCCCGCGACGCCTCGACGCATCTCCTTCTGCTGTGCAAAGACAAGGAGGGCTACCATAACCTGGTCAAGATCGTCAGCGACGCCCATATGTTCGGCTTTCACTACAAGCCGCGCACCGATAAGGAGATGCTGCGCAAGCACTCCAGGGGCATTATCTGCACCAGCGCCTGCCTTAAAGGCGAGGTGTCGCAGGCGCTCATCAAGGGCGATATCGCGGCGGCGGAGCAATCCGCGCGCGACTTCATCGATATCTTTGGCAAGGACGACTTTTACATTGAGATCGCCAACCACGGCATCGAACTGCAAAAGACGGTGAACAAGGAGCTGATCGCCCTGGCCAAACGGATGGATCTGAAGCTGGTGGCGACCAACGACGTGCATTATGTCGAGCACGAGCACGCGGCCGCCCACGACGTGCTGCTCTGCATCGGAACCGGCTCCATGCTGGCGGATGAAAAGCGGATGCGCTACCCCAGCCAGGAGTTCTACTTCAAAACAGCTGACCAGATGTACGAGCTGTTTCCGGATTGCCCGGAGGCGGTGGCCAACACGATGGAGATCTGCGACAAGTGCAACCTTAAGATCGACCTGGGCGTCAATAAATACCCGGCCTACAATCCGCCGGAAGGCTTTACGCGCATGGGCTACCTGCGCCACCTCTGCTTCGAGGGCATGAAGGAGCGCTACGGCGATCGCGCGGAGGATCCGGATCTCGTCAAGCGCCTGGAGTATGAGCTGCAGATTCTGGAAAAGACGGGATTCATCAGCTACTTCCTTATTGTGTGGGACTTCATCAACGCGGCGCGCGAGCGGAACATCCCGGTCGGTCCGGGCCGCGGCAGCGCGGCGGGCGCGATGATTGCCTATGTGCTCAAGATTACGGATCTGGATCCGATCCGGTACGGCCTCTTCTTCGAGCGCTTCCTTAACCCGGAACGCGTTTCCCCGCCCGATATCGACGTCGATTTCTGCTACAACCGCCGCCCGGAAGTCATCGAGTACGTGCGCCAGAAATACGGCGAGAGCAGCGTGGCGCAGATCATCACCTTCGGCACGCTGGGCGCCAAGATGGTGGTGCGCGACGTGGGCCGCGCCCTGGGGCTGAGCTATGGCGAAACCGATCGCCTGGCCAAGATGATCCCCTTCGACCCGAAGATGACGCTGGAGAAGGCGCTGGACGAAAACCCTGAGTTTGCCCGCGCCTATGAGGAAGAGGAAAACCCGAAGCAGGTCATCGATTACGCCCTGACGCTGGAAGGCCTTACGCGCCAGACCGGCGTGCACGCGGCGGGCGTCGTTATCGCGGATGGCGATCTGACCGATCAGGTGCCACTGGCGCGAGACGATTCGGGCGGCGTGGTAACACAGTACGCCATGGATCCGCTGGGCGAAGTGGGCGCGCTGAAGATGGACTTTCTGGGTCTGAAGACGCTCACGGTCATTCAGGATTGCCTGGACATGATCGAGAAGACGACCGGCAGGAAGATCGTGACGCACGAGATTCCGCTGGACGACGAAGCCAGCTACGAGCTGCTCTGCAAGGCGCAAAACGTCGGCCTGTTCCAGGTGGAATCGCCAGGCATGTGCGATCTCTGCCGCCGCCTGAAACCGAGCAACATTGAGGACATTATCGCGTTGGTGGCGCTCTATCGCCCCGGCCCGATGGAGAACATCCCGGCCTATGGCGACCGCAAGATGGGTAAAGTGCCGATCGAGTACGATCACCCGCTGCTGGAGCCCATCCTGAAGGATACGTACGGCGTCATGATCTATCAGGAGCAGGTGATGCAGGCCGCCAGCGTGCTGGCCGGCTACTCGCTGGGTCAGGCGGATCTGCTGCGCCGCGCCATGGGTAAGAAGAAGCTGGAGGAGATGAACAAGCAGCGCGCCATGTTCGTGGAAGGCTGCGGCCGGATCAACAACATCACGCCTGAACGCGCCTCCGAAATCTTCGACGTGCTGGAGAAATTCGCCGGCTACGGCTTTAACAAGGCGCACAGCGCCTGCTACGGCTACCTGGCCTATGTCACCACGTGGCTAAAGGCGAATTACCCCGTGCAGTTCCTGGCGGCGTTGCTCTCCAACGAACTGGATAACACCGACAAGATCTCGCTCTTCATTGCCGAAGCCAAGAACATGGGGATCAGCGTGCTGCCTCCATGCGTCAACAACAGCGAGGCTGCCTTCAGCGTTAACGCGCAGCACCGCAGCATCCGCTTCGGCCTTGCCGCCATCAAGAACGTGGGTTCGGCCGTCGTGGAGCAGATTGTCGCGGCGCGCAAGAAAGACGGCGGTAAGGATGGACTGCAAAATCCCTTCAAGTCGCTGACCGAGCTCTGCGTGCGCGTGGAAAGCCGCTCCTTTAATCGCAAGACGCTGGAGAGCCTGATCAAAGCCGGCGCGACCGACGAACTGGACAGTAACCGCGCCCGCCTCTGCGAGGAGATCGACGCCGCGCTGGGCGAAGCGACCGCTGTGTCGCGCGACCGCGAAGTGGGCCAGGTATCCATGTTCGACATGCTGGGGCCTGTCCTTGCCACGCCCGCCGCCAAGAAGAAGGCGCCCAAGAAAGTTGATGACTGGCCGCTGACCGAGCGCCTGCAGAACGAGAAAGAGCTCCTCGGCTTCTATGTGACCGGCCATCCCCTGGACAACTACGTCAAGGAGATCAACACCCTGCAAAGCTGCCGCATCGCCGACATGGCCGGCTGGGAAGGAGAAGAAGATAACCGCTTCGCCGGCCTCATCGTCAAAGCGGAGCAGCGCGTGACCAAGGACAAACGCCCCTGGATGCGCCTCACTTTCGAAGACACCACGGGCGGCACCGAAGTCCTCATCTTCCCCGACACCTACAACACGATCAAGACCCCTCTGAAAGCGGGTGACGTGGTTGTCATCCACGGCCAGATCGATCGCCGCGAAGACCCGCCCAAGATCCGCGCCCAGGAAATCCTGACGCTGGATGAGGCCCGCGAAAAGCTTTACAAGCAGGTAACGCTGGAGATCCCCCTTCACCGCTGGACCGGCGAGAAATGGACCGAGCTGCAGGATCTGCTGCTCAACTACCCCGGCGGCGCGCGCCTTTGCCTGCGCTGCACCAAAGGCCGCGGCCAGGTCGTGGAGCTGGAAGCCAGCGAAACCTTCAACGTCGGCGTCTCCCCCGAGATGCTGAAGGGCTTACGGAACTTCCTTGGTGGCGAAAACTTCGAGCTGCAAGCCGGTAAATACATCCCGAAACAGAAGAAGCGCTTCTGGCAAAAGGGGTAGGTTCTGGCGGACTGGAGGTTGAGAGACAGCCTTCTTCCCGGGAAGCGCCGCGCCTGCAGCGTTTCGGGAAGGAGGCAACTGGCTGCGCCTTCCAGGCTCTTTCCCATCGGATTTCGTCTTTTTCTAACAAATAATGCAATAAAATCGGCGCGGCGCGTTTTTTCCATAGACAGACACCCCCGTGTTGGTCTAAATAAAAGGTTCCAAATGGCGGCCGTAGCTCAATGGTAGAGCTCCAGATTGTGATTCTGGCTGTTGCGGGTTCGAGCCCCGTCGGTCGCCCCACTTTTCTCCTTCGGTTCTGGTTTCAGAATGGTACACTTTTGGCCGCAAATCGGCCAACGGAGGTCTTTTTTTCAAATTATGCTTTGGAGGTAGCTTGCGGCACCAATGAGATTACGAACATGTTGCACGCCAAAATGCTTCCTTCATTGCCTTTTCATTTGGGATTGGTGTGGAGCTCCCAATAAGCTGAGAAACCGTAATCCAATACAGCAAAAGCGAGGATAATTAATTTTCCTCGCGCTTAGTTTACTTGTCGGTATTTCTAATTAATGTCTCAGTATGAATTTAAATTCGAACACAAGAAGAAGAGAATTCATCATGTAAGCTCAAAAAATAAATCGAGAACGAAAAGCAGCATTGTAAGCAATCCGATTGGCGCTGGAACGGAGTTGGTGCTAAGACCAAGCCAGGTCGCTTCAAACAATATCCCGATGAATCTTTCTCAAGCCTATTACGAGCTAAGGTTCGAAAATCTCTTTCTCCGAGCTAAAGGTGACGAGTTTCAAACTTTGTTCGAGCGTTTAATGGGTTTGGCATACAAGGGAGATTTCATGGCTTGTCGGCCGTGGGGAAATCATGGAGACCGAAAAAATGACGGCTTTCTCAAATCAAATCGACAGATTTTTCAGCTATACGCTCCGAATGAATTGAGCGCAAATAAAGCCATCGACAAGATTACTGAAGATTTTGAAGGCGCAAAGTCATATTGGAGAAGCCATTTTGATAATTGGGTCTTTGCCCATAACGCTACGGAAGGGCTTCCTCCCCACGTTCAAAAAGTCCTTCTGGATTTCGAAAAGGCAAATTCCGGAATCACCATTGAGCCATGGGGATTAGAAGAGTTCCGACGCGTTTTCCGGCGTCTAGATGACAATGATCTTGCTTCTTGGTTCGGACCTGTGCCCACCGAAGAAACCAAAGCTCGGCTTGGATTTGACGATTTACGGCCAGTTCTTGAAACTATCGCTGGCCAAACCTTGTCGATGAATCCTCAAGTACGCCCTGTGCCGATGGGAAAAATCGAAGCGAATGCACTTTCGGAAAGCGTGGCCACTCTTCTAAAGAATGGCATGAGCAAGGCTCCGTTGGTTGAGAGCTTTTTTGCTCAGTGGTATGATGAGAATCTTGGAGAAACTGTCGCGAATGCATTTCGCGCTGAATATCAGCGCTTGCGTAGCGGTTCAATTACGCCCAATAAGATCTTCTCTGAACTCCAATGCTGGGCTGGCGGAAGCAGTCTTGGAACGCCAGAACATCAGATGGCCGTACTCACAGTACTCGCTTATTTCTTCGAGCGGTGCGATATTTTTGAGGAGCCGCGAACAAAAGTACCATGATTTTGCCCACTAAGCATCTTTCTCAGGACCGGGCTTTGCTTTCGGTTGGCGCGAAGCTGTTGTGTAGGTTGTCTGAACCAATGACAGTTTCTGCACTGTGGGAAGCTGTTTCCAAGCCAGTAAAAACGGACAACTCAAATATACCCGCTTTGCGATACGACGCGTTTGTACTTACACTAGATCTGCTTTTTCTAATAGGCGCCATTGAGCTCAAAAATGGCCTTTTGATCCGCAACAAGCCATGATTCACCGCATTTTTAGCAGCTTGGCTAGCTTCAAGACTCTGGAGTTTCACTCCGGCTTGAACGTACTGATCGCACAAAAGGAAAAGGGTGCCACAGACAAGCAAACTCGGAATAGAGCTGGAAAATCGAGTCTTATTGAGATCATTCATTTCCTTTTGGGTGCAGATGCTGGAACAAATTCACTTTTCCAGTCGGCTGCTCTTGTGGATGCAACGTTTGGCATCACCTTCGATCTCGCTGAAGATAAGATTACCGCAGAGCGGTCAGGAAAAGAGAAATCGAAGGTTTTTGTTGAAGGAGATTCGTTTCACGGTGATATCCTACCCGGTAGGATCCGCTTTTCCAACACAGAATGGGTTTCCAAGCTTGGCGAGAAGATGTTCGATTTGGATGGATTATCCAGAGCAGATCGAACGCCTACCTTCCGATCACTTTTTTCTTATTTTGCCAGACGCCAGAGTAACAATGCGTTTACCACTCCGGAAAAGCAGGCCGCTATGCAACAAACAGGAGATTTTCAGCTAGCATTGCTTTACTTGCTGGGTTTGGACTGGCGGATTGCTTCCGAATGGCAGGAAGTGCGTGATCGAGAAAAAACTCTTAGAGAGCTCAGGAAAGCTGCTGACCAAGGCGTTTTCGGCGGGCTTATCGGTAAGTCCGCAGATTTGCGCACCCAAGTCACGGTTGCGGAAGCAAATCTCAAAAGGCTCAAGTCACAGCTCGAAAATTTCCGAATTTTACCACAGTACTCAGAGTTTGAGTCTGAAGCTAACCTACTCACAAAGCGGCTCAATGAGCTTGCAAATGCCAATGTGATTGATATGGGGGCAATTCGAGATCTTGAAGTTGCCGTAAACTCTGAAGCTCCTCCGCCATTAAAGGAACTAGAGGTCATCTATGTGGAGGCAGGAGTTTCGCTGCCAGGGATGGCAGTCAAGCGTTATGAGGAAGTCCGTGCCTTTCACGAATCCGTCATCAGGAATCGTCGGGACTATCTTTCCGGAGAATTAGAATCCGCCAAAACACGAGTAAAAGCACGAGACATAGAAAAAGACGTTCTTGATGCGCGGCGAGCGGAAGTTCTGAATCTGCTCCGCTCCTATGGTGCGTTGAGTCACTACACCAGCCTCCAGACTGAAGCTGCAAAGATGGAAGCCCAGGTAGAAACTCTTCGCCAACGTTTTATGGCGGCAGAGCAGTTGGAGGGAGCAAAGAATGAACTCGAAATAGAGCGTGGCCACCTGACTCTCCGCCTCAGGCGGGATTTTACCGAGCAAGGTAACCGCTTGTCAGAAGCTATTCTTGCCTTCGAAGAGACATCGAAGCGCCTCTACGAGTCTGCCGGAAGCATGACTATCCAAGAAACTTCGAATGGCCCAGAATTTAGCTTCCCCATGCAGGGATCACGAAGCAAGGGGATCAAGAACATCCAGATTTTTTGCTTTGACATGATGCTAATGCGCTTATGTGCTAAGCGTGGTATCGGTCCAGGATTTCTTGTCCACGATAGCCATCTTTTTGATGGCGTGGATGGTAGGCAAGTGGCTAGTGCTCTCAAGGTGGGCGCTGAAATGGCCAAGGATTTAGGCTTTCAATATATCGTGACAATGAACGAAGACGATGCGCTTAAGGAAAAAACCGAGGGTTTCAATGTTGAAGATCATATTCTACCGATAGTTCTGACAGATGCCATAGAAGACGGTGGACTTTTTGGATTCCGATTCTGATTCCCACACGAACGGATTAAAATTAGCCCCCAATCTCAGCTTGTTATAAATGGCGAATATGCATTTTTGAAATTGTATTGTTGCGGGTTCGAGCCCCGTCGGTCGCCCCACTTTTTCTCCTTCGGTTCTGGTTAGTTGGTAATTTGGAAAAGTATAAAAGGCCCGCAACCTATGCGCCCGTATACATTTCACGCCTTCGCCCTTACAAAGGCCTTGTGATTCCTCTGGTGACGCGCTACCTTGGCCGTCTTTATGTGCGGAATCGTTGCCTACATCGGAAATAAAGAAGCACAGCCTTTACTCCTGGACGGACTCCGGCGGCTGGAGTATCGCGGGTATGACAGCAGCGGCATGGCCATCCTGAATGGCAAGCTGCATGTCAGCAAAAAGGTGGGGCGCATTACCAATCTGGAAGAAATACTCAGCACCTCCCCGCTGGCAGGCACAATCGGGATCAGCCACACGCGCTGGGCCACGCACGGCGAGCCCAATGATACCAACGCGCACCCGCACCTGGACGCCAGCAAGAAGCTGGCTCTGGTGCACAATGGCGTGGTGGAGAATTATCAGGCGCTGAAGCGCAAACTGCAGGCCGCCGGACACGTTTTTGAATCGCAGACCGATACGGAAATCCTGGCCCATCTGGTAGGCCAGACGTATGACACGCTGCCGCCCGCCACGCTGAACCGTCTGGAGACGGCGCTGAAGATTGCGCTGAAGCAGGTACAGGGCACGTACGGCGTGGTTGTGGTACATGCGGATGAGCCGGATCTGCTGGTCGGCGCGCGCCGCGGCAGCCCGCTGGTGCTCGGCATCGGCCAGGATGAAGAGAAGGGCGCCCCCAAGGAATACTTCCTGGCCAGCGACGTCTCCGCCATCGTGGCCCACACGCAGAAGGTGGTCTACCTCAAGGATTTTGACCTGATCTCGCTGACCAGCAACAGCTTCAGCATCAAGTCCATTACTGACAAGCCGTCGGAGTTCGAGATCTCCCAGATCGATTATCGCAGCGAAGACGCCGATCTCGGCACCTTCCCGCATTACATGATCAAGGAGATCTTTGAGCAGCCCGCCTCCATTGAGAACGCGACGCGCGGCCGCACGAATGTAGAAGAAGCCAGTGCGGTTCTGGGCGGCCTGAACATGTCGCCGCAGGAACTGCGCGAAGTAGAGCGCATTGTCATCACGGCATGCGGCACGGCGCTTCACGCGGGCATCATTGGCGAGCACATCATTGAGACGCTGGCCAATATCCCGGTGGAAATCGATTTCGCCAGTGAGTTCCGTTATCGCAACTGCCCGATGGACCGCCGCACGCTGGTCATCGTGGTGAGCCAGAGCGGTGAGACGGCCGACACTCTTGGCGCGCTGCGCGAAGCTCGCCGCAAAGGCTTCCGCGTGCTGGGCATTTGTAACAACGTGGGCAGCACCATTGCCCGCGAGACTGACGGCGGCGTCTATATGCACGCCGGCCCGGAAATCGGCGTGGCGGCGACGAAGTCGTTTACCAGCCAGGTCACCATTTTTGCGCTGCTGGGTCTGCTGCTCGGCCGCATGCGCTTCCTGTCATTCAGCCACGGCGCGGAGTTTATTGAAGGCATTGACGCGCTGCCCGACCAGATAACCGAAGTGCTGAAGCAGGCGGACAAGATCAAGGCGATCGCCGACAAGTACAAAGATGCCAAGAGCATGCTGTATTTTGGCCGCAACATGCAATACGGCGTGGCCCTGGAAGGCGCGCTGAAGATGAAGGAAATCAGCTATATCCACGCGGAAGGCTACCCGGCCGCGGAACTGAAGCATGGCGTCATCGCGATGATCGATCATCAGACACCCAGCATCTTCATCGTCCCTCACGATTCCCTGCGCAGCAAGAACGTCAGCACGATGCAGGAAGTAAAAGCGCGCCGCGGCCCCATCATCGCGATCGCCACGGAAGGCGACGAGGAAGTGGCCTCCATTGCCGACGAAACCATCTTCATCCCTGCCGCCCACGAGTGCCTGCTGCCAATCATCTCGATCATCCCCCTGCAGCTCTTCTCCTACTACACGGCGGTTCTGCTGAATCGCGATGTGGATAAGCCCCGCAATCTGGCGAAGAGCGTGACGGTGGAGTAAGACCAATTCGCATCGTCATTTGGGAGGAAATCCGGGCTGCTTCTGGGCGCATGCACCGAAAATGATATCAGACAACTATGCCGACGTGGGACCCGAGCCTTTATCTTAAGTTTGGCGACGAACGCACGCAGCCGTGCCGCGATCTGGTGCATCGTATTCCCCTGCAGGCACCTGCGCGCATCGTTGATCTGGGTTGCGGTCCCGGCAACAGTACGGCGGTGCTGGCCGGGCGCTGGCCCGGCGCGCAAATCACCGGTATGGACAGTTCCGCCGACATGCTGGTTTCGGCGAAGAAGCTTCTCCCTGAGGTGACGTGGGAACAGGGTGATATCTCCACGTGGACTTCCACCTCAACACCCGGTACCGGGCTGCCTGACCTGGTTTTCAGCAACGCCGCTCTTCAATGGGTGGGCAATCATCCATTGCTGCTGCCGCATTTGGTGGAGCAGGTGGCGCCCGGCGGTATTCTGGCCGTGCAGGTTCCCGCCAACATCAACGCGCCGGCCCACGTCATCATGCGTGAGATGGCGAACTCCGCCGTATGGCGCTCGCATTTTCCCTCCGCCAGCGTTCGCGACTGGCACGTTCATGAGCCTGGCTTCTACTATGATATCCTGGCCCCCCTTTCCGCCCGGCTGGATCTCTGGGTAACCGAGTACATGATGTTCCCGACCGGGCCCGAAGGCATCGTGCAGTGGTACCAGGGCACCGGCCTGCGCCCCTACCTGGACGCGCTGCCCGATGATGAACTGCGCCGCATCTTCCTGGCCGATTATCTGGCCGAAATCGCGATCACATATCCCACCCGCGCCAACGGCCACGTGGAGTTCCCCTTCCGCCGGCTGTTCTTTATCGCACAGCGGAGATAGAGACAGGGGTTTTCACCGCGCAGACTCGGATATAGGTATCGCTGATACAATCCGTTGCCTGTGCTTACCCGCGTGCACACCGATTGTCGGTTTTACCTTTTCGGCAGGCGGCCGGCACGGTAGAACAGGGGGCACGATGCTGAAAAATTCGCGCTGGGTGGTGGTGGTATGTTGTGCGCTGACGCTGTTGTTTCAGCTCTATCT
>JBGGNE010000029.1:0-19255 GCA_041287705.1 Methylacidiphilales bacterium | reverse complement strand
TCGTGCAGCGTTGGGCTTTCGGTCGATTATTATTCTAATAAACTCCCTCAATCCCGCCTCGCCCGCTTCCCAAAATCGGCGCAGTATAAAGGCTAAATAACAACTACGATTGGTCTTACAGTGGTTTGATCCCCGCTTATGCAGAGACTGCTACCGCTTCGGCTGACTGCTTCTTTATGGATTCAGCGCCGGCGGATGTGCTCGCCAGTTTCTCCAGAACAAGCGCGTATTTGCCGGGGGCAAACTCCAGGTTCTCGCGCGAGGCGATTCCGTAGCCGCACGGCGGGTTCAGAATCGCGGTTGATCCCTGCGGGACCGTCAGATCGACATGAATCGGTGCGTTAACATCTGACACGCCCTGGCTTTCGCCCCGTTTCCAGTGGATGCCGGCTTCGCCCTGCGGCGTTTGCAGATAGGCTTCAGCCCAGGTAATCGTGCCGCCGGGGCGCGGGCGGAAGACGATCTGCTTGTAGCCGGGTGCGGCCTCGGTCAGTTCCAGACCTGCGACGCTGGCCACCATCCATGCTCCAACGGCGCCGTAGGCGTAGTGGTTAAAGGAGTTCATGCCGGGTGTCTGGAAGCCCTTTTCGGGAGTCCAGCCGTCCCAGCGCTCCCAGATGGTTGTGGCGCCGTTCTTGACCGGGAAGAGCCAGCTGGGGAAGGATTCCTGCTCCAGCAGCCTGTAGGCGACATCCAGGCGTCCGTTGGCTTCCAGAACCTGCAGAAGGTACGGCGTGCCGACAAAGCCGGTGGCCAGGTGCGTGCCGTTCTTCTCAATGTGGCGAACCAGCTCGGCTGTCGCCGTGGCGCGCGCTTCCCGCGGCAGCAGATCAAAGTGCAGCGCAAGGACATACGAGGTCTGCGTTCCCGAAGCCATAAGGCCGTCCGGTGTCACAAAGCGGCGCTGGAAGTCGCGAACGATCTCGGCGCGTTTAGCGCGATATTTTGCGGCGTCATCTCTGCGGCCCAGCACATCGGCTATCTTCCCAAGCAGCTCCGCATCATAGGCATAGAAGGCCGTGCCGATGAGGTCCACGGGCGTGCCGCCTTCGGTCTTGCCGCTGCCATCCAGCGCCAGCCAGTCGCCGTAGCCGCCCCACGGAAGCACTTCGGGATGGCTGCGTATATTGCCTTTGCTGCATTCCTTGCCCATGAAGTCGAAGAAGCCCTGCATGGAGGTGTAGTGATCCTCCAAAATCTTCTTATCGCCGTAGCACAGGTAGATCGTCCAGGGGCAAATGATGGTCGCATCCGCCCAGGCCGGACCGCCGTCGCGTTCATCGACGCCGGGAACGCCGGGGCAGACGGAAGGAATGCCTCCGTTGGCAAACTGCGCGTCGCGGACGTCCTGCATCCACTTGTGGAAGAAGCCGCGCACATCCATGTTGAAGGCAGCGGTGCGGACAAAGACCTGCGCGTCACCCGTCCAGCCCAGGCGCTCGTCGCGCTGCGGGCAGTCCGTGGGCACCTCCAGGAAGTTGCTCTTCTGGCCCCACAGAATGTTGTGCTGCAACTGATTCAGTAGCGGGTTGGAGCACGCAAAGCGGCCGGTCTGCGGCGTGTCGGAGTTCAGCACAACGCCGGTCACCTCCGCCACATCGCTCCCGCCCAGCCAGTCCAGTTCCACGTATCGGAAGCCGTGGAACGTAAAGCGCGGCTCCCAGATTTCCTCGCCCGTCGTGCCCACCGTGTAGTAGTCCGTGCAACGAGCGGCGCGCAGGTTCTCGGTATAGATTTCGCCATTCGACTTGAGGATTTCGGCGTAGCGCAGACGCACGGTCTTGCCCGGAGTGCCCGTGATCTTCAGGCGCACACGACCACTGAAGTTCTGACCGAAATCAAAGAGACGGCGGCCGCCGGTGCCCACCTGAGAGATCGACTTCAGCTCGCTGGTCGCGCGGACAGGCGGAGCGTCGGAGGTGACCAGCGCGCACTCGGGAGTCTTTGCGGAAAGCGCCGCCGTCCATTCGCTTTCGTCATAACCGGCCTTGGACCAGCCCGTCAGTTCGCGGCGTGCATCATGGCTTTCGCCCATCAGCAGATCGTTCTCCAGGATCGGGCCGATCGACGTTTTCCAGGTCGTATCCGTCACGATATCGATCACGCTGCCGTTGCTCAGAGTCACCTCAAGGCGCGCCAGAAGCTGCGGCTTTTCGCCATAGGTATTGCGTCCGTTCCAGCCCACAAAGCCGCAGTACCAGCCATCGCCCAGTACGACGCCCAGCGCGTTTTCGCCGGCGCTGATCTGTGCCGTCACGTCATACTGCTGGTATTGAACTCGCTTGCGGTAGTCCGTCCAGCCCGGCGCAAAGATGTAATCGCCAACGCGCCGGCCATTCAGCTCCGCCTCGTACAGGCCCAGAGCGGTAATGGTGAGTGTGGCGGAAGAAACGGTCTGTCCGGCGGGAATCTCGAACGACTTGCGAAAAAACGGCGCGGGAGCCATAACGCGGCCGCCACCGGTAGGAGTGCTCGCGATCCATTGTGCAGAGCCGAAAGGGGAAGCTGTGGATGAGTTCATCTGCACCCAAGCATATCGCATCGCCATTGCATTACCTTGATATTCCCGCCAAAAAGCAGCATAATCCTGCCATGGCACGAGTCGCCAACCTTAAAAGCTCCTCTGTCAGGCTCCCGGCAACACTGCTGGATTCCCGCTTTTTCCCCAACGAACGGGCGCGGGTCGTGATCCATCGCGAGGTGCATCAGCCGCCGATATCGCTGCACCGCCACAATTTCTTTGAGATCGCAACGGTCATGTCTGGTTCCGGCGTGCACGTTACGGACGGCTTTCGCCACCGCCTCCAGGCCGGGGATGTGCTCCTGATCGACAGCAGCCGCGCGCATGGATTCGAGAAGACAGTTTATCTGAACCTGATCAACGTGCTGATCCGCAATGACGTGCTGCATAGGCTGGGGCAGGAAATGAAGGATCTGCCCGGCTTTGAGCCTCTCTTTTCCCTGGGAACGGAGCACCGCAGAACGGGCGAAAGGGAAAAGACTTATCCCAACCGCCTGCACCTCAACGTTGCGGAAATGGAACAGATGGAGGATCTCGCGACGCGTATTGAAGAGGAAACGAAGCGCGGCGCTCAGGGTGGCTTTCTGCTGGCGGAAGCATATCTGACGCTCATGCTGGGCATGCTGATGCGCAGCTACGAGCGCAGCCGCCACGCCACGCACATCCGCGTGGAAGGACGCTTCGCCCGCGTTCTGCAGTGGATCGAATCCCACCTGGCGAATCCCCTGATGGTGAGCGACATGGCGCGGCATGCGGGAATGTCCGAGCGCACGTTCCATCGCCGCTTCCGCGAGACCCTTGGTATCTCGCCCCTGGACTACGTGCTTCAGGCCCGCATCCGCCGCGCGCGCGAGCAGCTTGTCAAAGAAGGCAGCCGCATCGCCGAAGTGGCACAGTCATGCGGCTTTGAAGACAGCAATTACTTCACGCGCTGTTTCCGGCAAAAGACGGGGCAGAGTCCGCGGGAGTACAGGAAGTCCGCGGTGGGGAATGTGTAGAGATAAGATTAATTACCATGCGAGCTTATCACCCCTTATCCTAACCCAGGCAATGTACCTGGCTGGCCATAGAAGCGCTCCGCAAAGGTGACGATAATGAAGAGAACGTTGGAGCAGCTGTGGATAAGTATGTTGAATGGGAGGGAGCCTTTACGCTCAAAGGCTATGCCGAATACAATGCCGTTGAACATAAGCGGCAGAAATACGGAAGGAGTGAGGTGAAGAGCGGAAAAGAGTATAGAGGTAAGGATGATGGCCGCGCTGGCGTTCATATACTGGCGCAGAGCAGATTGCACCACCGCCCGGACCAGAAATTCCTCCGCTGCTGGGGCGATGATGATGCTCAGGACGATGACTTTGGCGAGCAGGGGAAAATCATTGCTGTGCAGCAGAATATCGTGGAGCGACTGTCCTTCGGAGGGAAGCTCCAGCGTTTTGCACAGGTATTGATTGATCACCACAAGAAAGCCCGCGAGCGGACACAGGGCCAGCGAGATCCAGAAGGCGGTGGCCAGGGTGCGGAGTGGATTCCATGGAATGCCCAAAAGCGGTTTCAGCAGAACGCCATGGCGGGACATGAGAAGCCAGCCGAGACCGATGATCAACGCATTGATGGCAAAAGCCCAGGCAAGCTTGGGCGGCGAAAAATAGAGACTGGCCGCCACGAGTACCAGCACGAGCGCGACTTCAACGATCGGCACCGGGATGATTCTGCCGCCGGGCAGGGCGGTGTCTTTTCTTACCACACGTACGAGAAAGCTGAAGAGAAGCGTCACCATTGCCGCGAAGGCCGCGTAGGTGATGATAAAAATTGGATGCATGATCGTGCGGATCCCGCGCCTGCACTCTGGCACTACGCTCCGTCAATCGCAATACCACAGGCGCCGCGCAATTTCTGTCACGCGCCTCGTTCTGCACCTTGATACCGGGGGCTTTTGCGAGTAAAGATAGTAAGGAGTCCGCGTCTTACAGGTGTAACCTTCAGCGTAGAGAGCCGCCGCCCGTTGCGTTTCTTTCACACTTTCCCTTCCCATAAACGCTTATGAAGATGCTGGACCCCCTGATTGAGCGGCACCTGGGCACGGTATCACGCCGGCGCAACGGCATCACCGCCTGGCAGTGGCTGCTGGGAATCGGCTGTGCGGCCTGCGTGCTGCAGCTTCTGCTGCTGATGGGGATTACGAGCGGGCTGGTGCGGGATTACGCGCTGGCTATCGGCATGGAGCTCATCCTGGTCGTCGCGGTTTCGCTCCTTGGGCTTGCGGCGCTTACCATGTCGATTTCGCGAACGCACAGCCGCTCGTGGCTTGCCGGGGTTGTGGAAGATACTGTGGCGCCGCTGCAGGATCGGCTGAACACGCTGGTGCATCTGGAGAATCTGGGCGCAGATCCCGCCGCCAGCCAGAACGCACTGTTCAATACCGGCATGACCATTGCCGCGCAGAATTCTTTCTTTAAGCGCATTCAGAAGCAAACCCGCAAAAGCCTGCCTTACGAGGTTATTGAGCCCCCGTTTTCCCGCGCAGTGCAGTATGTGCTCGGCGTGTTGTTTGCCGTCCTGCTGGTCATCAACATCTGCTATCTGGTCACGTACCGCCCCTGGGATTTACTGACGGCCGCCACCTCCACCGAGGCAGCGCTTCCGCCCAAGTCTCCCGACCCGGAGATTCCGCCGGAGAAACCGCTGGAAAAGCCCAAATGGGGCGAAGTGCGCATTACGGAGCCCGGCAAGGATCTGACCATCACGAAGGTGGATGTGGTTCAACTGCAGATAGAGGCGGCCTCCCGCCAAAAGCTGGTCAGCACAAAGTGGTACGCCTCCATTAACGGCGGCGCAAAGCAGGAGTTCAGCCTGGATAAACCGCAGGATGCGCACTATGCGGTCTTTCAGCCGGTCTTGTACACCGATGAGTTGGGTCTGAAGGAGTGGGATCTGGTCTCGTACCATGCTGTTGCCACCACGGATGATGGCAGCACCTACAGCTCGGATCTGTACTTTCTGGAAGTGCGGCCCTTTCGCGAGGATCTGGTGAAAATGCAGGGGCAGGCGGGCAAAGGGCGTGAGTTTATCGACGAGCTCTCCCGTCTGATCCAGCGGCAGAAGCAGATGCTGCAGGAGAACTACCGCCACGTGCAGCGCAATGTTACAGATAAAGAGAAGCTGGAGGAAGAAGTGGGAAAGCTCACCTCCGCCCAGCAGGATCTGGCCGCGGCCACGCGCCACCTGTACTCCAGAATCGCCGCCGAGGAGAACACCTCGATCGGTGCTATGCTGGATAATCTTGCCGCCGCGCAGGATTCCATGGGCGAGGCGATCGATCAGTTTCAGCAGAAGAAGCCGCCGGGAGCTCTTCCTCCGCAACAGGATGCGCTGGCCCGCCTGATTGCCGCGCGTAAGGATCTCGTGAAGGCCATCATGGAGCATCCGGACGAATTCAAGGATTCGCCCAAGGATGACGCCAACGATGGGCGCAGCACGACGGTGACGTCGTTTCGCCGCGAGGAGCAGGAGATGCTGGAAAAGCTGGCTGAGCTTGCCGATAAGCAGCGCAAGATTACGTCTGAAGCCAATCCGCTGAAGACCAACGATTTTCCCAAACTGGCGGAGAAAGAGCGCGCCCTGCAGAAGGAGTTTCAGGAACTGGCTGACAAGCACAAGGAGCAGTTTGCGAAGCAGGAAGACGCGAAGAAAGCGGTGGATGGCGCAATGGATCGCGCCGGGAAATCCTTTGATGAACAGCACCGCAATGCCCTGCGCCACACGCGTATAGCTGCCGAAAACCTGGAGAAGCTGCACGATCGGCTCTCGGAGAAATCCGAAGATCGAAAGCTGACCGACGCCTACAAGCTCCGCGACGAGCTGAAGAAAGAGATTCAACGCCTGGAAGCTATGGAGCAAAAGCCTCTGAGCCGGGAGGAAGCCCAGGATTTCGCCCAAAAGGCCAGCGAAACAACCGCGGAACTGGCGCGTATAGCCCCGGACTTGACGAAGGCCGGCGAAATCAAGCCGGCATTGAACGAGCATCTGACGCCGGAACGCCAGGCCGATATTGAGAAATCGCTGGAGAAGCTGGGTGCCGCCAAAGATCCCGCCGCCCAGAAGCAGGCCGCCGGACAGTCGCTGCCCAAAATGAAGGCGCTGGCCGATGCCTTTGACAAGAGCCTGCCCCAGGAATCGAGCGCCCAGAACAAACCTGATGCCGGCCAGAAGGACGCCGCTGATCAGAAAGAAGCCGCCGCGCAGAAGCCCAATGAAGGCCAGGATAAGGAGCAGAACCCGGGCGATAAGGATCAGCAACAGGCCCAGGCGGCTGCTCCCGGAAAAGAACCCGGTAAGGCCGGCGATACGGCGGCTCAAAAGCCCGGTGACAAGGCCAAAGGCGAAAAAGGCCAGGCCAAGGCCCAGGGCAAAGATGGCAAGGACGGTAAAGAGGGCAAAGGGAAAGATGGCAAGGATGGGGAACAGGCCGGCCAGCAACCAGGCCAGCAGGGGCAGGGCGATAAAGGTAAGGGCAAAAGCAAAGGTCAGCAGGCCAAAGAGGGCGATAAAGGCGAAGGCTCGACGCCCGGCGCCGATGGCAAACAGGGTCAGAACCCCGCGATGGCGGATAAGCCTTCGACTCCAGCACCCGGAATGCCTCAGCCAAACGCTTCCGAACCAGGCGGCAAATCACCTGGCGCTCAGCAGGGTCAGGCCGGTATGGAGCCCGGACAGGATCAAGCCGCGACGCCAGGTCCGGGCCAGCATGGCTCGCCCAGCAGCCTTCAGCGTGAGACGCAGCTTGCCGAAGCGGTGCGCCAGCTGGAATCGCTGCACGCGCAATCCCAGCGTCCCATCGATCAGCGCCCCAGCCCGGAGGATATGAACAAGGCGAAGCGCGAAGTGATGGCGAATCTGCGCGAAGCCATGCAGGAAACCGGCCCCAATAATTCCGACAGCCCCGCCGTGGTCATCATGCGCCAGGCCGAGGAATCGCTGGAAAAACGCGACCGCGAAGTTCCCGCCGAGACTCTGAAGTCGCTGCTGCACCAGATCGAAGCCTACCGCGCTGAAATCGGCCGCACCGAGACGGACAAACGCGAAATCGGCCGCGTGCAGTTCGATCCATCCGCTGTTCCTGCCGCGTATCGCGATCGTATCCATAAATACTTTGAGATGCTCTCGGAGAAATAACCGTAGCGCCATGAATTTACCGCCCATAAGCCTGTTGCTGGAACATGCCTTTGATCTGAAAACTCCTTACTCAAAAGAGGAAGCTCTGAGTGTGATTCAGCATCACCTGCAATCAGAGTTCCAGGGCATCGTCAGCAGTAAAGGCTTGCACTCCATTCTTGCGCCAAAAGGTTGAAGCTGAAGCCTTCCTGGTGCTAACCTTTCCCATGCGGCGCTTTTTGCCCAGTCCATTGCCCGGCCCCGGCGTCACTGTCAGTGCCCAACTATCCCCTATTTGCCGGGAGCTATGGCCGACGCAATAACGTTTGATTTTCCTGCCGCGCTTTGGGTGGGAATACCGGCAGCGGTGCTGGTAGCGGGTCTTTCCTGGTATATCCTTCGCAGGCAGGGGCTTACCACAAAGCAGTGCGTGGCGCTGGTGGCCATGCGGCTGGTCGCCATGCTGATGCTGGCCATGCTGCTCTCGCGCCCCACGCTGGTTCAGTCGCGCATCAAGCCCCACTCCAACGAAATCGCCGTGCTGCTGGATTGCAGCGAAAGCATGTCGGTAAACGATAAAGGAGATGGCACCGACAACCGGTATCGCCGCGCGGTGGCCATGATGCGCGACACCCTGCAGCCCATGGCGCGCGCCAACGGATGGACGCTGCGCCCCGTGCTCTTCTCCCGCGAACCGCGCGTGGCCAGCGGCGAAGACATCGCCACCGGCAACCCCAATGGCCCGGCGACAGATCTTGCCGCCGCGATTCTCTTCAGCCTCAGCAGCGCACCTGCGGCACCGCTGGCCGTGCTGGCGCTGACAGATGGCGCCGCCAACGAGAACTCCCGCAACCGCAACGCCCTTACCGGTTTGACCGATGCCGGAGCGCCCTTCTTTGCCGTGGGCTTTGGCAGCGACAAAAGCCGTCCTTCGCTCACGCTGCACGATGCGCACGGCCCCCGCCAGGCGGCGCCGCATCAGGCTTTCCGCATTTCCGCGGATCTGGAAGCGGTGGGCGATGCGGAAATGCCGGCGTTCGATCTACTTCTGCTGCGCGACGGCAATATTCAGGAAGTGCGCCGCGTTCCCGCCTTTACGGGCGGTCGTTTCTGGACGGAGACCTTCCTGATCACTGAGACAGAACCGGCTCTCAACACCTACACCATTCAGCTTGCGCCACCCAGCACCGGCCCGGAGGGCGCGGCATCGTCGTCGTCATCATCTTCAGCGGTGGCCACGATTTCCACGCCTGTGCTGCGCACGTCGCATCAGGTGCGCGTGGTTCAGGAAGAAGCAGTGCGCATCCTCTTCGTGCAGGGCTCGCTGACGTGGGATTACAAATTCATCGGCCGCGCACTGAAGGGCGATCCCGCACTGCGACTGACCGGACTCAGCCGCACTGCGCGCACCTCAGTCTTCCGCCAGAATGTGGAAACGGGCAGCGAACTCCTGGACGGTTTTCCCACGAAAATCGAGCAACTGGCCCCGTACCGCGTCGTGGTTCTCTCCAACCTGAAGCCCGAGGATCTGACACCCGAGCAGCAGAACCTTATCTCGCGCTTCGTCTCGGAACTGGGCGGCGGACTGCTGATGCTGGGTGGCGCCGATACGTTCGATTCCACGTGGTCCGGCACTCGGCTGGAGCAGCTTCTGCCCGTCACCATCGATCCCGCCGAAGGTGTGCGCGGCCTCAACCAGCCATTTCGCCTTATCCTCGCGCCAAATGCGGTGCAGAACTCCGTGTTTCAGATCGCCGGCACGCCTGAGGAATCCGCCAGGGCATGGGCGCGGCTGCCCAACTTTACCGAGTACGGCCGCGTCGAAAAAGCCAAACCCGGCGCCCTGGTCTGGGCCACGCACGACACCGACAAAGGCTCGGACGGCAAGCGCATCCTCATCGCCAGCCAGTTTTACGGCGCGGGCATCAGTGCGGTTATCACCGTGCAGAACTTCTGGCGCTGGCGCATGGTAAAGGAAACGGATATCAAACAGTTCGATCGCTTCTGGCAGCAGTTCTTCCGATATCTGGGGCAGTCGGCGCGCGAAGAGATTACGATCCAGAGCACCAATCCCGATATGCGTCCCAAAACGCCGCTGCACTTTACCCTGGAGCAAGCCGCCCGCCCTGAGCAGCGTAAGGAAAAGGAAAAAGACAAGGATAAGCCCGACGCTGGAGCCGTCCCCGCTGCCGGATCAGTTCCTGTGAGCGAATCCACTCCTTCCGCTGCCACGGCTCCAGCCCCCGGCGCGCCTACCGCGCTGACCGGCGCGGCGGCAAGCTCCGTGCCGGAGGATTCCTATATCGCCCGCGTCACGGACTCCACGGAAAAAGTCCTGCTGGAGCAGCAGTCCGCACTCGCGCCGGGCATTTCCGTTCCATTCACCTTTCAGGTTCCGGCAGCGGGCACCTATGCCGTCACGGTGCTGAGCCAGAAAGGCCAGGTGGTCGCACGCCGTACCATAGAAGTGCGCGACGTTAACCGCGAGCTTCAGCGAACCGCACGCGACATGGATAACCTGCGTCAGTGGGCCGGAATCACCCGCGGCGAAGCCTACGCCGAGGAATCCGCCCCCAACGCCGCCGACCTGGCCAATCGCATGTTAAAGAAGCGCGAAGAAACCGAGAAGACCGCCACCACGCGCACGCCCCTGGGTATGAATCCCTGGATCATGCTAAGCCTCTTGACCCTGCTCGCCACCGAGTGGGTGCTGCGCAAGAAATGGATCACCGGCGCCGGAACCATCGTGGCGTGATTCATGAGCCCGGGTGCGGTGCCGAAGCTGTGTAGTCTGGCATGATCGATCGATCAATCGTTTGTACGCGTCCCAAAGATGTGCTGTCGCCGGCGCCCGCAGTCATCGTTTTGTGACTTTACCTTTGCCCCGTGCGGCGGCAGAGTGGTTGTCTATCATGGATATCCAGGAATCCGTTTTTCCCCATAGCCGCGCGTGGCTTACCGCGATGGTTGCCGATTTCAACATCGTCGTGCGCACGGCCATCGCGCAGCGCGGTGCCGCGCACATCGCGCTCTCCGGCGGCAGTACGCCCAAGGCTTTCTACGAGGCGCTTAACGGCCTCGACACTCTGCCGTGGGAAAACATCGGCTGGTGGCTTGGCGATGAACGCACTGTCCCCGTCACTGATCCGGCCAGTAATGAGAAAATGGTTCGCGAAACCCTGGGCAAAGGCCGTCCCGAGTTCAACCACAACTTCATCTCCTGGCATCTGGCTCCCGACTTCGTTTCCTGCGCCGACTGGTTTGAGGAGCAGCTTGTCGACAAACTCGGCAATACTCCCACGTTCGATCTCGTTCTGCTGGGCATGGGCAACGACGGCCACACCGCCTCGCTCTTCCCTGGCACTCCCGGCCTGGAAGTGCGCGACCGCTACGCTATCCTCAACGACGTGCCGCAGCTCAACACCAAGCGCTTCACCGTCACTTACCCCGTGCTGGATGCCGCACGCGAAATCTGGTTCCTGGTCAACGGCGACGACAAACGCCCCATGCTGGATCGCCTTCTCTCCCGCGATACCACCATCCCCTCCGCCTGCATCAACAACCCGAACCAGCGCGTGTATTTTGCGCAGTCGGTTCCGCAGAGCTGAGTTGCGCCAGCTAAGCCAATCGCAGCGATCTCCTGATTCAGGATACTGCAGCAGTTAGTGATAGCATATAGTGCATCAGTGCGTATCTGAAGCACAGTAGGTGCGATAATAACATAGCCCAGGGCAGAGTTCCGACGCCGCCCTGGGTTAGTCATAAAGTATTACGCGGCCTGTTGGGACGCTCATAGGCTATTATATGTAAAAAACATTACGTTACATTACATATAAAATCTTCATTCTCAGCCACATTATCTGTGCGTCCCTACAGGCCGCATTGAAGACAGCCGACAACCCAGGCCGTCGGCGGACCTGTGGCCTGGGCTATGTCATTACCGCACCTACGGAGCTTCGGATGGGAACTTGCTTCGCCCGGCCGCCGACATGCTGACTGATGAGAGAGATGATGAGTCTGCGAGCCTATTTGTTCCCTCTTATCGCACTATAGAACTTTTATTTAGAGTACTTGTCGCCAGGCGGTTTATGCAGAGAATGCCTACTGTGCACTTTCTACTCACCTTTCCCCTCTGCCCGTTGCGGTCGTCGCGCCGTTGCGACCGTAGCGTTAAAAATGTCCCCGTATCGCCACTTTCCTGGCGTGGCGCTATGTGCGCGGATTTATGCGCAACGAGAAGAGGCAGAGAAAGGATAAACTAAAGGCTCTTATCGCTGCGAAACAGACTAAAGCCTGATTGCCAGATCCATCAACATGATGGGGATATCCTGGCGTACGGCGTAGCCTTTGGTGCCGTCGCTGCGGATCAGCAGGCCGTCGACGGTTTCTTCTACTGGCTTGCCGTTGGCTTCGACAGCGGTACCGGCGCGGATGCTGGCATTCAGCGCATCGACTTCCTGCGTGGTGGCTTCGCGCAATTCCTGCCGGGACTCCGGGCAGACCAGGATAGCGAGTAGTTCGGGATGAATCATGACGCGGCGCGCAGCCTAGCAAAGGGCGGCACCCGGGATCAACCAGCAATCCCCGCCCATTCCGGGAAACTTTCCTGATTCTACTACTAATACCTGACAATCCTCCCCCTGAGGACACCGCACCCGAGACGCCCTCCCCAGCGACGGCCCCCAAAGGGCCGTCAGCTACATGGTCCAGCGTAACGCTGGCTGGCGCTCGTCAACCGAAACGGCCGCTGATGTAGGCTTCGGTTTGCGGGATGCTGGGGTTGGTGAAGATTTTCTCCGTCAGATCAAACTCAATCAGCTTGCCCAGGTAAAAGAACGCCGTCATATCGCTGCAGCGACCGGCCTGCGCCATGCTGTGCGTGACAATCACGATCGTGTAAGTCTTCTTCAGTTCCAGGATCAGATCCTCCACCTTGCCTGTTGCGATGGGATCCAGCGCGGAGCAGGGTTCGTCCATCAGAATAATTTCCGGCTCCACCGCCACGGCACGGGCAATGCATAGACGCTGCTGCTGACCGCCGGAGAGACCCAGCGCGCTCTGGTGCAGACGATCCTTCACTTCCTCCCACAGGGCGGCGCCGCGCAGGCTCTTCTCCACCACTTCATCCAGCTTGCGGCGATCATGAATACCCTGCAGGCGCAGGCCGTAGATCACGTTCTCGTAAATAGTCTTGGGAAACGGATTCGACTTCTGGAACACCATGCCCACGCGCTTACGCAGATCGATCACATCGACCGCCAGCGCGTTGATATCAGTGCCGTGAATGTCGATGCGGCCACTCTTCACACCGGCCCCGTCCACCAGGTCGTTCATGCGGTTAAAACAGCGCAGCAGCGTCGACTTACCGCAACCGGACGGCCCGATGAATGCCGTCACCAGGTTCTTGCGGATCTTCATGTTGATATCAAACAGCGACTGCTTGGTGCCGTAGAAGAAATCGACATTCTTGCACTCGATGGCGGTCGGCGCGTTCAGCCGTTCCTGAGCGTCTTCCATTTTGCGCATCCACGGCGCAACCTCCCGTGGGCGCGCGGCTGCGGTGGCCGCTGCGGTCTGCGCCAGCGCCGCGGCTTTTTCCTTTAGGACTGTGGTGGATTCGCTCATAAGATATCAGTAAATGAAGGGACAGGGCTGTCGTAAGTCTTCCTGACGATAACCTGCCGCCATCGGCTGATCAACATCCCGAATGTTAAGATCAGATGACACAAGCGCGCCAACTGTGACGCTAAAGTGGCCGCTGAACGCCCTGTGAATAAGCCCCGGACGGAGTGAACAGAGACCCGTCGAAGGCGTTATCCGGTCTTTTCGTCCAAAATACTGTCACGTTAACAGTTTCGCACCTTTACCCTGTTTGTCCCGCCGGCGCTGCGTCTCCTTATCAATATAGCCCACTCAGAAAGTTTAGCAGCGCGCGCGGCCCATATTCGGCACACCGGATGCGACGCTTCTTGATCTGCAAAGCCCATAGTGTACAATTGCCCGACGATGGCCTACCAGGTTTTTGCCCGCAAGTATCGCCCCCGCAGCTTCGAAGAAGTAGTGGGGCAGGAACACATTACCCGCACGCTGGAAAACGCGATTCGCCTGGGGCGCATTGCCCAGACGTACCTCTTTGTCGGCCCGCGCGGCACGGGCAAAACCAGCACGGCGCGCATCCTGGCCAAAGCGCTGAACTGCGCCAACGGCCCGCGCATTGACTTCGACCTGAACGACGATATCTGCGTGGAGATTGCCGAAGGCCGCAGTCTCGACGTTCTCGAAATCGACGGCGCCAGCAACAACGGCGTGGAGCAGGTGCGCGATCTGCGCGACAACGTGCGGTACGCTCCCGTGCGCGGTCGCTATAAGATCTACATCATTGATGAAGTGCACATGCTGACCGGCGCCGCGTTCAACGCTCTGCTGAAGACGCTGGAAGAACCGCCGCCGCACGTCAAATTCATCTTCGCCATGACCGAAGTGCACAAGCTGCCCGCGACGATTCTCTCGCGCTGCCAGCGGTTCGACCTGCGTCGTATACCGGATACGCTGATCGCCGCCCACCTGGGCAAGATCTGCAAGAACGAAGGTGTGGAAGCCGAACCCGCCGCACTGGCGGCAATCGCGCGCTATGCCGAAGGCGGTCTTCGCGACGCGGAATCCGCGCTGGATCAGGTGATCGGCTTCTACGGCGATCGCGTGACTGAAGCGGAAGTGCTCGCACAGTTCGGTCTGAGCGGCTTCGGCCCGGTGGCCAGCCTGGCCGATTGCATTATTCTGGGCGATGTAGTGCAGGCTCTTATTGAGACGCGGACCTTTGTGCGCGGCGGCAAGGATCTGGGGCGGCTCAGCCAGGATCTGCTGCGCTTCTTCCGCAATCTGATCGTCTACCAGATCGCCCCCGGCACGCTGGCCAGCGAACTCCCCCAGCCGGAACTCGACGCCCTGGCCGCAGCCTCCGGGAAGATTTCGCGCGCCGGCGCCACGGCTGTTCTGGAAGAGCTGGGCACCCTGGAATCGCGCCTGCGTTATGCGCTGAGCAAGGATGTACTCTTCGAAGTCACGATAATTCAGCTCTGCCAGCTGCGTGAAAAGATCTCGCTGGAAAGCATTCTGATGAAGCTGGGCGCCGACAAAGACGCTCCTCCCCGCAGCGGTTACGCCGCGCGCTCCGCGGCTATCGGAGCTGAAACGCGCGAATCCGTTGGTACCGGCACGGGCACTGGCACGGGATCTGTGCCTGTGCGGTCCACATTCGTAACGGAAGTTCCCGTAAGTTCCACGCCTCTGGCTGCCGCGCCTGTATCGGCTGCGCCCGTAATACAGAAACCCGTGGAACCGGAGCCTGCGGTGGTGCCTGCACCTGCCCCGATTGCCCATGAAGTAAAGCTGGTCCCCGCCGTAGAAGCGATGCGCGAGCTTCCCCCACTGATACCTGCAGTACCGGCGGCACCAGCGTCGGAAGCAGAAGCAGAAGCAGAGGCAAAAGCACCCGCCGAGCCTGTCGCGCCTGTTACGGAGGAACCAGAGGAGCCGGGACTCTTCGGCAACTTCTCCGCGCCTGCGCCTTCAGCACCTGCACCAGTGACAGCGGCGGCGCTAGCAGCGCCCACTCCCGCGCCAGCATCTGCGCCCGCGCCCACACCTTCAGCACCAGTTGCGACTGAGCAAACTCCCACACCCTCCTCCTCCGCCGACGCGCCTGCGTCTGCGTCTGCCGCCGCAACACCTGCACCTACACCGGTTGTCGCCGTGCAGGACTCCGCTCCTCTTGCGGCTCCGGCCATCACTCCCGAACCGCCGCCCTCTGCCGAAGTTATCGCAGCTCCACCCGAGCCGGTTGAGGCTCCCGAGCCCGTGATCGTCGAGCCCGTGGCAACAGCCGCTCCCACGGCCCCGCCTGCTGCTCCGATTATCGAGCCAGCACCGGCTGCTCCATCCGTCCCCGAAGCTCCGGCTCCGATTTCGGCTGCCATTCCGGAATCGACGCCACCCGCTCCAGCGCCTGCGCCGCCTGCAGTTGCCGCGCCTGTGGTTGAGCGGCAGAAGTACATTCCCTCATCCCTGGGCGTTCAGCCTGCGCCGGCACCCGCGCCTTCCAAATCTGGTTCCGGCGATGCCGATGAAGAGATGTCGCCCTTCTCGCGCGAAGGGGATGACGCGCCTCCTGCCGCCGCCGCCGGAACCAGCGCCGCCGCACCCAAGGGCAAAGGTGGCAAAGGCAAGAGCGGAGCCGCCGCGGCTGCATCCGCAAAAGCCTCCGCCAATGCCGGACGCCGTATCGAAAATCCCACCGAAGTCTGGGGTATTGTCGCCGGCAAATTCGCTCAGACCCGGCCCAATGAAACGCAGATGATCCAGTCCATGCGTGTGCACGACTCGCGCGGGGCGGAACTCCACATCAAGGTTCCCACCAAATTCGGCAACAAGCTCAACTGGCTGCGCCACAAAAAGAACCTCGAGATCATCGAAGCGGCCTTCCAGGAAGAGGTCGGCTTCGTGCCCATCATCACCTTCATTCTGGCCGATATCGACGAAGCCCCCGCCACCATCATCGAAGACGGCCCTGCCGGCAAACTCGACTCCAAAGACTTCGAAAACGACCCCCTCATCAAACAGGCCCTGGAGATCTTCGAGGCGAAAATCGTGCGACGCCCATGATAAACCGGAGAGGAGAATTTAATCTGCCGACAATGCCATACTCCTGAAGATCGAAACCCAACCCATTATCCATCCACGCAACGCTGTATCGCGGGGAAACAAGCACCGCGCATATGTCAACGCCCTCTCCCACGGCTGAAACCCGTCAGAAAATCCCTCGGAAGTACGTTTTTGCAGACCATAATGACGTCCCTTCGCTTCCCAATGCGCCATGGTGGCAGCGACTGCGATTTTTTATATCCAAAGAGTCAGGGCCGTTCCACATCAGCTTTCTTTATTTGCTCAGCTTCTTCGTGATGTTGGCCTGTCATTACTACGTTAACTATAAAGTCTTTTATCCAGGAAATATCCTTACCTGTCCTGCAACAATAACGGCTGTCACCAAGATCACTTACTTTGGAATCGCAGAGGGCTCGTGGATAGTTCATTATAAGTATGATATTGGAGAGAAAGAATATACAGATAGCCAGAAGCTTTCTGCTTTTGATCCCTCTGAACTTACGGAACAAAAGCTAAGAGAATACGCACCCAATACGGTGCGAACGGTTCAATACTATTCTAGCGAGCCCGGCCGCGTGGCGATCTCCATCCGTCCCCCGAAGACTGATCTTACTGTGGTGGCCCTGTGGATGATGGGTATTGCGGATATGCTGCCAAAGATCTGGGCATGTATCACACGATTCTGGGTGGTGATCATGCTGCCCGCTGCCGCCGGATATACCTGGCGGGAAGCGAAAGAGGAGAAACTCTGGGTACGTCTGGACGGTCAACCGGAGTCTAAGGCGGCACTGGCGTTATCAGTTCTTACTTCTTCCATCGTAACCTTTGGCGGAATTTTGCTGATATCGACTGACTGGCAACCCTTCCTGATAATCATTCCGGCGTTGGTTCGGTTTAACATAGCTTTCTATGACTCATTTGCCCGTTCCGTACCCATCTGGGAACTCTACACCGATTTCCAGGCCGGGACACTCACGCTTACCTCTCCCCATCCAGATCAATTTGACCCGTGGAATATCGGCGTGCCTCTTCCTCCCGTTCAAAGGACAATCCCGATAGCAGATTGCGCCGAAATCCGCCTGGCTGCCGGCTCAGAAACAATACTGTCATCCTACATCGATTTCATCCGGATGTCTCTCCGCCTTAAATCCGGAGAAGAGATTGTGTTGGTGAATCATGCGGTTGATTACAGCAGCATCAACGGCTGGGAGCGCTCGCAGTTGCTGGCTCAGTTCCTGCGCACAAAGCTTGGCTTGCCCCGCACTTTCGTGGTGGACGATTCAGGAATCCTTCCCTATGCTCAGCAACGGTCCGCCTATGGCGGCGCCCCGACAACCACTGAGCCGACTCCTGAGGGTATCGGCCACCACCCCTTTTCCCTACCAGCGCCTATTTTTCCTACACTCCGGGCAGTTCCACCCGGAGTCCATTAATCCATGAGTCAGCGCCCACTTTCGCCACACAGTCCCCAGGCTGGCATGTTTTCTCGTTCCTCCGCAGCGTCCTCGCACGCAGCACATTTGGGTGCCACGCATCAGGCTTCCACGCCTGCCTCTGGTGCAGCCGCAGGCGGCAGCGATGATCCCGTCAGAAACAGCCCAACCATCACCGCGCTCCCGTCTGGTCCGCTGAACTTCCCCGTGGCGGATGGCACTCCGGTCGATCCCGTCAACTCCGTGTTCGGCAAGCCCACCTACGGCACCAAAGTCGGCCAGGCCAAGAAGGTGGAGATGCCCAAGGGCCTCTGGATCAAATGCCCCTCCTGCAGCGAGATGCTGTACAACAAGCAGCTTAGCGATAACGACATGGTGTGCGTCAAGTGCAGCCACCATTTCCCCATGACGGCCACGGCCCGTCTCGCCAGCCTGCTGGATCCCGGCAGCTTTCAGGAGTACGATCCCAATCTCGTCCCCGTCAACGCCCTGAACTTCCGCACCGCCAACAAAGGCTACGTGGAATACGTTAAGGCCACCCAGGAGAAAACCGGCATGCGAGAAGGCGTTCTGTCCGGCCTCGGCAGCATTGAAACATTGCCGCTCTCCATCGCCGTTATGGATTTCTCCTTCATCGGCGGCAGCATGGGCAGCGTGGTCGGCGAAAAGATCACCCGCAGTATCGAGCGCGCCACCAGTCTAAATCTCCCCGTCGTGGTGGTCTGCGCCTCTGGCGGCGCCCGCATGCAGGAAGGTCTCTTCAGCCTGATGCAGATGGCCAAAACCAGCGCCGCCCTGCATCGCCACGCGCAGGCCCGCCTCCCGTTCATCTCCGTGCTGACCCACCCCACCATGGCGGGTGTTATGGCAAGCTTCGCCACCCTCGGCGATCTCATCATTGCCGAACCCAAAGCGCTCATTGGCTTCGCCGGCGCCCGCGTCATCAAGGAAACCACGCAGCAGGATCTCCCCAAAGGTTTCCAGACCTCCGAGTTCCTTCTCGACCGCGGCCTCATCGACATCGTGGTGCCCCGCCCCGTGCTGCGCTCCACAATCGCACACACGCTTCGCTATATGATGGCGAACCGCAAAGCCGGTGCCGTTTAGAGCATTTCTATAAGTGTTTGCAGCGTCCTTACAGGACGCAAACAGAATCGCCTTTTACCCAGGGTTGCGGCAGACCTTCACACTGGGCAAAATTGCTGCGTCATTAGAATTAGGACGCCCAGAGCGCCTCGCAACGGAACAAATCCTGGCCCGCTCTAGCGCGATAGCTGCGTTGCACTTTCTGTCATGCACGCAGCGGATCGGAATCGCGGGTGGATTTGCTTTGGTCCGGCGATGTGGTCTTAGACCATTCGCAGGCGTTAATTGGTATAAAAACTGGGCTCGATTTTGGGATGAGAGCAAGGCGCGATTGAGGGAGTGCATTAGAATAATGCATGACTAAAAGCGCAACGCTGCTATCGCCCAAAAGCGACCCAGGATT
>JBGGNE010000028.1:0-12916 GCA_041287705.1 Methylacidiphilales bacterium | reverse complement strand
CGGTTCACTCCTCAGCGCCGCACGCGCCTACCTGGATGCCGGAGCCACAAGCATAGCCTGTGTTGCCACGCACGGACTGCTTCCCGGGGCTTCGCTGGATAAGATTCGCGCCTCGGGCCTGCTGCAAAGCATTACCGTTACTGACAGTCATCCGCGCTCGCGACAACTTGCTGCCACGCATACCCCATATCTTCAGGTCGACTCGATCGCAAATCTCCTGTCGGACTACCTGCTCTCAACCTGAGAACCGACAAGGTTGATTCTGCGGCGCCCAATCCTCGCGCTGTTCAGGCAGCGCCGGCGGCGACCTGCTGTTTCAGCTCTTCTTCTACGCCCGGCACATCGGCCGGGCAGTCTACCCCGCGGCAGCGAAACTCCGTGGGCAGCACCAGAATGGGCATGCCGTTCTCAATGGCGCGCAGCTGTTCCAGGCTCTCCGCAATTTCCAGCAGGCTCGGGTTCCAGCTTACAAACTGACGCAGGGCCTCCGCGCGGAATGCGTAGATCCCCACGTGGCGCCAGACGTCGAGCGCCGTGCTCCACTCCCTCGTAAAAGGCAACGGCGAGCGGGAAAAATAAAGCGCCTGCCGGGAAGTGTTCGTCACAACTTTCACGACCTCCGGACTGCGCCATTCCTGCTCCGTATGAATGCGGTGCGCCAGCGTGGCCATAGGGGAGTCGCCCAGCCCGGCGATCAGTCCATCCACCGCGTCCGCAGGAAGCAGTGGCTCGTCGCCCTGCACATTCACGTAGATTTCGGCAGGTATTTGGGCGGCAACCTCAGCCATTCGATCGGTGCCGGAGCGATGCTCCGTGCTGGTCATGGCAACCCGCCCGCCAAAGCTACGCACCACATCCGCAATGCGGGCATCGTCTGTAGCCACGACAACTTCCTCCGCCTGCTTCGATAAAATACACGCCTCCCACACCCACTGTACCAGCGGCTTACCCGCAATAGTAAACAGGCTCTTTCCCGGAAACCGGGTAGATCCATAACGTGAAGGAATAACAATAAGGGATCGAAGCATGCCGTGAAGAAATTTAGTACAGATTAAAGAACAACCAGAACATCAAAACCACGCGTCCTCCCTCAGCTCTCGCCAGTCCGAGTAGCTTGCAGCAGGAAAAGATTAGGAATCCGGCCTGAAACGCACAAGCCTAATCCGAGTCTTTCTTAACTTCCTCCTTATGCTCGGCAACCACAGTTTTCGGCTTATCGCCTATAGAGCTAAACGATACCATAACCGCTGCCAGAATAAGCATAAAGGCGATCAGATGCTTTAGTTGCAATGCCTCCTGAAGATAGTACCAGGCGAAAAGACTGAAAACAGTCAGCGAAATTGCCTCCTGGATAATCTTGAGCTGATACGCACTCAGTAAACCATACGCCATGCGATTGGCGGGAACCTGCAGACAGTACTCAAAGAATGCAACCAGCCAGCTGATGAATATCGCTACCAGTATAGAAGTATGCGGCGACTTTAAATGCCCGTACCAGGCATACGTCATAAACGCATTGGAAGCCACCAGTAAAAGTATCGCAATAAAAACAATAAACATAAATATCTTTTTCTATAAAAGAAACGTGGCGCATCCCCTTCCCGTGAAGGAAATGCGCCACGTGCACGCTCGAATGAACTTAGCGTCTTTTGACTGCAATGCTTACTGATTCAACACGTAAGCAAAGAAGAGCGGAGCCACAATGGAGGCATCCGATTCAATGATGTGCTTGGGAGTATTCTCGCCCAGTTTGCCCCAGGTAATTTTCTCGTTGGGCACAGCGCCGGAGTAGCTTCCATAGCTGGTGGTAGAATCGCTGATCTGGCAGAAGTAACCCCAGAGAGGAACTTCGGGGCGCTGCAGATCCTGGTGTAGCATTGGTACTACACATATAGGAAAGTCACCCGCAATTCCGCCGCCGATCTGGAAGAAGCCCATGCTGCTGTCCTTAGTAGCTTCAGTATACCATTCCGCAGTCGTCATCATGTATTCAATACCGGTACGAACTGTATGTACATTCTTTATCTCGCCGGTAATTACATGAGAAGCGTACATGTTGCCAAGCGTGGAGTCTTCCCAGCCCGGTACAATCATAGGCAGATTCTTTTCCATCGCGGCATAGAGCCAGCTGTCCTTCACGTCGATCTGGTAGAAGTGCTCCATCGACTTGTTCCGCAGGATGTTCCAGAAGAATTCATGCGGGAAATAGCGCTCGCCGGCGGCATCCGCGCGCATCCACTCGGCCAGAATCGCGGTTTCGATGCGACGCATGGCTTCCATTTCGGGGATGCACGTATCCGTCACACGGTTCATATGGCGCTCCAGAAGGGCCTGCTCATCGGCGGGCGTCAGGTCGCGATAATTGGGCACTCGGGCATAGTGATCGTGCGCGACAAGGTTGAACACGTCTTCTTCGAGATTCGCGCCGGTACACGAAATGGCGTGCACTTTGTCCTGGCGAATCATCTCGGCCAAAGACAGACCGAGTTCCGCGGTGCTCATGGCACCCGCCAGCGTCACCAGCATTTTGCCGCCGCTGTTCAGGTGCGTCTTGTAACCCTCTGCCGCATCAACCATTGCGGCCGCGTTGAAGTGACGAAAGTGGTGCTTGATGAACTGAGTGATGGGACCTTGACTCATAGCCCTTCAAATTAAGTGAGGTGCCAGCGCGGTTCAACGCTATAAAACGCGAGTGAGCAAGATTTAACCCCAGCGTCACGCGCCCTTGGATAAATCGCATCGCTACTTAGCATTAGGACCGTAATAGCGATAGTGACCTGTGATTTTGTAGGTCATCAGCATGTCCTCATTCTTTGGACCCTCACCGATGTTATGCACCATCTGATGACGCTGGCCGTCTGGAGATACCGTTGTCACTACAATCCCAATATGTGGCAGATCGCCGTCAGTGCGCAAATTCCAGGTTACCAGATCTCCCGGCTGATAATCGGCGGGATTATCCGTAACAGGGAGAGCGGCCCCCTGCCGCTTGAAATAGACCATCAGATTGGGCACCCGGCGGTGATCAATATTCGTGTCCGCTTTCTTCAGCCCCCATTTCTTTGGGTAGAGAGAGAAGTTGGCTTTCATGTCCTCGTGAACCTCCTTCTGCAAATCAATGCCGACCTGGCGATAGCAGCGCACCACCTCATCCGTACAGACGCCCTTGTCCGCTGGCGGGTCGCCGCCGGGGTAAGGGAGGATAAAGTAGGTGGGATCGTACGTCACGGTGTAGCTGGGGCGCTTTTCCGCAGCCTGTATCAGCTTCTGCATCAACTCTTTCTGAGCCTGGGTTTCCGGCTGGCGCGTTACGGAAGGTTTGCCGGATAGCGCCGGCGCACTTACCGCAGCAGGAGACGGCGCTGAAGATTGAGCATAAGCATCTGTGCACAAACAGGATAACACGGCCGCGAAGAAGCCGGCTGCGAGAAAAGGCGAAACAGGGACGGGGAGCGAAAGACGCATGCCAGGGAAAAATTGGGGTGGAATGGGCTCAGAGAATATTTCCGACGAAGTAAACATCGCGGTGTTGCGTCCCAATCTTACATTAAATATGGGACCAACAGAAGGCGATAAACGGATCGATAGTCTGAATGAATCCCTGATATAGAGCAGCCATATTGACGAGACGGTCGTCTAGTCAATATGTTTAGCAAGCGACGAACTTAAGGCAATAGGAAGAGGTGACTCTTTTATATCGAACAGTACGTGCAAAATGCCCCTTTCAAATCCAAACGGTCGGTTCATTGGAACAGGCATTTGTTTAGTTAATAAATTAATTCTGTGCCATCTCATACAGAAATAGTGATGTGCTTTTTCTATTGACGTGCGCAAATAAGTTATGTCATATCAAGAGGCATTGAGAGAGAGCAACCGTTACCTTCATAAGGATACATCGGCTATTTTTCGAAAGTGTTTAACAACAACTTAATTCATCTAATTACAGAACGAATGAGGAGGAGGTGAAGCAAGATGGCAGAAGGATTTATCAAATGGTTCGACAACAAGAAAGGGTGGGGATTTATTGCCCAGCAGGATGGCGGTGCAGACGTTTTCGTCCATTTTTCCTCTATCAAAGGCGAGGGCTTCAAAACCCTGGATGAAGGCGACAAGGTAAAGTATGACGCCTTTGAATCAGGCAAAGGACTGAAGGCTGTAGACGTGGAGAGACTGGAAACCGCATCTGAGAAGCAGTAAATCACGCAGGGCAAGCAACCACGCCAAGTTGGACAAACACGGGCCATCCTGGCGGTCAGGGAACCTTTTTGGTATCCGTGGACTATCTGTCCGGTCATTGCCGGCAGATAGTCTGCGAGGGTTCCTGCAACCCCCATGGGAGATAACAGGAAACCTGTGCAGACGCCAGAAGCTGCCAGCCCGGGTGGCGCGCAGCAGATAGGGAGCATTGAACCAATGCTACGCGAATCTGCCCGTGTCTCGACACGACAACAGACAGGCGCTCAAGGCATTCAACAGCAGCAACCGCAGTGGCACCGATTAGGGCTAATCAGCTCCGCCACTATATGCGGGGGACGTCAGATGAATTGCGCGAAGGACATCCAGGGCGCGTATCAGAGTCGTGTCCTGAACGGGCGCTGCATCGGACTTGCCCGGAGTGCGGGTACGGCTGCGTTCGGCAAGTGCGGCATCGTACTCCGGATTCTCCTCGCGGACCAGCGCCGCCTCAGACAGACGCAGCCGGGGAGGCAGCTCCTGAATCAGTTTGGCCGCCGTGGACTGAGCCACGTTTACGAGCAGATCGCGCTCCTTGGAATCATCTGTCGCCACCGGGATATCGGGGGAGACCGGCACGCCGAACAGCTTGGTGCCATCCGCCAGAAGCGCCTGGCCGGTTGCCAAACGCAGACTGCGGCCGGAGGTCAGCGGCTTATCGATAAAGACTGCGGCAAGACCTGCCGTGCTGCGCCCCATGATGATCGCTTTGCCTGAAACACGCATGACCGCGGCAAAAACCTCGCCGGCACCCGTGGTACGGCCATTCACCAGTACAATGACCGGGCGGCTGAAAGTGGATGCGCGCCGCTCATTGGTATACACGCGCTGCTGAATCTGCAGCCCCTGAACGGTAAACAGATCCAGACCACCACGGGTAAAGAAACTGAGAAGCTGCGCTGCGCCACCAAAATCACCAACGGCTTCGAAATCGCGCAGATCCAGAATGATTCCCAGCACCCCCACGCGGTTCCAGTCATTGAGCAAAAGCTCAAATGCCAGGCGATCCTTGGGAAAGGCAAAGCTGGGCATGCGCACGTAGCCGACGTTTTGCGGCAGAAGCTCCGTATACATCGGCTTTGGCATCTGCGTGGCAGTGGAAGCGCCTGTGGTGAGAATCGAGACGCCGCCTCCAAGCTGTTGCAGCAGAGCACCTAATGCGGCTTTGTCTTCCCGCGCTTCCTTAACAGCGGACGGATCCGCATAGTACTCCTTCAGCAGCTTCACCATTTCGCCAAGCTCGGCTTCAGTCGGCTGAGCGGGCGACGGTAGCACAGTCGTGTCGCCGCTCGTGACCGGAGGCGGATTCTGTTGGCTGGCAACAATTTGCGGGGGCTGAGGCTGCTCCGCTTTGATTTCAGACGGTGCTCCTGCTGTCATCAGCCACCCGGCACATGCCAGAGTAATGGTACCGAGCCGGGTGCGGGTTTGGTGCGACGCCTGAAAAAAGCGGTTCGAGATCATGCAAACAAAGAGAGCCACATTGGGCTCGGATAAGGGGGCTATGCTTCGGTGCGCGCCGCGATATCGCTACGATACTGGGCACCATCAAAGCGGATGTGAGCTATACCAGCATAGGCATTCTTTCGAGCTTCTGCAAGCTGCGAAGCATAGCCAGTTACGGCAAGTACGCGCCCGCCGCTTGTCACGATTTTCTCAGCCGCGTTCAGCCTGGTACCAGCCTGAAATACCAGCGCCCCCGTCGCGGCGGCTTCGGCAATACCTGTGATTTCGTCGCCAGAGCGCGGCTCAGCGGGGTAGCCTTCGGCGGCGGCCACGATCGATACCGCTGCGCCGGGCTTAATTTTCAGCTCCAGAGAGGAAAGGCGACCTTCAATAGCGGCAAACGCGACCTCCGTCAGCGGAGTCTCCAGCAGGGGCAGAATCACCTGCGTTTCGGGATCTCCGAAGCGCACGTTGAATTCCAGCACCTTCGGCCCTGCGGCAGAAATCATCAGGCCTGCATAAAGTATGCCTCGAAAATCAATTCCCTCGTTCTTAAGACCTTCCAGTACGGGCAGCAAAATCGTTTCCAGCACTTCTTTCTGCAGCGCCTCGGTCATAATGGGAGCCGGGGCATAGGCGCCCATGCCGCCGGTATTCGGGCCAGTATCGTTATCGCCAATACGCTTGTGATCCTGCGCCGCAGGGAAAACACGAAGTGTCGAGCCATCGCTCACCGCGTGCACGCTGGCTTCACGGCCCGGCAGAAATTCTTCGATCAGGACCTGGGCACCTGCTTCCCCAAAAATCTTCTTCTCCATGGCGTCATAAATGGCACGCGAGGCCATCCAGGGATTCAGCGCAACAGTTACGCCTTTGCCGGATGCCAGGCCGTCAGCCTTAATGACCTGAGGATACGGCTGCTGCTGGCTGTACGCGTAGGCTTCGTCAGCTACCCGAAACGTTGCGCTTTTCGCTGTGGGGATATTGTATTTATCCAGGATATTCTTGGTGAAGATCTTGCTGCCTTCCAGCTGAGCGCCGGCTTTATTGGGGCCAAATATGGCAAGTCCCTGTGCGGCAAAGGCGTCAACGATACCTGCGCACAGAGGTGCTTCCGGGCCGACAAAGGTAAGATCCGGACGATTCTGCTGTGCCCATGCCAACAGGGCCGGGATATCGCTCGCGCCGATCGGCACGTTCGTACCAAACTCCAGAGTCCCCGCATTGCCAGGCGCAATAAAAATCTCAGAGCCGGCGTCATCCTGCCGAAATTTCCAAGCCAGGGCGTGCTCGCGACCACCTCCACCAACAATCAGAATCTTCATGAATAAAAGCACTTTATTAAAGGGATCATACCCACGGGTGGCGAGACTAAAAAGCGGACCGTAATGGAAGAATTCCTGTGGATTCCCGGCAGGCGGCCTGGCCAGCATGTGTCGTCTGGTTAAATTTATTTACTTCGGATCTATTTCGCATTGACATCGGGCCAGTTAAAAGATTAAATAAATCGGTTTTCTGTTCTAGATCAATGTCGCAATCTCTATTAAAGCCCATTGTTGGCCGCCATAAACAGCCGGAAGTCGTCAAAGCTCTAATCCAGCTGGCACGCCACCTTGGGCCTAATGCGCGCTTGCCCCGTGTCCGCGAAATCTCCAAATCGCTTCGCGTTACGGTAGTGACGCTGGATCAGGCGCTGCGCCAGCTTGAGGAGCGCGGCCTCATTGATCGCAGACCGCGCAGCGGCATCTTCGTTTCACCGCGCATCTTGCAGCGGGCGATTGGGCTGGTGCTGGGCGGCGATGTCTTTAGCTCCAAGGACACATCCTTCTTTGCGATTTTGCTGGAGCAATGCGCCCGCCGGGCCGAGAAACACAACGAGCGGTTTTCCTTCTTCCTGGACTCCCCTTCCCTCAATCGTGGCTCTTCGGACTCCATGATGCATCAGGATCTAATAGATGCGATCGGCGCGGGAAAGCTCGACGGTCTGCTTGTCGCGTCATCCCAGGGTCAGGAGCAGGAAAACTGGCTGCGCAGTCAGGGCTTGCCTCTGGCAAGTCTAAGCGCGAGCGAAGCTCCTGGTACAGTGGCGCTGGACGGAAAAGAACTCATACGAATGGGCGTAGCCGAGCTTAAGCGCCAGGGTTGCAAAAGGCTGGCGCTTGTCGGTGTTTTGCCAGGCGATGCCCAGGTTTTCCGTGATGCAGTTGCAGCGGAGGACCTTCAGCTACACGAGCCGTGGGTAAACTGCAAAAAAGGCTGGGGTTTGAAATATGACTCCGAGGGCGCCACTTACACCAAATCCATTTTAGAGACACTGGACAGCGAAGGTGCGTCTGCGGACGGACTTCTGGTGACCAATGACGTGATGGCGCGCGGTGTCTGCACAGCGATCGAGTCGAGGGGTCTGGTGATAGGGCGCGACATCAAAGTCATTACGCATGCAAACAAGGGCTCCCTTTTACTCTCTCAATGGCAAAACGCGTTGACGCTCTGCGAGTATGACCCGGCGGAGATTGCCGAGGCCATGTTTGAGATTCTGGAAGCAATGATCGACGGGCAGCAGCCCGATAAAGTGCGGAAAGTTAATCCGCACCTGATTCCCGCAGGCGGGACAGCGGCCTGATACCGCTGTCACCGTTAGCTCAATCTCCTGCCGATTAGTCTACGTCGTTCGGCCGCCAAGCGCAGTCTTGGCCTGGATGATACCGCCGAGGAAACCTTCTTCGAGTTCACGATCCAGCTCAGGATTACCCGATGCCGTACCATCCACCATGCGTTTGCGATGGAACGCGAGTTCGGTAGCATAGGCCAGCAGGTTGCCTGCGTGGTAGAATCCAGCTGCTCCCGAGGTCTTCATGGCGGAGAAACGGAAGGCGATACGGGTAAAGAGTGAAGCGGCTGCCTTGTATTCGCGCTCTGTCAGGAAACCTGAATCAAGGTCGCGCTTCAGGTGAGTCTGAATTACCTTGAGCTCACACCACAGCGAGTAGCCGGCGATGGAAAGCATGACTACAGCTCCCGGAAACATGATCAGGATGATGGAGGTCAGGCCAACCCAGGGGCTTTGAGCAGCTTTGGCGATGACGTTAGTGCCCCAGAAGTTCCAGAAAGCGTGCAGACCCATCGCCATCATCAGACCGACGACCGGCGCTATGATCTTGATCAGGATATGTTTGCTGTTGGCGGCGATAGCAAAACCCATGCCGGTAAGACTGGTGAAAAGCGGATGAGAAAACGCGCAGAATACGCCGCGAAGGAACAGCAGAAACAGAGCGCTCTGCACCCCGCCGGAGCCGAAAGCGCGGCCATAATAGAGAAAGTTCTCGGACATCGCAAAGCCAAGGCCGGCGAAAGAACCGTAAATCATGCCATCCAGCAGCCCGTCATACTCGCGACGACGCCAGATGAAAAAGACCAGCAGAATAAACGCCTTGGAGAACTCCTCGTTAATAGGCGCAAATACGGATAGCCCAAGGAAGTTCGATACGTCACCGTGGCCGGCAATAGCCTGCGATATCGCGCCCATTGTGTCGTTCGCGATAACAGAATAGAGTACCGCACCGGTTGCACCCCAGATAAACGCCATCGCCATCATGATGGGAGGCTCAGGTTCCAGGCGATCCAGCAGCAGAAGCACCGTGATGTAGGCGGGTACAGGAAGCGTGGCCAGAATCATACCCACCAGCAGGTGCAGCAGGTTCATGTTCACACCCACCAGAATGAGAAACAGCAGGCCCATCCCCAGCATAAAGAGGAACGCCGTGGAGTACGCAAATATCTGGATAAGCAGCGTATTGCCGGGCGAATTCATCCGGATTGGGACGCGCGGGGGAACGGAGCCAGGAGGCCGCTGTGAAGGTAACGGAGGCATGCCGCCCGAGTTATAGGCGGGTACAGACGAGGGGAAGGGAGGAGTGTTCATGGCAAGATCCTTACCTTGCAAACGGAGGCCAACCAAAACTTTGCGCTTTTAACAGCAAACGCAAATGTTTGATTTTCGGCCCACATATTCAAGCACTGTGGCCTGCAGGCAAAGCGGAACAATACTCGGATCTTAAAGAATAAAGCAATTCGATTCTGTGGTGCGCGGATAATCTGAAAAACAAAACGGCAGGCGTTAACCCGCTTCATCTCAAAATAAGAAGCGAGGAACGCCTGCCGTGGATTCGAACGATTATTTCAGGCAGCCCTGAGAGAAATCAGCCAGCCAATTATTTGGCGGGAGCGGGAGGAGTGGCGGGAGGAGTGGCGGGAGCCGCGGGGGGCTCGATTCCGAGGAGTTCCAGCTCAAACACCAGCACCGAGTTGCCGGGGATGGATGGGGGGCTCTGTTCGCCGTAAGCGAGGGCGGGCGGGATCCAGATCTTCCATTTGGAACCGACTTTCATCATCGGTACGATTTCGCGCCAGCCTTCGATAACTGCGGAAATAGGGAACTTCGCAGGCTTGCCGGTCTTGACAGAGCTATCAAATACCTTGCCGTCCAGCAGCGTGCCGACGTAGTGCACGGAAACGGTATCCTCGGGCTTGGGCTGTGGGCCTGTGCCTTCCTTATCTACCTTGTACTGAACGCCTTTGGGGGAAACCTTGACGCCTTCGGAAGTCTTGTTCTTGGCCAGGAATTCATCGGCAACCTTCAGGTTGGCGGTGGCTGCCTTCTTGCTCTCCTCTTCCTGCTTGGCGCGTGCGGCCAGCATGTTCTTTTCGGCTTCAGCCTGCATGGAAAGCATGGCTTCCTTCATCTGATCCTGAGTAAAGGGGGAGGTTTTGCCATCGATGGAATCCTTGATGCCCTTCTCGAGCATTTCTATGTCCAGCTTGATCTGCAGGGAGGAGAGGTGCTTGCCGATTTCCGTGCCGATCGTATAGCTCGCCGTCTTCCGCAGGTCATCCGTCAGCGGCTTGGCGGGAGGAGCGGCCGGCAGAGACATGGTAGGATCTCCCGGATCCTGGGCATAGAGAAGCGAAGCACCGATACAGCATCCGGCCAACGCCACCGCAATGGCCGTTCGGCGGGAAAAAAGATTATAGCGAGAAGATTGCATTCACTTCCTACGATGGAGCATGTGTGCGTGCTTGACAAGTCCGGAGTCAAAAAAGGCAGCAAAATTTGTCATTTTGCGTACAACAATGTGTTACCACCGGCAAATCAGGAGATTTTTGCCGAAAGTCACTTGCGCACTCCCTTATCATGGGTTGTGTTAGCAGCGCGATATCCAGGCCGCAACGCGGCATCGTAGCTGTGTTTCGGCCCGGCTTTCGCATGTTGCTCCCTTCAAATCAACGTTATGCAAACTATCATGCGATCTCTGTTTTCCCTTCTTGCTGCCGTAGTCCTCGCCGCGGCCGCACTCCCCTGCCCCGTTCGCGCCGCGGAGTATAAGGTGGATCCCGTCCACAGCAGCTTTATCTTTAAGATCAAGCATTTCAATACCAGCTTCTTTTACGGTCGCTTCAATGAAGCCAGTGGCACACTTAACTATGACGAATCAAAGCCCGAAGCTGCTACCATTGAGCTAAGTATCAAGTCCGCCTCGGTGGATACGAACAACAAAGACCGCGACAAGCATGTCACCAGCCCGGACTTCTTTAATGCTAAAGAATTCCCCACCATTACGTTCAAAAGCACCAAGGTAACGGTTACCGGTACGGCGCTTGAAATCACTGGTGACCTGACTGCCCTTGGCGTTACCAAACCCGTCACCCTTAAAGGTGAACTGACGGGCAAAGGCAAAAACATGAAAGGCGTCGAGATCATTGGTGGAGAAGGTACGGTAACATTCAAACGCAGCGAGTTTGGCATCAAAGGAACACCTGCAGCTCTTGCTGATGATGTCACTCTGATCATCAGCATTGAAGCGCTGAAGCAGTAACAGCTGATCTACATCAACCCAGGGCGGACTATGCCGCACCGTCTTCCCTGGGCAGTCTGTAGCAGCAGACTAATCTTAAGTAATTTAGGATAATATGTCCGCGGCAACTTCAGTTTGTAATCTAACTATTTACTGCATACTGGTTGCGATTTATTTGAGTGCTCACTCCTTTTCCCATAGTGCAGATTTACCCATGAATGACGACCGCGTTATGCTGCAAGGCTTCTATTGGGAGTCTATGCGTCATAACTTTGGTCCAAAACCTATTGGTGACAAGCGCTGGTACGAGATTGTAATAGACGCCGCACCTCAAATACAGGAAGCGCGCTTTGATATGGTATGGATGCCGCCTCCATCCGATGCGGGACCTTATGATGAAGGATATGGCCCGCAGCAGTTATTCTTACTGGCCAATTCCTACGGCACCGCCGAGATGCATCGCGCGGCCCTGGCTGCTCTGTATAAAGCAGGCGCGGAGCCTGTCGCTGATATTGTCATTAATCACAGGAATGGAACCGAAGGCTGGGCCAAATTCAAGTTTCCTGAGTGGGGACCCTGGGCTATCTGCAAAAATGATGAAGCCTTTTATCATGATGATTCCGAACTGAAAGGTTTGCCCGAAGCGGAGCGGGGACAGAGCGAAACGCCCGAGGATGGATATGAAGGGTACCGGGATATTGATCACAGTAATATCCAGGTACGCAAAGATATTGTTAAATACCTTCGCTACCTTAAATCCTTTGGATATAGAGGCTGGCGCTATGACATGGTAACCCGTTTTGATGGCAAATGGATTGCTGTCTACAATCGTGAAACCAACCCCACTTTTTCTGTAGGAGAATACTGGGAGCACAAAGACTTTGCCCAGCTTCGAGGCTGGATATGGTCAACGGCGACAAAGCCTGAAGCAGAGGGCAATGAGCATCTTGCCACATGCAGCTCCGCCTTTGACTTTCCCGGCCAGATGCTGTTGGGCGATAACAAAGGCAAGTATGAAGCCTGGTACGCTCATCAAAATGGCATTGGACTAACAACGGATAATACTGACGGACTCCTGTGGCGTAACCGCACCGTCACTTTTCTGGAGAACCACGATACAGCTTATCATACCGAAAAAGTCTCAGGAAAACACAAGGACAGTTCCGCCGATGACTTTTCAAAAGGCTGGGAAGTGGAACAGGCTTACGCCTATATCCTGACGCATCCCGGTGTCCCCTGTGTATTCTGGAAGCACTATTTTGACTGGGGCAAGGATTTGCAATCCCGGATCAAGGCCCTGATCAATGCGCGTAAAGTGGCGGGAATTCACGCCGCCAGTTATATCCATACCCAGGATCTCGCCCGTAAAAAAGGTGTGTATGGAG
>JBGGNE010000027.1:0-6660 GCA_041287705.1 Methylacidiphilales bacterium | reverse complement strand
TTGCCGCCCGCTGCGCGCAGCTCCGCGGTTGTCGCCCGGATGCTGCCGGTGTTGGAAACGAAACCCGTGCCGCTTTTGATAAACACGCGCTGCCCATCTGCGCCCGACGGCTTCAGCAGCACCTCCGTTCCGCCCGCCAGGCTCACAGTGCCTTTCTTTGCAGAGATACGGCCGTGGTTCTCCACCTCGCGCGCGATCAGCGTCACATCCCCGTCCGTCGCCCGGATCTTGCCGAAATTCTGCACTTTGGCCGAGGAATTCCCACGGAACGTCATATCCCCGCCCGCCATAAACTCGCTGTTGGCCACATCGTGCGTGCTGGCCGTAAAGCCCGCCGTGTTGATGCGCCCCGTCCTCCCCACCACAATGCCGTTCTTGTTGACCAGATACACCTGGCCATTGGCGTTGAGATTGCCGTTCAGATGCGAGGCCGTCCCGCCCGTCACGCGATTCAGCACCGCGGATTTGCTCCCCGGCTGCACAAAAGTCGTCGTCTCGCCCTTATTGATAGAGAAGCCGCCCCAGTTCACTACCGCCCTGTCACTGCTCTGCCGCACCGTAACCCCTCCGGGCCCCGTGGAGATATTGGCCGAACCGCTCTGCACGCTGCCCCCGGTGGGATTCGCAAATACGGTGGTAAACTGAAGCGGCATCGCCACCCACGTTATGCACCATACGGTAAAAATTGCTGAGAAAGAACGGCGGCGCGAAAGTACAATAAACAGCATGGGTAAGGCAGAATTTAAGTGCAACAGCTAGTACGTACGACACCGATCAATCTCGCATGATGGTAGGGAGCCGGTAAAAGATCAACTACTTCATGGACAATGAATTGAAAGATGAAATTCCGTCTTAAGCAGGGATTCACTACGGTGGCTCGCATCTGCTAAAAAGGCGATTAGCGAAAGTTTATCATCGTGGCTACGCGTTGCTGCATGCATTCTCCAAAATCCTCCGCTTACCTGAGATCATCATCCTGAAACATCTTTTCCTTACTGCAATAGCTGTTGCTCTATTCTCCCCCTGTGCGCTAGACTAGAGCGGTTCAAGTCGAGGTGTGTACAGTCCATACCAGAGAAAAAGGACAGAAATGGGTGTACACATGTTGACTTTAACCGCTCTAGATCTCGCCCAGGAAACCTTCGTCCGCGTCAACGAACAGCGCCGCCCGCCGTTACTCTGGCGGACAGCGACCTGGTAGAGGTGGGCGACATGGTGCTCGCGATCGGCAATCCCTTCGGAGTGGCCAGACGGTGACAATGGGCGCAGCGGCATGGGTATTGTGGATTATGAAGACTTTATCCAGACCGATGCCTCCATCAACCCCGGCAACTCTGGAGGCGCGCTTGGACGCTGCGGGCAGGCTGATCGGCATCAACCAGTCGATCCTGAGTCGGACGAGCGGCAACCAGGGCGTCGGCTTCTCTGTGCCCATCAATCTCGCCCGCTACGTGATGGAGCGGATTGTGGCCTGCGGCAAGGTGACGCGTGGCTACATGGGCGTCGTTATCCAGCCGGTGACGACGGAGCTGGCGAAGGAATTCAAGCTCCCCGGCACCTGCGGGGCTCTTGTCAGCGACGTATCCCGGAAATCTCCCGCTGCCGAGGCCGGCATTAAATCGGGCGATGTCATCGTAGAGTACAACGGCAAGAAAGTCACCGACAACCGACAGTTGCGCCTCATGGTCGCGCAAACGGTGCCGCCGGGAACCCAGGTGAACCTCAAACTTGTGCGGGAAGGCCGCGCAGAAGCTCTTACGCTCAAACTTGAGGAACAACCGCGCGACGACAGCCTGGTCCGGGCCGACACCAGCCGCGATGGAAACAGCCAGGACTTGCTCGACCGTATCGCGATCAATGACCTCACTCCGGCCTTGCGCCGTCAATTCAGGATCCCAAACTGTGTCGAGGGAATTGTGATTGCCGAAGTCGAACTCCGCTCCACGGCGGCCCTCGCGGGCCTTAGCCGCGATGACGTTATCTTGGAGATCAACCACCGCCCGGTTGCCGACATCCGGCAGGCGCTGGAACTCAGCCGGAACCTCAATCAGGGCGACCGCATGCTGGCGAGTACCTCGTGTCCACAGTGGAGTTGCCGGTCACTGGGGGATCGAAGAGGCTTCGGTGCGCCAGCCTTATCTCCGTCTGGTGGTCAGCATAGGGCCTACGCTGGTCTATGAAGTTCTGCAGAGCATGAATGTGGAAGCTGCCAGCCAGTCGCAGCAGGGATTCTTCGTGGGGCGGGCGGAGCCGACTCTGACCGACGCGGTGGCACGGCTGGCAAGGTGTCTCGATTCGTCAGGAGACAGCGCCGTCCTGGCGCCCGGCATTTTGCGCGAGATCGTGTATCGCCTTCTGCAGGGGCCGTTCGGTGCGATGGTCGCGGAACTCGGAGTCGCCGGAAACCGGACGCAGCGCATCAGCCGGGCTATTTCGCACTTGAAGAACCGATTTGCTGAACCCCTGCGAGTCGAAGACATCGCCCGCCTCGCCGGTATGAGCCCTTCGACCTTCCACGAGCATTTCCGAAAAATCACCACATTAAGCCCGCTTCAATATCAGAAAATGCTCCGCCTCCAGGAAGCGCGCCGCCTGCTGGTGGGGAATGAGGCCGCGGACATTGCCTTCCGTGTCGGCTACCAAAGCCCCTCCCAGTTCAGCCGCGAGTACGCCCGCCACTTCGGCCACCCACCCATGGCGGACATACGAGCGAGAGAAGCCGTGCCCTTTGGTTAAGGCCATGCAACGATCTGCGCGTCCGATGCAAGGCGGGTTTGCAAGGATTTATAGGGCAAATCCTGTACGGTAACGCCTTGATCCATGGCCAGGCAGGCTGCGGTGGCGGTTGACTGGCCCAGGACCATAAACACGGGCTCCATCCGCAGCGATCCATAGGCGGCGTGGGTAGCCGACGTGCAGACGGGGACCAGGAGGTTTTCGCATTCGCCCCGCCTGGGAACGAGGGCGCGGTAGCTTATGCCATAGGGCCCGGGCAGGCTGACAAACATCCCTCCCTCGTTCTTCACAAAACCTTTGGGAGAAATAGTGTGGCGGGTTGCATGGGAATCCATGGCATAGGAACCAAGGCCGACCGGATCGGGCACCGTCTCCCGCCCCAGCGCGGTGTTTTCCGTCACCACAACGTCCGCGACCATGCGTCGCGCTTCGCGGATGTAGAGCTGGTGCGGCCAGTGTCCCGTGTCGGCGAACTCGTCTTTGGCCAGGCCCCAGGGCGCGTAGAATTTCCTCATGGCTTCGGGCACTCGAGGATGGTTCTGCAGCGTCCAGACCAGGCCGCGCTGCCACTGCTCATGCGCTTTGGCTAAGCGCTCGCGGGTTTCGTAGTCGGCTTCGGGATAGGTCTCGCTCATGCCCACGAAATCGGTAGAAATGAAGCCATTGTTGTTCGAATCAGTCTTGCGATTCGGCATCAGGTCCAGCTTGAAGAAGTCTTTGGTCCCAATCTCGATCGCGCGGAAAACAATCTCGTAGTCGCCTTCGTCATATCCCGCGGGTTTCTCTACGGCCACGCGGTTCTCGGGCACGTCGGTGAGACACATGCGATAGTTATAGGCTTGCACGCCTTTGTCTCCTTCGCCCTGCGCAATGCCGTGGTCGAGACGCACGCGAGGCAGGAGACCGCTGGAAGGGGCGCCCTTGATTTTATAGGGATCGATTCCTTCAGGAAAAATGGGGTGGATTTTGAGTAGCGAATGCACTCCGTTGATCGTTTCGCCATATTGGCTGTTAGCTTCGCGGCCGACAATATACGTGACGCCGGCAGCAGCCATGAGATCGCCCTCATAGGTCGCGTCGATAAACATCCTTGCCCGCAGGACGCGGCCTGATTCCATGGCGAGGGAGACAATCTTTTGCCCCGATTTTTGAACGCCGGTTTTTCGGTTCAATCTCTCGCCGTGCAGCACGGTGATGGCGGGATGGGTGACGAGCTGCCGGAAAAGACTTTCCGCCAGCGAAGGCTCCACGATCCACATGGTCTGATCGTCCTGATCCAGTTTCTTGTGCTGTCCCTTTTGCTCGCGTCTGGCTTCCCATTTCCAGGCATTTTCCTGCTGATAATGAAGCCAGATCTGGTGAAAGAATCCGCAGGCCAGGCCGCCAATGGTCCTGGGATCCCCCACATCAATCCATCCCAGCCCGCCGCTGGTCATGCCACCAAGATGGTTGCCCGGCTCGATGAGGGCGACACGCTTCCCCATAAGCGCGGCCTGGGCCGCAGCCATTGCGCCTGCACTGGTTCCTCCGTAAACAACCAGGTCGTACATGGCGGGGGAGTTAGACTCGGGTGATGTCGTTGTGGTCATGGGGAAATTCCTGGATATCGAAAAGGTTTTGAGACGCGGGACGCCTTTGAACTGGCCTGATAGCATCTGTGGCAAGAATTGCAGGAGTTACATTACGGTTTCCTCGCACTTGGCAAAAGGGCGATGCTCTGTTACTGTAACATATGGGAATGCCGCCCTGTTCAACATGACCACGGTTTCCCTTAAGCACATCGCAGAGCTGGCGGGAGTCTCCAGGCAAACCGTTTCGCGGGCGCTGCGGGGCGAGCGCTACGTGCGCCCGGAGCTGGCAAAGAAGATTCTCCAGACGGCCGAGACTCTGGGATACAAGCCCAACCCGCGGATCACAGCGCTCATCTCGGAACTCCGGAACCAGAATAAGGGCCATCGCGGGGTGACGATGGGGCTGATTCTCCCGGACATTACGGAGAAAGACGCCTGCGCGAATTACTTTCACTGCGGCTTTATTACGGGAGTTCGTGATCGCGCGGAGGCGTGCGGCTTCCGCACCGAGCTTGTATCGACGCTGGACTACACCAGCATGGCCGCCCTGGAACGGGTGCTGTACGCACGGGGAATCGAACTGCTGATCATCGCCCCCAGCGCCATTGTGGGCAGGCACCATCTGGGGCTCCACTGGAACAAATACGCCTCGGTGCTGGCGGGCCCCGGCATCAGGCGGCCGCGCCTTAACCGGGTTTTGTCGAATTACTATCTGAATATGATCCAGATTCTGCGGCGTTTGAAAGCCCTCGGCTACCAGCGACCAGCCCTTGTCGTCAAAAGGTCGATCCTCTCACGCACCGGAGGCGTCATTGAAGCCGCTTTCCTGCTCCACCTCTCTTTGTTTGGAATCACAAGGAATGTGCGCCAGATGGTTTGGTCAAACACCCCCAGCCTTGCGAATGAAAATCTGGCGGCCTGGCTCAAGAAAAACCGCGTGGATGTCGTCATCAGCGACCAGCCGGATCCACGGCAAATCACCTCCTTCGGTTTATCCGTGCCCCGGGACATGGGTTACGTCTCCATGACCTGCAATCCGGACAAGCCCGAGGTGAGCGGCATCAACCCCGACCTGGCACGCCTGGGTGCCAATGCCGTGGACCAGCTCTCCGGCCACTACTACCGCAACGAACGCGGCATTCCTGCGGATGCCAAGATCGTGATGCACGAAGGCAAGTGGCAGCCAGGCGGGACACTGAGGGGCTGAGCTGCCTGGTGTGAGGCCATTATTTTTCTGTCGAATCTGTTGGATCTGGGGTATCGCCGCATTTTTCAGCATTATTGAGGCTTTCGATTTCCCGAATGATAGCAAGAAGACGGGCACCGCGGTCTGTCAGGCTGTACCCAACGCGAGGGGGCACCTCCGGATAGCTCGTACGGGAAATGAGATCAGCCTCGAGGAGGCGGCGGAGGTGGTCATTAAGGACGCGAACAGAGAGGGAGCCTTGCCCGCGACGCAGGGTCCCTGGGCGGTTGTTGCCGGCCGTAATTTCCAATAAGAGCGGCAACGACCCCGCGATTCAGCGGATCACCCAGGCAGGTGCGCAGCCCGTGAGCTGGATAACGGTACTGTGCGAACTGCAGCGCGACTGGGCACGCGGAACCACCGCCGCAGGAATGGTGAAAATCAGCAAGAAAAAAGGCGGTTCCTGGTCTACGGCAATCGCGGTTAAAGAGTTCGCCACGAAGTCTCATTAGATCCTTCAGATAGCCTAAGACCGGATGCAATCCCTTTACCCATGACCGACTTCTACCGCATTCTGTTCGATCGATCCTCCGACGCTCACCTTATCTTTGATAAGGCAGGCATCTTCGATTGCAATCAGGCGGCGGTAGACCTTCTCGGATGCTCCAGCAAAGATGAAGTCCTGCACATCCACCCCGCCACACTATCGCCCGAGTATCAGCCGAACGGACTCTCGTCCCCCATGGCGTCGAAGGAGGTTGAAACAATGACGCTTAAGCACGGCTGGCATCGGTTCGAGTGGCTTCATCGTCGAGTCAATGGCGAGCTCTTTACGGTGCTTGTATCGTTAAACGCCATTGAGATCGATGGGCGAAAAATGTTTCTCGGCATCTGGCACGACCTGACTGAATCCAAAAGAAAGGAAGAGCAACTCACCCTTCTCAACGCAGAACTGCGCCGTGCCAATCTTCGCATGCGGGAAGATCTGGAAGCTGCGGCAGAGGTGCAACGCGCCCTGCTCCCCCGCGCCGATTTCTCCATACCCCACCTCAAAGCTGCCTGGGCTTATCTGCCCAGCGAAATCCTGGGTGGCGACCAGCTCAATATCTTTCACCTTAACGACAGCGCTGTGGGATCTACTGCCTGGATGTCACCGGCCACGGAGTC
>JBGGNE010000026.1:0-3815 GCA_041287705.1 Methylacidiphilales bacterium | reverse complement strand
CTGGCGCTGCAAACGTAGGCCAGCCGCGGCGCCAGCAGAGCAAGCAGTTCGTGCTGATCCACGGGCAGTGAATCGATATCGTGCGAGTAAGCCCGGTAGTTGCGCGCAAACCAGTGTGGAAATACCCGATTGATATGCTCTATCGTTTCGCCACGAGTTGTTCGAGCAAGGGCCGCTCCGGAATTGCCCGAATTATTGCTGATGGTCAGAGCGATACGCTCATCCTGCGCCCCGCACCACAACGCAGCCTTTCCCCCGCGTGAATGCCCCGCCACCGCAATCGGCACACCTTGCCACGCTTCCTCAGAGAGCAGATAATCCACGACGCGGCTTGCGCCCCACGACCAGGCGGCAATAGCCCCCCAGGCATTGGCCGCCCGCTCGCCGCCTGGCGGAAGAGGTGGATCAAAAACTCCGAAAACCCCGCTTTTAAATCCGTCCGCTGCGTCATCAGGCGAAACATCTTTGTTGTAAAACGCGGCCGTTGCATAGCCGCGTCCCACAATATCGCGCACGGGCCAGAACTCGCAGGAATTTTCCACCAGTTCCCTGCTCCACACGTCTTCGCGATTGATGATCAGTACAATAACACCACGCGGCTTTGGCACTGCCGCCGGAAGATAAAGTGTAACGGGAAACGAACTCTCGCCACCGGGACCGGAATAGCAGATGTGGACCTCCCTTCTTACAGCGGCCCCATCCAGGGCTGCCGCTTCCTCCCCCTTCCTGAACCAGAGCGCCTCAGGACGATTGACCGAGTTGCGTCCGTAGACATGCTCCCGGAAAAGCTCCAGCAATTCCGTCCGGCGAAGGTTGCGCCAATCCGCGATAGTGGAGATTCGACTCCCGCTTTGCAAAAGCAGCGGATTCGGTATCAGGTGCGTTGGCATTACCGTGGAGATTCTCAAACAACACATCCCCTTTTAAACGCAAAATCGCCTGACGCCCGCCCCCATCCTTGTTTTAAAAGATGGGGCTGAACGCCGGCGATATTGCGGCTAAAATGAAAATCGTGCGGTGCGATTAGCAGCTTACAGTTGCTTCAGCAGTTCCGCTTTCTTCGCGTCAAACTCGGCCTGAGTCAGCACGCCGCTGCCCAGCAGCTTGCCCAGCTTGTCCAGGCGCGCAAAGACTTCGTCCGAGGAGAGCGCTGCGGCAGGGGCCGGAGGAGGCGTGGGGGGAGTCTGCGGCGTATACTGCTGCTGCTGTTGGCCATAGCCCATGTTTTGCGCCATCGCCTGGCCCATGGCGAGGCCTGCGCCCATGCTCATACCGGCACCAGCGCCGCCGTTGGGATTGTTGGCCGCGTCGCCAATCGCTTCGGCAGTCTGGAACTGCGTATACTTGTTAAGATCGCCCACCATGCGCATGGACGTGCTCTTGTCCAGATAGCGCTGCAGCTCTTCGGGAAGCGATACGCTCTGCACAAAGAAGGAATGCAGCTCGAGGCCGTACTCGACAAAGCCAGGCTTAAGCGCGTTGGCCAGAGTGCTGCTGAACAGCGTCAGATTCGCCGCCATATCCAGGAACGGAGTCTTGGAAGACGCGAGGAACGAGGAGATGTTCGTCACGACATTGCTGCCCAGCTGGCCGTCGATTTCATTAACAGTATAGCGCTCGCGCGTTCCGGCGATGTTGCGGAAGAAAATACGGGGCTCATTCACGCGGTAGGCATAGGTGCCATAAGCGCGAATACGCACAGGGCCGAACTCGGGGTCGCGAACCGTGATGGGCGTGGGCGTGCCCCATTTGCGGTTCTGCTGCAACCGCGTGCTCATGAAATAAACGTCGCTCTTGAACGGGGAGGCGAACGCCTTGTCCCAGTTCATGATGTTCGTCAGCAATGGCAGCGTCTGTGTGTTCAGGATGTAGCGGCCGGGCCCAAACTGGTCCGCAACGCGTCCTTCATTTACGAAAAGCGCCATCTGGCTTTCGCGGACCGTCAGCACAGCGCCATTCTGGATCTCATTATCCTGGAAGGGGTAACGTGAGGACAGCACGCCATCCTCCTCCTCATTCCACTCGATGACGTCAACGAACTGCTTTTTAAGAAAATTGAAAAGGCCCATGGCGGTGGAGAAGGTAATCGGTTTATTAGAGAATTCAAGGGGCGTATAACCCTTAGTGCTGAGGATAGACGCAAATGGATCAAACAGCAACCCATCCTTATCACAATCCCCGGTGAGACGAGTAAATTCGCAGAAAATGCAAGAATAGCAAAATTTACTGCGTCTGCAGGATGTAGCTTCCTCAGCGGATGCCTCTAAATCACCCGTCTGGGCAAGGTTTTTTAGAATTTAACCGCTTGACATCTTCCCGCTTCCATACTACTGCTACATCCACAACTTCTTATCGAGAGCGGCGGAGGGTCCTGGCCCTGCGAAGCCGCGGCAACCGAGTGAAGGCGGCTTCTGGTGAAGCGGCCTGATCTGTCTAGGTGCCAACCCCAGCTCCGAGCGCACAGGCGCCGTCGGAGGAGGATGAGGAGGCGGCGGCATGTCGGGGCTAATTCAACAGCCAGACTTGTCTCTCGCTGCCTGTCATCTTCGCACGCCCCACTAACATCGCACGGGCGGCGATGACCGATAAGATGACACGCTCCGCAAGACAACATGGGAACCGAATTTTTTAGCCAGCTGAAGTGTAGAGAGTGTGGCCGGCATTACCCCAAGAAGGCCATCCACGTCTGCGAGTTCGACTTCGGCCCACTTGAAGCTGATTACGACTACGACGTCATCAAGCGCAGCATCTCCCGCGCCGCCATCGAGTCCCGTCCCCACAGTATGTGGCGTTACCGGGAGCTCCTGCCCATCGATGGCGAACCAACCGTGGGCCTGCAGGTCGGCTTCACCCCGCTCGTCAAGGCGGACCGCCTGGCCAAAGCGCTGGGCGTAAAAGAACTGTACGTGAAGAACGACACAGTCAACTACCCTACCCTCTCCTTTAAGGATCGCGTTGTCTCCGTCGCCCTGAGCCGCGCCCGCGAACTCGGCTTCGAAGTCGTCGCCTGCGCTTCCACGGGCAACCTGGCCAACAGCGTCGCCGCAAATGCCGCCAGCGTTGGTCTGAAAAGCTATGTGCTGATTCCCGCAGATCTGGAACAGAGCAAGGTACTGAACTCGCTGGTGTACGGCACGAATGTCATCGGCATCCACGGCGCGTACGATCAGGTCAACCGCCTGTGCTCCGAAATCGCCGGCAAATATGGCTGGGGTTTCGTTAACGTCAATTTACGTCCCTACTACGCCGAAGGCAGCAAGACGATGGGCTTCGAAATCGTCGAACAGCTCGGCTGGCGCACACCGAAGCACACCGTTGTGCCCATGGCCAGCGGCTCGCTGCTCACCAAGATCAGCAAAGCCTACGGCGAAGCTATCAAGGTCGGTCTGATCGACGAAGAGACTTTCAGCATCCATGGCGCTCAGGACACGGGTTGCTCGCCGATCTCTGTGGCGCATAAGGCGGGAACGGATCTCATCCGCCCTGTTCAGAAGCCAAAGACGATCGCCAAGTCCCTCGCCATCGGTACGCCCGCCGACGGTTACTACGCGGTAAACGTCATGCGCGATACCCACGGCAGCGCCGAGGATGTCAGCGACGACGAAATCGTGGAAGGCATCAAACTGCTTGCCCAGACGGAAGGCATCTTTGCGGAAACCGCCGGCGGCGTCACGGTGGCCTGCGCCAAGAAGCTGATCGAAACCGGCAAGATACCCCGGAATGAGTCGATCGTCCTCTGCATCACCGGCCATGGCCTGAAAACCGCCGAAGCCGTTGCGGAACACATTGGCGCTCCCCGCCTCATCAATCCCAGC
>JBGGNE010000025.1:0-3812 GCA_041287705.1 Methylacidiphilales bacterium | reverse complement strand
GGTGCCGGCCTGTAAAACCACGCCTTCATGACCCCCAGGCGCCAGCACAGTAATGCCCGAAAATTGCAGTCGAGACACCAGGTCGGCACCGATATCCACCAGGCGAACCGTAGAGAGCTTTTGCGTGAGGAACTCGGGTGGCAGGACATATTCCTGCTTGTCCATGTACGTTGGCGTAAGCTGATTGCCCCAGATCGTGTCGGCATACCAGGCTCCCGTAAAGACATTGACGGTGGTCGTTCCGTTTATAAAGTTGGAGCGGGCGGGATCAATATAGTCATAGTCACGTATATCGATATCTCCCACCAGATTCTTGCGATAGTAAGCTCCTTCAGATCCCAGGAACTCGACATACGCATAGGATACAGGGCCCTTCACACCCCAGCCTGTTGTCAGCAGTGTATGAACTTCCAGCACATTCGATTCATTAATATCTATCTCAAGGATGTGCGGATTGGGAGTATCATTACCGTAGGCTGCCCAGCCGTTATTACCCGTGGACAGAAGACTAAAGGGCACACCGGCCAGGTTGGCATTGGGACCCCACGGAAAACCATTATAAGCTGCTGAGTTATTACCATTCTTCCCCTTGAAGTCCTTCTTCTGGTAGTCCAGCAGTGTGGGCGGGACGAACACGGGAGCCGTATTGGCTACTGGTTCCGTAGTTGATACCAGAATGTCCTGCGTGGCTGCGCCCCCGCGAGGATCCATTGCCTGTATCACTGCACGATACTGCCCGTTCTGGGATGCCGTTGGAGACCAGGCCACATCACCCGTCTTCGGGTTGATATACATGTTGGCAGGCGCAGACAGCAAGCTGTAGCGAACCGTTTCGGTATCCGGATCCACCGCCTGTGCCGTATAGATCCAGGTCGCGCCCGGGGCCGTTACACCAGAAGGTGGCGTACTGATGAATGCAGGGTTATGATTAACGCTTCCAGGCGGCAATACCGTGATATTCAGATCTACAAAAGCATAATCCAGACCATCGGAAACGCTCAGGCTGAGGTGGGGATCATTGCCCAGATATTCTTCCGTCGGGGTCCATGTGATGGTTGCCGTCTGGTAGTCAAAAAAGATGTCGTAATAGCTGTTTTCCTGCATGGAATAGGTCAGGAAATTACCGTCTGGATCATACGCCTCGAGCTTGTATTCAAAGGCAACTCCAACGGTTGCCGTAAGATCCAGAGAAGACCGAATGATGGGGGCCTGATTGTATTCCGAAGGTTCCATTACCACTTCCACATTCTGAACGGCCACACCACCTTTGTTGTCTTTCGCGGTGATCTGCGTGCGCATTACAAACGTACCCGTGGTGCCGAGAGGAACTGCCCAGTAAAGCGTTCCAAAAATATCGATGTCGGCACCTGTAAACTTCACCGTGTCTCCATCGGGATCAATGGCGCGCGGGTGATATTCAAGTGCACCTGCTGTCTGCCACCATTCCTGATTTATATTATATTTATAGTGCGTAGGCGGCGTTGATACGAAGATGGGCGGCCGGTTCGGCTGGGAACGGCGTACTGCAATGATATAGACATGCCGGGTGATGCCTCCTTTAGTATCCTGCACGCGCAGGCTTACGCTCTGATTGCCTGCTTGCGCCTCCGTGGGAGTCCATGACAGCGCACCCGTCTGGCCGTTGATCGTCAGACCCGCCGGACCCGATTCCACCGCGTAGGTCAGCGCGTCCCCATCGGGATCCGCAGCGGTGATCGACGACACGTAGGTTACGCCGCCCGCTGCATCAACCGACGGAATACCCGTAATGAGCGGAGGCCTGTTGGAGGGTGCCGGACGCACGGTAATCGTAAAGCTTTGATCTGCGTAACCGCCGTCGTTATCTTCACCGCGGATCGTCACATTGTAGGTGCCCGGTGCCGTACCCGTAGCAGGGGGAGTCCACGTCACACGACCTGTCGTCCCGTTGATCGACATGCCACCTGGGCCGCTCCGCAGCGTGTAGGCTACGGGCCAGTCTTCTGGATCTTTTGCCACACCCTGATAGAAATAGGAGGATCCGTAGAATGCCTCCGTCACCGGCGAGGAGTTCCATACTGGTGCCTTGTTGGGCACAAGGTAGAGCTCGACGTTCCAGGTGAACGGAACCTTGCTGGGGTTATTAAACTGAATGGTGCGGTACTTACTGGTGAAGTAATTGTAGGTGCGCAACAACACCTTCTTGCCTGGTACTTCAGTGCTGTCGAAAAAGGTGTTGCCGAAATCAAAATACGGGTCTCCGGAAGGCGTACGGCCATCAGGATTGAGCACGCTCACGCCAGAATCGCTAAGGCCTTTTACCACAGCCACATAGCGGTCGAAACGGGTGCCATACCACGGTGAAACGTTGCGCAGCGCTGTTTCCACGCTGTAAACTTTCTGCTTCTCATTCCACGTTCCCGTCTTATAAGCGGCAACCAGGTAATGCCATCCTGGCATCAGCTCGTACTGCGACCAGTCCAGAGTAGCCGCGTCGGGCAGCGCACCTGCATCCGCCACCAGCGGTACCGCGGGCTGCGTGATGCCGTCATTGCTTATTTCCGGCTTTAGCACTTTGACTTCCGAACCTGTATCCCCGTCGTTATTAATCAGGCGCGCGATCAGCTTTACCGGTGTGCCCGGTGCAAGACCCGCCACTTTCACCCGCACGCTGGTTTCACCATCGCTGTATTGGTCTACGCGAAGGTTTTCGCCTCTGTAAGCATTAGTATCCCCTTCCCGCAATAAATAATAGGCGTCGCGGCCAGGACCGATGACGGGTACCAGCGGCTTGCCGTCCGCACCAACCAGCGAAAGCTCAAGGACGTCGCGAGCACGGCTTTCGTCAGTCGCATCCAGGTCCACGGAATCCCGACCCGTGGTGTCAAATACCAGATCCCGGAAGCGGAACGTGATTGCCGTGGAATAGGACACGTCCTGGGGAATAACCAGATCGAAAGATTTGCTCTTCAGGAAGTCGCTTTCTTCCTTCAGCGTAAACCATTCCGGCGGAGCATCTTCCACATAGAAGTATAAGTAGTCCGAAGTCGTAGTTTCGCCCTGGTTGTCCGTCGCCACCGCCGTCAGGAAATAGGTGCCTGAATCCGCCAGAGTGAGGACACTGCTGTAAATCCCATCCACTGCTTCAGTCGCCTCGCCCACCTTGATGTTTTCGGAGCCTGTGACGCTGGTGTTATGGGCAAAGAACTCAACCTTTACTATCGTGCCGTCGGCATCGGATGCGCTTGCACTGAGCGTAATATCGGATTGGTACGGAAATTGCGACCAATATTCAGGAGCTGTAAGCGCTACTACGGGAGGCTGATTAACCGTATTAACCGTTATTGTGGTTTCCGACGATGTTGTTACGCCGCCGCGATCATCCGTCACCTTCACGGTAAAGATGTGGGTGCCAGGTTCGGTACCGGTCCAGTCAAACGTCCAGGGGGCGGAAGTCGATTCACCCACCCGAACACCGTCGACATAAAATTCTACTTTGGTAATCACGCCGTCCGCATCGTTCACTGCCGCAGTCACCGTAAGCGAGCCGCCTACAGGAATCGCGTTAGTCTCCGAAGATGTTGTCACTTCAACAGTCGGCTGGCCATTGACAGTGATGGCAATTGCGGTGGAAGTAGCCTGCTCTCCCGTGGCGGCGGTGGCGACGGCGGTCAGCGAGTACGCGCCGGAGTCGACGTTGCTCCAGCTATACGTGTAGGGCGCGGATGTATCTTCGCCGAGTCGGACGATGTTGCCTTCGCCGCTGCCAGTGAGCTGTTTGGCGTAGAATTCCACTTTGGCGATCGTGCCGGAGCTGGCCGTTGCGGTCGCGG
>JBGGNE010000024.1:0-12405 GCA_041287705.1 Methylacidiphilales bacterium | reverse complement strand
CTCCACGTTCTCCACCACCACGATGGCGTCATCCACCACGATACCGATGGCCAGCACGAGTCCGAAGAGGGAGAGCGCGTTGATACTGAAATCCAGCAGATACATCGCCGCAAAGGTTCCCACCAGCGAGACGGGCACCGCCGCCAGCGGAATAACCGACGCGCGCCATGTCTGCAGAAAGAGGATGACGACGATAACGACGAGCACAATGGCCTCGATGAGCGTGTGCACCACGGCCTCGATGGAGGCTTCCACGAAGACTGTGGGATCGTAATTGATGCTGTAGGTCAGGCCTTCGGGGAAGTCCTTGGCCAGCTCCTTCATCTTGTCGCGGATATCGTGCGAGAGCTTGATGGCGTTGGCGCCGGGAAGCTGAAAGACCGGGATGGCCACGCTGGGCTCATTATTAAGAAGGGACTGGAGAGCGTAGGTGCTGGCGCCAAGCTGAATGCGCGCTACGTCCTTCAGCAGGACTTTCTGGCCGTTATCGCCGGTCTTGACCACGATGTTGCCGAACTCTTCCTCGGTAACGAGACGGCCCTTGGTATTGATAAGGAGATCCAGAGAGACCGGGCTGCTTACCGGCTGCTGGCCCACGCCGCCTGCCGCCACCTGAATGTTTTGCTCGCGGATGGCGGTGACAATATCGGACGCGGTAAGATTGCGCGCGGCGGCCTTGTTAGGATCCAGCCATACACGCATGGCGTAGTCGCCGCTGCCGAAGATCTGCACCGAACCCGCGCCGTGAATACGGGCGAGCACGTCTTTAATCTGCAGCGTGGCGTAGTTGCGCAGGTAAACTTCGTCGTAACGCTTATTCGGCGAAGTAAGCTGAACCAGCAGCGTAATGTTGGGCGATTGTTTGTTGGTAACGACGCCGAGCGCGCGCACTTCTTCGGGCAGCTTGGGCAGCGCCTGGGAGACGCGGTTCTGTACCTGCACCTGCGCTTTATCGATATCCGTGCCCAGCGCGAAGGTAACGGTGAGCGTCATTACGCCATCGCTGGTCGCCTGGCTGAACATGTAGATGCTGTCCTCAACACCGTTGATGACCTGCTCCAGCGGCGCCGCCACCGTCTCGGCAATGGTACGCGGACTGGCGCCGGGGTAATTGGCCGTGACAACCACTGTGGGCGGAACCACTTCCGGGTATTCGGCGATCGGCATCTGAAACATGGCGATCAATCCCACCATGAAGATGACGATCGATAGCACGCCGGCAAAGACCGGGCGACTGATAAAAAAGTGTGCGAATTTCATACAATGAACTCTCGATCAACTGACGCTAAGTCTCTGCGCTGCGTGCTTTGGGGCGGGGATACGTATATGGACAGACCTCCGGCTCTCGTCCCCGTTGTCTGGACTATTACTATTCCGGGACAATGGGGAAGCGTGTAGCTGATTACCCTCGCCGGGCTGATTACTCGCCGGAGGTTTTGGGCTTTGAATCGGTAACCTGCGCGGTCTGCGTCGCCTGCAGGGTGGGGTTGACTTCAATGCCGGGGCGGGCGCGTTGCAGGCCGTTGACGACCACTTTTTCGCCGGGCTTGAGGCCGCTGCGCACGATGCGCTGGCCCTTTATCACGGGTCCCAGGGTAACGCCGCGATATGCCACCTTGTTCTGCGCATCCACCGTATAGACAAACTTTTGTGCCTGATCCGTACCAATCGCCGTCTCGGCTACCAGCACGGTATCTTTCTGGTTAGTCACCGGGATGCGGACACGTGTAAAGAGGCCGGGAACCAGTTTGCCATCGCTGTTCGGCACCACGGCACGCAGGAGAATCGTGCTCGTGTTCTTGTCCAGGCGGTTATCGATCGACTCGATATAGCCCTGGTAGGTGTAGACGTCCGATCCGCCCACCGCCAGTTCCACGGGAATCTTGTCGTCGGGATCGGCGCCGTTGATCTTCACCTTCTGGGATTCCGCATCCCTGGTTGTGCCCAGTTCCTTCAGCTTCAGCAAAGTCAGCTCATCCACATCCACGTGGACGTAGATGGGGTCGACCGACACGATGGTGGTAAGGAGCGACGGTTCGCCCGCCTTGGCAGTGGTGCTTACGTAGTTACCAACAGTGAGCAGCGCACGGCTGATGCGTCCGTCGATCGGCGAGCGTACCGTGGTGAACTCCAGATCAAGCTGAGCTGCATCGAGTTGCGCTTCGGCTGAGAACAGCGCGGATTTTGCCTCCGCAGCCAGCGATACCAGAGTGTCCTCGGCTTCGGTGCTGATCACCTTGCCGTCCAGCAGCTTGGTGGCGCGTTTGGCCATGCGTTCGGCATTGGCGAGGCGTACCTTGGCGCGTTCCACGTCCGCCACACGCTGATCCACAATCGCCTTATAGGTGCGCGGGTCGATAACGAAGAGCGGGTCGCCCTTCTTCACCAGTTGCCCGGCCTTGAACTTCACTTCGGTGATGTTGCCGGCGATACGAGGGCGAACATCCACGGCTTCCACGGCTTCCGTGCGACCGGTAAACTCGTCCCATTCGGTGATCTTCTTCACCTCGGCCGCAGCTATAGTTACGACCGGCGCGGCGGGAGGAGTCTGGGCAACGCTCTCATTGCAGCCCGTCAGCGTCAGGGAGGTGAGGGCGAGCAGCGCGGCCATGCCAAATACGGGCAGAGGTGCAAAGGCAAACACGGAAGGCATCTCGCGCTCAACCACGGAACCCGTGGAGACGCGCTGGGAAGCGACCGCTTCTGAATCGCTGAGAGTCAGGCCGTCTTCCACCTCCACCGTCTCGATATAGGCCACGACGTCCGATTCCGACGGCGTTCCGGCGGGAGCCAGATGGGCTCCGTCGGAGGTGCGCGCAGGTTTCGGGGTCACCTTCCGCTGTTTTTTGACGGGCGTTGCGGCTTTGTTCGCCGCAGTGGCGTCAACCGAATCATCCGGCTGATGTGAAGGGAGGTACGTCATAGGATTGTATAGTGAGGGTGTGAATTAGCTAAGGGACTTTGTAATTGTAAAAGTAACAGTATCGCGCCAAATAAAGCTTAGGCGGTATCAGCCAGAGGCAATCACCCGCTTGTCGGGTTTGACTGCTTTAGTGCCGGTTGAACCTCCGGCGCTGAGCACGCTGGGGGTGGGCGCCGTGGCCTTTACTTTAGCTTTCGATTTGGGGGACGCCTTGCCGGTGATGGCTTCAAGCGGAATGACGCCATCGCACGTCACGGTGACAGCTTCTGAGTCCGGGCATTCGCAGTCCGCCAGCACATCGGCTACGGTAAACTGCGCCAGGCGCTCTTCCATGGAAGCCTGCGTCTTGTCGAGGATGTCCTCCATTGCGATCTTGATGTTGCAACTGACCTGACACATCGGCTGCTCCGGATAGGTATGGATGGCAAACGCCTTGGGCGCATCCACCGCGTGATAGATTTCCAGAAGAGAAACCGACTTTGGGTCGCGCGACATCCAGCACGCCCCCTTCTTGCCCGTCGCCGTTTCAATGAGTCCCGCCCGGGAAAGCTTGGCCAGAATGCGCCGCACAAATGCCGGGCTGGTATTCACGCTCTCCGCCAGCACGCTGGAGACGCAGGCATGCCCCTGATGGTAGGCAAGCCCCGCCATCATATGCACGGCAATGGAGAATTGGTGGTTAACGGACACAACTGTTACTTTAAAAGTTTCAGTTAAATCCGCAAGTTTTATTTTACCGACCGGTCGGGAAAAGGCCTGCCCCACTCATGCCCACAACCTGCAACATCCCAAAAATCAAGGCATTACAACAATCCCACTGTCTTGAAAATTTCTGCATTCGCGGCTCTCGAGCATTTTGAAATTCGGGAGCTGCGCTGGCTAACTGCCTGACTACGGCCTTACGCCGGTACCGGCACGGCGGTTGTCTGCGCGGCCTTGGCGGCTTTGGCCATTGCGGCCAGGGCACCGGGCTGAAACCACTCGATAACAGCTTCGAAGATCGCTTTGCCGTCCGTGGAGCCCAGGGCTTCTTCGGAAGCGCGCTCAGGGTGAGGCATAAGGCCGAGCACGTTGCCGGCGCGGTTGCGGATGCCCGCGATGTTGTTGGCTGAACCGTTAGGATTTGCGCCAGGCGTTACGCGACCGAGATCATCCGCATAACGGAACAGCACCTGGCCGTGGCGCTCCAGATCGCCAAGCGTCTGGGGATCTGCAAAGTAGCAGCCTTCGCCGTGGGCGATAGGGACCCGCAGCACCTGGCCGGTGGTGCAGCCGCGCGTAAAGAGGCTGGCAGGAGTCTCGACGCGGAGATTCACCGTTTCGCAGATGAAGTGGAGACCGCGATTACGCAGCAGAGCGCCGGGAAGCAGGCCGGATTCGCACAGCACCTGGAAGCCATTGCAGATACCAATGACGGGCAGGCCATCCGCCGCTGCTTTCTTTACCGCGCCCATGATGGGGGAGAACTGGGCAATCGCGCCGCAACGCAGGTAGTCGCCGTAGGAGAAGCCGCCGGGAACGATCACGGCCTCGGCACCCTTCAGATCGGTCTCTTTGTGCCACAGGTAGTAGGCATCCTGGCCCAGCACATTTTTCAGAACGTGCAGGCAGTCTTGATCGCAGTTAGAACCCGGAAATTGAAGGATGGCCCAGCGCATATGTTTCGTGAAGGATAAGAGGGAAAGGGTGATTGGAGCGGCAAACGGGGCAATATGGAAAGCTTAAAGTGGGGCGGAAGCCGATTTTTCGCCGGTTTTGGGACTGGAATCGTCATCATCGGCGCCGCTTGTGGATCCGGGTCCTCCCGTAGCGCGCTTGTCCGGGCGGGGCTGCTGTGGTTTCAGTATGGCGCGAAGCTGAAGACCCAGCATGACGCACACTCCCATAGAGACGAGAGCCAGAACGTCGTAGATAACCGCGGGGCTGTAGCCGGCGATCTTGCCGTTGACATAATGCATCCAGCTGCTGAGGCCGACCAGTAGCAGAGCCATTCCGTTAAGCCCGGAAGCGGCCGCAGCCACGCCCAGCGCCCACGATAGCCGGGAAAGCGCACAGCGCCCGAGCGCCCCGAAAGTCAGCGCGGCCATTATACCGTAGTTAATGCCAAAACGGGAAGGCGTGGGCACCAGAAAATAGCTCAGTGTGCCGCCCATAAAAAGAACAATAGCATAGGCCACCAGCAGGACGAAGATGCCGGTATGGAACTCAAAGCCGAAGAAAGAAGTGCGGGGAATGGAAGTTCGGCGCGGCATGGCGGGCGGAAAAGAAGAGCAGGCGAACTAGAAAAGCGGAAGAACAGAAAACCAGCGGAAAGGGAGGCGCGCCGTTGTTTAGCCCCGTGGCTTCAACGGCGCGCCGGCTGTCAGTGTCGACTGGCAGATTCGAGATGGATTCCTTACGTCAGAACGACGAGATCCACCTTGATGTTGCCGCGGGTGGCGTTGCTGTAGGGGCACACGATGTGCGCCTTCTGTACCAGCGCTTCGGCAGCTTCCTGCTCCATGCCGGGAAGGGAAATCTTCAGCTCAACCTGAATGGCAAAGCCTGTGGAAACAGGGCCGATACCAACGCTGCCTTCGATCTTGAGATCGGCGGGAACGGAGATCTTTTCCTTGTGGCCGACAAACTTGATAGCGCCCAGGAAGCAGGCGGAATAGCCGGCTGCGAACAGCTGCTCGGGGTTGGTGCCTTCACCGCCCGCGCCGCCGAGTTCTTTGGGCGTGGTGAGCTTGATGTCCAGAACGCCGTCGGAGGAGAGTGCTTTGCCGTCACGACCGCCGGTTGCGGTGGCGTGCGCTGTGTAGAGAACTTTATCGAGGGTAGTCATTTTGAGAATAATGAGGTGAATGAGAAACAAACAGACAGAATCGCAATGAAATCGGAGACAAAGGAGCCGCTGCCGAATAAACTATAGAACTTGGAGTGATGATTTTAAGATGAGAGCAAGGCGGGATGAAGGGAGTGCATTAGAAGAATGCCCGACCTGAATTCCAACGAAGCTATCGCTCAAAAGCGACGCTCCAAGTCCTATAGGTTATTTGGCAGCGGCTCCTAAGGTGAGTTTCCTAGCGAACGGGGAAGAGGTCAAGCGACGGTTTGCGGGCAGGCCCAGATAGACAGTATTTTGCATGAAACGACCGCGCGAGATATTCAGTCTTTCTCCTCCGCCATATCGCAATAGGATCACTTTAACCTAGAATTTAAGCACTATTCGCGCTTTTCACGCGGGTGGAACCTGATAGGAATGCCAGTTGGCTGCCAGATGCGATAGCGCCCAATATTTCACGGGTGCCCTCGCGTGGCGACAGTGTGCAGTATTCCCATTCCTCATGAACATTGCCTTTATCTCCACCGCGCATATCCATACGCGGGATTTCATCAAGAATATTACCGAAGCTACCGACGGCCGCAAAGTGGCCGCCGTGTGGGACGACGTGAAGGATCGCGGTGAGCGCTACGCGGCCGCAGCCGGAGCTCCCTATGTGGCAAGCCTGGACGAGTTGCTGGCGCTGTCTAATGTCGACGCGTTCATCATCTGCGCGGAAAACACGCGGCATCTGCCGCTGCTGGAGAAAGCACTGCCCGTCGGCAAGCCGGTATTCTGCGAAAAGCCACTTGTGGCGAGCGAAGCAGATCTGGCCCGCGTGCGCGAGTTGATCGCCGCTTATCCCAACACGCCCCTCTTCTCCGGCTACTTCCAGCCGTGGATGCCCGGCCTTCTGGCCATCCGCCAGGTGCTGGCCTCGGACGTTCTGGGCAAGATCACCCGCATCCGCTATCGCAACGCGCACCACGCCGCGTATGGCCGCTGGTTCGATAATCCCGACCTGCAGTGGTTCACCAACCCCGAGCTGGCAGGCGGCGGCGCCTTTATGGACATGGGGACGCATGCCATTCACCTGGTACGTACCCTGTTCGGCCCCGTGAACGAAGTCTGGGCGGAAATCGGCAATCACGCCGGGATCTATCCCGCCGTGGATGATTTCGGCATTGCGCAGCTCCGTTTCGCCAGCGGCACTCTGGGTACCGTGGAAGCAGCCTGGACACAGACCGGCGGCATCGGCGGGCTTGAAGTCGTCGGCGAAAAGGGCTCCATCTGGAACACCCCCACCGGCTACGTGCTTGGCTTCCCCGGCAAACCGCCCGAACCCATCGCCCCCGCGGCTGAAGGAGAACCAACCCGCGTCGATCGCCTGGTCGCCCTGCTGCAAGGCAAGCTCTCCAAAGAAGAACTGAAAGCCGACCTCGACGCCATTCTGGACGCCGTCGCCATTATGTCCGCCGCCTATACTTCGGCCAGGAGCGGCAGCTGGGTGGCAGTGAAGTAAGGCTGCACCTCACTGGCAGGAAGCCTGGAGAAATACAGGGTGCACGGACGAAGCCGCGACTGGCTCCGTGCACCCTGAGGCTGGCCGGGCTTTCCAGCCGCATCCTTAACGAACAATTTCCACGTTCGGCGGCGCGGTGACTTCCGTAGTGATTTCACCTGTGTGCTTGTTTCGGCTCACGGAGACATGGATGGGTCCGTGGATGGTGGGAACGGTGCCCCGGGCGTTTTTCAGAAAACCGAGCTGGGGACGCACAGTTACGCGCGTATAGCCGGGGCTGAGCGGCTGCACTCCCAGCACATAGCGTGGCAGAATGTTGGCGGGAGCGGCGCCCCAGGCGTGGTTCCAGTCCTGGTTAGTCTTGTAGATCTGGTCCCAGGCCTCCCACGTAATCGTGGTGCCGCTTTCCTGCATGTGGCGCCAGCTTCGGTTGCCTGGCGCAATGATAAGTGCCAGAGCGTAATCAGCTTCGCCGGCCTCAAAGAGCGCCTCCAGCAAATACTGGGCGGGATATACGGAGCACGCCATACGTCGACTCTTGATATAGGCGATTACCGTTGCGCGGCGATCCGCCGGAATCAGCCCGAACGCCAGAGAAAACAGGTTGGCATGCAGAGAAATGTGATCCGAGCCTCCGCCATCCGCATAGAGACCCTGGAGGGACGCAGTCGAAGCAGGCGCATAGCTGCTTTCGTCAAGAGAAACGGTCGCTTCCGGGCGATAGAATGCTTTTTGATAGGCGCTGGCCAGAGTTGCCGCCTGAGCGCGATAACGACTGGCTTCGTCTGGCCGCGACAGCGCATCCGCAAGCTCCGACATCAGCACGAGAGCGCGGTACTGAAACGCGTTTACCACCGTGTTGGCGCTGGTAAATTCGTAGCCATCGCGCTCTCCGGGCGGCCAGTCGACAAGGTCCAGCTTCTGCTCCTCCGGGCTGCTGCCCAGCAAACCGTCGGGACGCTGTCGGGCAGGCAACAGCTTGGCCTTCAGTGCATCGAAGCGTGCGGCGATCCAGTCGGTGTGGCCGGTAAACATCCAGTCGGCATGCGCCATGAAGATCATGTGCGCGGCCCACTCCGTCGGCCAGGTGGGTGCCCGCATCAGCCAGTCGAACGTGGCGCGCGCAAACTGTGGATCCGGATCACACGCGTAGTGGCTGATCTGATTTACATAAGCATCCGCTTCGTAGGGAATGCGCTCGCGGTCGCCATCCACATAAACCCCGGCAAATGTAGTGGCCTTGATCGAATAGCGACAGAGCTCCCAAATCTTGCCGAGCAGTTCATCATTGCAATGAAAAGAGGACGCGTTGTCATCCCAGTTTGCCGAGTAAGCAGCGCGCCGCCGGACATTCTCGGCACTGATCAGTAAAGACGGGGACTGCAGCTGTTGCGGAGAGGACTGTGCTCTGTCATCTGACACGGCTTCCGCTTCGACTTCAATTTCCACCCAGCGAAATGGTAACAGCACTCCCCATTCCGCAGGCAACGGCACGGCGGCAGGGCCGGTATTGCGGGTGTCCGCGGGCGGCGCAATGACGCGCCATTCCTTGCCGGCATTGATCTCGTCGGCCACGCTTGCCGGGACGGTGAACGTAGCGCATGCGTATCGTACCGAGCCAGGCGGAGTGCGGTTGATGCGCCCTGTATTTTCGTCGGGGCCCGCCTTAGGGTCGAACGCTTCGCCGAAGTGAATCCGTACTACTTTCCCCGCGAGATCGGGAGTCAGAAGAAGATGCAGGTTGCCAAACGCTACGCGCCCGAAATCCACCTGAGTGATCCGCCGTGTGACGGAGCCGGACAGCGCTGCTTTCAGGTCGAGGTCCAGGTCGTCCTTCACTTCCCTGATCGCTACCGGCGCCTCCGAAAAAAGGCGCACCGGTGCGAGTGCTGACAAAGGAGTTGCTGCGGGAGCGGTGGTATCCATGAGCTCCCGCATCTTATCGATGCTATAGCGAGTATCGAGATGAAAAGTTCAGCGGGCCCATGCGGGAGCGAAGAGCAGATAGCTCTGGGCGATTAGCAGCGATGTCAGGAAAAAGAAGGCAATTTCCTCCCACGGCAGGATGCCGCGAAGTTTCCAGCCGGTGATCTGCGCTTCGTCAAAGTGCCACGTTCCGCCGTGCACCGCGATGACGTCCGAGATCGTGTAGTAGGTCCCAAAGATTGCTGTGAGAAGCAGCAGCAGAACGAAGTGCGCGCCCAGAAGCTGCGGCGCCACCACCCACTGAAGCGCCAGCACAGGTCCGAACCAGTAAAAGAGATGCAGCGCGTAGTTCCAGCGCCGGGGAATGCGGCCCGCCGCATGGGCGCGCCAGATCCAGAGTCCGGCGCCAATCCACAGCGCCATGATGGAGCCGCACACTGCCGCCTGGGTCAGATCGACGGTGACGCCCGGCGCTTTTGCTCCCGGGTCTGTCAGAGTGGCGGTGCGCCATGCCGGAGCAAGGTGCAGCCACACGCGCGCGGCCAGGATGACGTTGACGGACTGCAGCACAAAAAACGCATATTCCTCCACAGGCAGCCATCCAATTTTGCCGCTGTACTTCCCCGGCGGAAATCCCCAGATACCCCACGCCGCCGCCGCGTTATCCCACGGCGAGGTAAAGATGACGACGATGGCCAGAACCAGAGCCAGCATCAGCGCCTCGTGCTGAGTCCAAGCGGGGTTCAGCCAGACCAGCACGGCCAGCAGCGGCAGATTAAACAAACAGTGGAACTGGAGATACGTCACAGGGTGTAAGAATGCGATGCGGCTATGGATTCCGCAAGCGCGACTTATTTTAGACCATTTCCCAGCGTTAATTCGCTCTTTCGCTCTTTTGGCAGACTTCGGTTCTATCCTCTGGACAGCCATCTGCGGGGTTCTGGTGATTTCCCCGTGTCTACGGTCGAGATGTAAAAGGATCTGCTCCAACTCACGGAGAATGGAACTACCTTATCTCTCCGCGAATTGTGCCGATTATTTTACGGAGACTCCTTAGTTATATTCCGGGGGCAATTGCCGGGGCTGTTCCTTGACTTTAATCACGACGCTTTCGTTGTTGGGAGCTGTGCTTCCTCCCTCCAGGATTTCGTAGCCATCGGTCCGGAACTGTATCTCCTGGTCGTCCATCAAAGGGTGAAACACGAACCGGCCGTCCCGGTCAGTACGAGCAGTATAGGGAACGGTATACGAGCTGACCTTTGGCCCGGCACTAATCGACATGTTCATTACGGGGTGCCCATCCTGATCCAGCACTCTGCCGGCGACGCGTGCCGTAGCCAGGCGTACTTGCAGATCTTCCACCGTGTGTTGCGAATCCGGCGTTGTATCCAGCGGTTTGGACAGAGCAATACTGGCAGTGGTTCCACCCGCCTTGATCATACACGTGACGCCAGGCATCAGCGAGAGCATGTAAGATCCGTCCTTGCCAGTAATGGCAGAGCCACCAGGCAGAAAGGACGAAGGGCCGGAAAAAGGATCACTGGGCTTTTTCAACTCAAACGTTACTTCGACTCCGGAGAGAGGTTTCCCGGCTGGATCCAGCACACGCCCGCGGGCAACGGACGGTTTGGTGGCGAAGATATCCTCCGTGGCCGCCCCTGCAGGCTGCGGCGAGAGCTCAAACAGGATGGGTTTGGGCTTTCCATCTTCGCGGATGACATCCTGTCGCATTCTTTCCGGGCGGAGATACTTGTTATACGGGCCCATGATATACGTCAGCGCCCTCCCAGTGGAGGGAATTTTGGACTTAAACTCACCCTTGGCGTCGGTGAAGACAACGTCGTCACTGAATCCAGTAGGGTTCATTCCCTCTGCAACGCCCACAGCGATCTTTTCAATACCTTCGCCCGTGCGCTTGTCCAAAACCTGACCATACAGCCATACACCGGGCTCAATATTTATGTCAGCAGACGTCACCACGCCGCGTTTCACAATCACCTTTGGCGCTTTGGAGCAGACAAAGTCATAATCTTTAGGCATAACGCTTACAGAATACCCTGCGGCGGGTAGCTGCTCGATGCGGTAATGCCCGGAAGCATCTGTTTTGCAATAGCGAGTTACCCGTGTCGATCCACTCCAACCTCCGCCTTGCACCAGCACGTCAGCCACCGGTTTGCCCTCAGCATTACGCACCGTGCCTTCCAGAATGCCCTCGCGCTCCATCACCATGAGGAACGGCGGCACCTTGTCGGAAACTCCATTGGGTTGCGAATAAGAGTAAGTCTGCTCCGCATATCCCGGCAGATTTGCCTGCAAAACAAGCGAGCTGTGGACAGGGACATCCGTAATGCCAACTTTACCCTGAGCATCCGGTGAGAACTCGACCAGATGCGGCCAGGGATGCGGCCTTGGATTGGTGGGCGAGTTAAAAGGGTAGGTTCCGCTAAAAGCAGCATCGAATGGCCCAGCCACCCATGACCGCAGCGTGACTTTAACCTGGGTCACATCCACTTTTTCCGGTGCCTGAATAAGGCCGAGTACGGTCATGGTAGGAACCATCTTCACCGAGATGGAGTTGGAATCTGCATCCGCCAGCCCCGGCTTCCTCATGAACTGCGAAGACGCGCCGGCCAGCTTGCCTGGAACCCGCGCATAAGTGGTGATTGCCCATTTCGCTTTGTCATCGTAACGAGCATCCTTCAGCGTCGCGGTACCAGACGCATCTGTCTTTAATGGTCCCATGAAAAAGGCTTTCTCATCCAGTTCCACCCGTTTTCGGGGATTGAAAGTCTGCCCCTCCCTGTGAGGTGTCACGATCAGATAAACTTCCGCACCCGCTACCGGCTTTCCATCCTGATCCACGCAAAGAATGGGCATTTGCGCCTCACTTTTGGCCTGCTGCGCCATCAGGGGAAGCTCCAGAACGGCGCCCTGCCACGTGCCAACTACGGAGAAAGCAGCGAGAGTCAGAATAAAAGCACTGGCAGTACCATAGGCGTATCGCCTGGCAAGTTGAGAATTGCGTAACATTTGCTGAATTGGGGCATTCCATTCAGCCCATGTCAAGAGACATTGTGCTAAAGCAGCTATTCTATCGATATAGCTGGTAGTAAGACCAATCGTAGTTGTTATTTAGCCTTTATACTGCGCCGATTTTGGGAAGCGGGCGAGGCGGGATTGAGGGAGTTTATTAGAATAATAATCGACCGAAAGCCCAACGCTGCACGA
>JBGGNE010000023.1:0-21545 GCA_041287705.1 Methylacidiphilales bacterium | reverse complement strand
ACAGCCATCAACGAGGATACCACGCGCGACGCAGCGCTGAGTTCATTGCCGCGCATCGGCCCGATGGATTGAACGGTTGCAACTGCCAAAACCGAGACGATCGAGATAACCGCAATCAGTTCGATCAGGGTAAAACCTTTTATTCCAGGAGCTTTGACAGGCATCCAAAACCGGTTTGATAATGGAGTCATGGAAAATCCTAAGGGTTTAGGTGTGCTGCTCAGGAGCGACACACTCGCCAATATGAAGATTGTAGTAAATTCTATGACTGAGTCAATAGGATTTAATGTTGGAACGGCAATTTAAGGCCCTGTTTGTCACTGTCAGTGATACTTTCTCCTCGAAGAAGCTCTTTTCGACGAGACTGGGATGTGCGCGTGGATTCATTGACTAAGTCTGTTTAGTCGATTACATTACTGCCATGCTCTTTAGCCTGCTACTTCCCTCCACTGCATCGACAGGCGATGCGGCAACCGGGATGTCCTTGCCGGTAATTGACTTGTATGGGGAAAGCAGCCATGAATGGCTGAAGCTCGGCGAAGCTGGTGCTGAACCCGGCTTTTGCACTGAGATTGCCGTTCTTCCCGGCGCGGCATCTGCATACGGGGAGAATTGACTTTATGGTCGAAAACAAGACAACTATTGTTCGCCGTCACGTTCTCTCACTGCTGGAGGAAGGCGCACTTAAAACGGGTGAGCAGGTTCCCTCCGCGCGGGAATTATCGGTAAAGCTTGGTATTTCGTTCCTGAAAGTACAACAGGCTATCGAGACACTATGCCAGGACGGCGTGATGGAAGCGTACTCCCGCAAGGGGACCTATGTGCAGCGCGGCTGGGAGGAGCGGGTTCTTCCGGAGAATCTGGCCGTGTTCAACCACCTGCATCGATTGCCGTGGGTAGACGGGATGCTGAAGGTGATGGAAAAAGAGTTCGCCGGACTGCGTATGACCTACGCCTTCAAGCGGGGCATGCTGGAGCTGCGCACAACACGGCACGTGCTTACGGGTCATGACGAATACATGGACCTCACGGAGCTTTTCGAGGAGTGCTATCCGGACCGCTCCATCTTTTTCGAGAAGCCCTTCAGGCCCTTCCATATCAATGGGCGGATCGTCGGTATTCCCTACTCTTTTTCACCGCGCGTTGTGCTGTATAATCCAAAGCAGTTTCGCTCCGCCGGGTGCGCGATGCCGCAATCGGGGTGGACGTGGGAGGAGTTCCTGGAGTGTATTGCGCGCCTGAAAAAGGTGCTGCCCGCGAAGTACATCCTCAACTGGCACTGCCAGAGCTATGCGTGGCTGAATATCCTGTTACGGGCAGGCGGGCGGCTATTTACGCCGAACCAGGAGGATCCCGTAACGGTGGACTCGCCGCGCTCCATTCTGGGGCTTTCGCTTTTTAACGAGCTTGGGAACCTGCTGGAGCGCCCGGAGTACGATGAAGACGATTTTCACGGAGCATTCCTGCAGGGCAGCGCGGGAATGCTCATCGTTGGCCGGCAGTTTCTGGATTCGATTGATCGCGCCGGTTTCAAAGACTGGGCGAGCGTGCCGCTGCCCCATATTCCCGGAGGCGAAGACATTACTGCGCAGGCAACGGACCTGGTGTGCGTGCGCAAATCGTGCACGTCGATGAGCCTGGCGCGCAAGTATATCTCCGTTATGCTGTCGGAGCCTGTGCAGGATTACCTTGCGCAACGCAGATACAGCATCCCCATCCGGAAAAGCTCCGCGTTCAAATCGCTGGATCTCACGGATCCTCGCGACGCGCTTTTTGCTGCCGAGATGGGCAAAGCGTCCATTGATTTCAATATTGCGCCTCCATTCCCCGGCGAGCTGGTATTGCAGGGGATCGAGCGCATTCTCACCGAGAACCTGGATCTCGATTCCGGTCTGAGGGAGCTTGGCCAGATGGCGCGTACTTACATGGGCATCTACGGCCACTACTCGGCCTCCCGGAAAAGCGCCATCCGCACCGTGTTTGCCGGCAATCCCGGCAATCTCTACTGCGCAGACGTGCACTGCAGCCACCGGACCGATCCCCACTCGCCTCGAACAGCGTCTGCTGAATAAAGACTTAGTCAGATAGCCATATTCTGCTTTTCTTTTTTGAGCTCTGTCGCTTCCTCTGTATCTTGCTGTGAATGGCCCAAAAAATCCTGATTCCAGTAAAATTAGTTGACTTAGTCATTGTGTTTGCCATTATTTGCATCACGGAATACTGATGTCACAGATGTCATCCCCGTCGCGTCTCTCCCTGCTGTTTTATTTAGCTCTTCCTTGCCGTGGCCTGCCGCCGAGGATCTGCTCGCAAGTTTCCTGCTTTGCTTACTCGGTTTCAACAAAGCGGTTCGCACCATATTCTCTCTCTGCTCGCATGAAATCACTTCATTTCCTGCTGCTCTGTCTTGCAACGATTCTGCCGGTACTCAACGCACGTGCCGAGGAGGCCCGCGCCGTGCCGACATTCCAGTGTGCCGGCCTGTACTGGAAGCCTGCGGAGGCCGCGCCGGACAATCCCTGCGCCGTGGGCTACCGTGTAAAAGGGGAGGAGAACTGGAAGACGGCATTGCCGCTCTGGTTCGACCCGAATGATCACCCCGGCGTGCCAGAGCACAGCAAGGAATATCGCGGCAGCGTTGTCAATCTACAGCCCGATACCGAGTATGAGTTCCGTCTCACGCTCGAAAAGAGCAAAACCGAGGTGATCGTCCCAATGCGTACCTGGAGCGAGAACTTCAAGGTGGCGAAGACCATCACTATTCCCCACGACGCACCGCAGCCGTTTGTGATCACCGAGGGTGGCTCGAAGGAGGCTGGCTACGTCGTCTACACGATGGAGTCCGGGGCGGTTCTGGACGCTAAGTCCGCGCCGGAAGCTACCTCAAATGTCACCGTCAACGCATCGTACGTTATCCTGCGCGGGCTCAATCTCAAAAACGCCAATACTCACGGTATCGTGCTGGGCGATGTGCAGGACATCGTCATCGACAAATGCGACGTCAGCGGCTGGGGCCGCATTAAGGAAGATGGCTTTGGCGCCAACCTCGACTCCGCCGTCTACTCCAAGGCACAGACTCTCTCCCGTGTCATCATTCAGGATTGCCAGCTTCACCACCCGCGCAGCAACTCCAACAGCTGGACGGAGGAGCGCATGCACGATGGCAAGGCCACCAAGCATCCGCTCGGCCCCCAGGGCATCACGTTTATCAAGTCCGACGGACACTTCGTCATTCGCCGCAACAAGATCTTCAGCGACCCCGCGCACAAGTTCAACGACAGCATGGGCGAAGTCCAGAACATGAGCTTCCACGGCTTCCCCTACCGCGATACCGATATTCACGACAACGACGTATCCAACACGTACGACGACGGCATCGAAGTGGAAGGCGCCAACATCAACGTGCGCGTGTGGAATAATCGCTGTGACGATGTCTACGGTGCCATCGGCTGCGCCATCACCTCTCTGGGCCCCATTTACATTTATCGCAACGTCCTGAACGGCGCCCGCAAGGGCCCGAAGGATGACGCAGACTCAAACAAAGGCGCCTACCTTGTCAAGCTGGGTACGGAGAAAGAGGAAGTCACCAAAGGCAAGATCTTCGTTTTCCACAACACCATGCTCCAGCCCCCGCCCCGCACGGGAATGACCGAAACAAGCGGCGGAAATGCCGGTATCGTGTTTACCGCCGACAGCAAACGCCAGAGCAACATCACCAGCCGCAACAACATCCTCTACGTGCGCGAGCCCAAACGTCGTTGCGTGAATGATCCTACAAAAAACCCGACCAACGACTTCGATTACGACCTCTTTAATGGTGTGATCAACGCCATCGAAGGTGCCGAGTCCCACGGCATCGCTGCCACTCCCAGCTTCGAAACCACCGTGCCCGGCATCTACCCTCTCAAAGCCGGCACCCCGGGCGTCGACGCCGGCATCCGCATCCCCAATTTCAACGACGACTTCAAAGGCAAAGGCCCGGATATGGGTGCGTTTGAGACACCGTAGAAATGCTTGTGAAACATGTGCAGATGAAGCCCAGGTACTTTCGACGGCGCTTTCCTGGCCTTAACTGCCGGGGTGTGGCGGAGTTGCTTGGGCTTTCTCAAATTCGCTCGGGAAATGTTCTTTACCACATTGTAGGCAATACACCCACCACGCTTCATCACCTTCACCGCCTTCATATCCAGTTTCTTCCAACTCGCCTCCACAGCTGGGACACTTGCTTTCCAGTGTAAGCGGAAATGGGTATCGAGCGCTCTTTATCAAAATCTCTTTCTCGGCGATGGCGATTTTTTCAGAATCGGATCCAATTTTCTTTAAAGCTTCATTCAGACTTGCTGTAACAGCAAGAAGTTTATGGTTCGTCTTCTGGAAATACTCATGTTTTAAAAAGGCGATGTTATCTCGATAAGTATTATCATTTGTAACAATAATCAAATCATCTTCACAGACTTTTAATAGTGTTTCCCAGATTAGCTCATCTCCAATAGTGTGCTTATCTGGAGACACTGGAGGGTTGCCTAGTAGTTTACGAGTTTGCGCTCTTGAAATTGCGTCTGGGAATGTCGGGTAAAGGTTAGGACCCTGAGTTAGCTTAGCAATCTGCTTGTGCACAGGATCATTAAATTCATCTTCCAACCACTCTTTCATTTTATTGCAAATTACTTTTCGAAAATTGAAGGCCTCTTTTTGCAATCTTATAAGGTCTGCATGTTCTGGAAATGTTGAGACAATAGCAGTCGTAGCGACGAATAAGCTTGGCTTTGACATCTCATCGATTAATTTATTTAGACAACTAACACGACTTCTTCGAAACTCGTGAATGGTCTGCTCAGTAAATACAATTACGGCAGAGCGCTTTTCTATTTCATCAAACACATCTAGTCGATTGGTTGCAGATCGATAGAAATCTAATAAAGTGCACGTATCTATATAGATCTTTGCCATAATAAGTTGGTGCGTAATTAATTTTATGCTATTTGCTTAAATTCTACTGTGACAGGTTCTTGCAGGGAGTTTGCTTGGCAACTCAACATCAAGAAGTTGCAACGGAATGATTAGGTTGCGCAGAATGATCGCCTTTGCGGCGCACCTTACCTTGCGTAGGTGCGGGACCTGTGGTTTCTCCTTCAATCAGGCATCCGCCCACCGTAATCTGAAGTGGCGGTGCAGACGGATTTTTCAAGCGCCACTGGGCAAGTTGCACAGCAGCGCGGCCCATTTCCACAAAGCGGGGATCGTATGTCGTAAAGACGAGGCTGCGACGGCCGGGTTCGCCAATGGCGTCAAATCCCGTTACGCTGATCTCCTCGGGGATGCGGATTTTCTCGCGCTGCAACAGTTCGGATATCTCATACGCGGCATGGTCCGAAGCTGTGACAAACGCGGTGATGCCCTGGCGCACCGCCGCCATGATTTTCTCTGGCTGGGTCAGGTACGTTCCGTTGAAAACGCCCTCCACAAAGATCTGGTCTGCCAGGGGGAGCCCGGCATTCAGACATCCTTCCGTAAAGCCGGCCCTGCGGGTGTGGCAGTAGGAGCTTTGCTCCTCAAAACTTACCCAGGCCATTTTGCGGTGTCCCAGTTCGACCAGCTTTGCCACCATCAGGCTGATTCCGTTCAGATCATCCGTCGAAACCAGGTCATGAGACACGTTTTGATAGGCGCGGACAAAACTGACAAGAGGGAAGCTTTTGGCCAGTGCGGCCACGCGTGCGGGCTCGTGCCGGCCGCAAATGACCAGAATGTCGGAGCCTCCATACGGGGAGAGTCCCGTCTGCGCATTCTTCCCTGCTTTCCCATTCAGCGCGGGCACGTCGGAAGCGGTGCTTATATTCAAAAGGATTCCCGCAGGATTGGCCTCCGAGGTCATCCCCTGAATATACGACATGGTGACCGGGCCACTCTGAACATCCACCAGGGAGTGGGCGGCAAAAATCGCGCCTATTGTTTGCGCGCGGGATACGAGTTGCGGGCCACGGCGGGATCTCCCCTGGTATCCCAGCCTCGTGGCTATGGAATTGACGCGTGCCCGGGTCTCGGGATGGATCAGCGGATCATTTCGCAAGGCCCGGGAAACGGAACTGGTGGAAAGATTCAATTCCTGGCTGATCATCTCCAAGGTGACGCGCTGAGGTCTGGGCATAAATCACAAACTATCCCTTTTTTCAAAAAAAGGCAAAATTTTCAGGCAAATCATGGTTTTGAGGAAAGTTTGTGCGCAGCCTTCTCTTCCAGAGACTTAGAAGAATCGTCATGGGGCCGTCCGTAGCCCAGCCGTGAAGGGCTACGATTTTCCCGCAGGGACCTTTTCAGAACCGTCTCCACATCCGCCGCCGACGGATCGGAGTACTCGCTTACGGTTTGGATGGCTGTTCTCTGGTGCAAAGCCTCAATGGCAGCCACGTGGGGCATTGCCTGGGCGCTGGTGCAGACGGGAGTCGAGGGATCTACGCATTTTCTCAAGACAGCCCGGAACATGTATTCGACGGAAGCCTCGTGAGAAGGCTCCAGAGGATAAAGTTCTTCCCCGCCGGGGAATGTCAAAACAGCCTCCCGCCCATGGTGCCAGTTGAGTTCCCCTTCGGTTCCCTGAATCTTCACGCGGATCGAATGTTCCTTAACGCAGTAATGGGTGGCCGCAGCGCGGATATCTACCGCGGTGTCCGTCCGGATCTGGACGAAGGCGGTGTCAAAGCTTTCGATGGGATGGTGGCGGAAAAGCTCTCCCGTTACCCGGCTGGGCCAGGCGCAGCAACCGGGCGCGGAACCAGCCCATAGCAGAGAAAGGTTCAGAAAGTGCGCCATGGCGTTGTTCAGAGGGGAATCCCTGACGGGAAGACCGTCAACGGAAAGGCGGCCCGCCCAGTTGTTGCGCCTGTAGTAATCCTCCGTGCGAGGCCACAACCCAAGCCAGCGGACTTTCTGGATAGTTCCTATGCGCCCCTCCAGCAATTTGCGGGAAATAGCCTGGGTGGATGGCGCGTAAACATCCTGAAATCCGACAGCTATCCAGCGACCGGTACGGCGCTCGGCATCCTGAATTAATGCGGCTTGCGCGAGAGATCCGGCGAGCGGCTTTTCCACCAGGACATTAGCGCCACCCTCCAGTGCCGAGACCGCGATGGAAGCATGCAGATGGATCGGCGCGGGGATCATGCATAGATCCAGGCGCCCCTTCAGATCTTCCAGCATGGTTTCCCAGGAGGTGTAGATGCGCACTCCCATGCCGGCCAGGCGCTGGCAGGTTTCCCGCTCTTCCTCGGGATTAACCACTGTGGCGGCGACAAACTCGATCTCACCTCTCTGCCTCGCGGCCTCGAGCCACCGGAGGTACACGCGTCCATAGCCGGAGACACCTACCAGAGCCATGCGGGGAGGAGTTTTCTTCATCACAATGCACCACTTTCGCCCGAGAGGGGGCTTTTATCGTGAAGATAATTGCCGTTTAAGGACGTTCCCTCATTGCTGTTTTTAATTAAATTTATGTTCAAGATTTTAATGTTTAAGCAAAAAAATGCAATATTTTTAAAACTCAATGCAAGATTTCCTCATCTATGCAAACTTGCTTTAAACCGCTAAGGCTTGGGAATCTCCACCGCAAAGGTCCAGGTGGAGCGGGATGACCTCCTTGGATTGATTTCGTCCAGGAATTCCACGGTCATACTTCGATCTTTGGATACGTCCACCAACACCTTTTTGGCGGAGGCTGAAGCCAAGGCATTCATATCCATTTTTTCAATCCACTCGGCCGTGGTGTGCAGGCTGGGAGCCGTCACGCCTGCATCGGTTTTCACAATTTCCAGAGTGGCGGATATGAGAAAGCGATTCTCATAAAGAGCTTCCACCTGCTCCTTTTGATCCGTTAGCTTCTTCCGGAAAGCGGGCATGGAAGCGATGTTGAAGGACTCGCGCCCCTCCTGTGCATCTCCGGGTTTGGCGGCGTTAAACCGGGCAACTGTTCCAGGATGGCAGCCCGTATCAATGACGGTCAGACGCAGTTTGGCGACCACCACCGGAGCCCCCGTTTTTTGCGGGACCTCCAGAACAAAGTCGCGCTGGGCCTTTGTTCTCGGCCAGGCATCGGGCACATCCTGTGCCGTGGACGTGGCCATGCGCCAGCCTTCCCCTGTCGGTGGCATGCATTTGAGAATCTCCGACGGTCGAAGGGGAGCGACGGCTGTTTCGGACGCCTCCGCGCCATGCTGAGGCGTGAGCCACATCAGGAAGGCGGTCACTGGAATGAGCAGCAAGTTCAGGCAACGCATGGGATAATCTTCTGTTGGAGTTGGGCGGTCTTTAAGACGTTGGAATTAGTCCAGATAGACAAAATAGATGATCCGGTATTTCATCAGGGCGGCCATCGGGTTGTTCGCATTCTCTATTGGCGTATTCTTATAGATTACAGTTCCATGGGCGGGAAGGAGCGCCGGAGCCTGGGGGCCGTCCACCTGGGGCCAGACGAAGCTGGCTTTGCTCGTCTGCACTCTTCCACTGAAGATACCGTTGGCCGCAACATAGCCGTCCGTAGGGGGCATGGCAGGGCTCGTCGGCACGTTCACACCCACGGCAAGCGCGCCATATGTTCCCGTTGCCGCTATTTCTCCGTTCCCGCCAATACCGTCCTTGCCCTCCCACACGTACCGTTCTACCACGGCGTAGAAGCGCTTCTCCCCTGTCACAGCGTCCCCTTTTTCAAAGACGCCGTAGTTGGTGGAACTGGATTTTTTCCTGACAGTCTGCGCCACGCCCCATATTCCAAAGACATTGGATTGTGTGGTCATCATTCCGGCCAGATTGCGCACCAGGACTTCTTTGTCGAAATCGGTGGATCCCAGCGCATCATCAGCCACGCCAGGCACCTCGCATATCCGGCCGACATGATCGAAACCCTTAGCGGAAGTCTGCCAGGCCGACAGGGCTGCCGCGGCGTTGTTCCCATTGGGCATGTTCGCCAGGAGGGCCTGCAAAGGTTTCACCCGGGGCGGTGGTGCAAAGTTCGGGTTGGAGTCGGGATAGATGCGCGAATTCAGGTTGATCTTCCCCGTCGTGCTGTTTCTTCTCGAAATCCGCGCCCCGAAATAGGGTGCCACCAGATCCATCACCAGCCAGTCGGGAAGATCGGTAGGGGATGCAGAAGTCTTGTGAAAATTCAAGGTGTCCCAGGAGACTCCCCTCTGCATTCCCGTAGGGATCAGTGACAGGTAGCCTGCTCCCAGCCTGCCCGTCTTGTACAGATCCCACATTGCGAACTTGCTGAGTTTGGAGTCGTCGGCGGTGGAATTCGTGTTTGGAAAACCCAGGGTGTCCTCAGAGGCCGGCATCGTCTTCCAGCTCGTCTTTTTGTAATAGGTCCGGGGATCGTCCAGTTCCACGGTCAGCCGCGGCCTCAGGGTGGGATCATCAATCATACCCTGCACGTCAGCCCCGTTGATAACGAAGGAAAACTCAAAGTAGCCATCGGACTCTGGGGTAGCCATCAGGCCGGCCGGCACAGATCCAGTGGGCGCCTGGGAAGAGGGTACAGGGAAAGGCGCAATCTGGCTCGCAAAGTTACTGGCGCTGGCTCCCAGTCCCGCCCGGACCCTCACCTTGACCGTATAACTCCCGGTTCTTGAAAAATTGGCCGGAGATCCGCCGGTAGTGGTGAAGCTGGCACCCGTGGATACCACCCGGCCCATGGTAAGCACGGCATAGCCATCCACGGTCGGCCCTGCCGTTCCCAGGGTATTTCCCTTCCAGGCTTCGGCCGTTCCGGAGGTGCTGTTATTTGTGGTGGTGTTGATACGCGCCGCTCCGGCAGGCGGAATCACCTCTACCCGGACATACGGTGCGTAACTCGCCGACTGATAACCCGAAGTTCCACTCGGTGCCGTCCACATCCCGGTCCCGGCCCCGGTGTTTCTAAAGTAGCCGGGCGGCAGGTAGACCTCCTGCATCAGATCCACCTGAAGCCTGAAGTTGCTTGCGGCGGTTCCCGCAAGCGGGGTCAGCCGGATACCCATTTCGCTTAACTGGGGAAACGGATGGATCCCGAGGAAACCTTTGCCGCTGATCGGCCCTTTCCAGAAGTTTCCTTTCGGCCCGGTATACGTCGGGTAATCGCCGGCCATTCCCCATTTCCTGTCCAGATCATCGCACACATTGCTGCCGGTTGCGGCTGTTCCCTGGCCACCCGGAGAGCCCCGGAGCGCGTAGCTGATGATGGAATTCATGTTAACGGCGATCTGTTCCGATTCTTCCGGACCAGTCGCTGCCCAGCGGAAGTGAGATCCCTCCATGCCGGGCCAGTCGGTGCGCTGCAAATAGCGGGCCAGCGTGCTGATGACAGGCACCTGGATGTCGCGGACGTCCGCAAGCATCTGGGCAGTGGATTGCATCGCTTCCGCCGTGGAGAGCCCCATGGTGTAGGCATAAAACGTCATGGGCTGCTCCGGATGGTAGCTGTGCTGGTAGCCCGGACCATCTTCGGTATCAGACGCCCACTTTGTCAGAAAGATCCTCGATTTGCCAAAGACGTTGAATTCCGGGCTGTTCCCGAAGACGGTCAGATTGAATTTCTCCGCCTCATAGGCGGTCGACTGTGCGGACACATTGTCATCGGCCAGCCCATTCTTGTTGACATCCATATACTTCCTGATGGCCTCAGGCGTACGGAGGAAGCCCTTGTTCGCAATGTCCGTCTCCAGACTCAGCACCGCCAAACCCAGGGTATCGGCGTTAACGGCGGCCGGGTGGGTGATGGCATAGGTGGTAGCCCCTACCGTAAAACTTTGCCCCAGATACGGCAGCAGATCGCGCGGGCCCGAACTTCCCCAGTCCGACGGTAACTTCAGGGCGTCGGCCATCGTGGCGGGCTTGCCGCGGGCCACGTTCACATTCACCTTGGTCGCCTCGTCATCCATCCAGAAAGCGTAACGTCCCACCAGCTTGTTGGCTGCACCAGGGGGCGCCGCGTTGTCCTGAAGAAGCGGAACCCAGGCCACCCACATGGGATCGCTGCTTCCGGTAATGGGATATTTATCGCCGGTGACGGACTGGGCATTCACATTGGCCGCCACCAGTGGATCACTGGCAGACGCCTCTCCAGAGTGCAGGGAGATATGTCGAACTCCGGAGCCATCCACAACCGTCAGCCGTCCCGGATTGGAGTACCAGTGCTTCGCGCTTTTAGCCGGGGTTTCCACCGTGGGATCGGTCGGATCGGGGATATTGTCCCTCAGAAGCGAAACAGCATGTACCAGGGCGGACTGTGCCACCTGCTTGGCGCGTTCATTCTCCGCCATGGATCTGGCCGCGAGCCTTTCGGTCCTCATGCTGACCATAAACCCCAGAATCAGGATCGTGATGATGGTGATAAGGGCCATGGTAATGACCAGGGCCATGCCTTTTTGCTTTTGCCTGCGCTTGAATCGGCTGTTCATGGGAATCAAAGTCCGTTTACGAGTTTAACTCTTACGGTGAAAGTTCTGGCAGTGGAGATCCCAGCCTTCACAAGGTCCGTCTGAAACTGTTTGATCTGCCCAGTTACCTCTTTCGCACTGACCAGGGTTGGCATGGCAGGAATCGTTACATTACGCCTCAGCGTGTAGGAATCGACTACGATCAGGGTGATTTCAACGCTGGCCGGAAGCCGGTTTGCCACGGCGGTTGCCGGGGTCGTGGAGGGATTGGCCGGGCCGCTTGTGTATTGAAATGTTTTCTCTTCATTGGAAAAAGTAGCCGCGGCATCACTGAAAGGGGCATCGGCTGTCGTCATCTGAAAACAGGCGCCGGAAGAAAACTGAATGGTCCCGGAGGAATAGGGGGCCGGAGCCTGAGAAAGCCAAGGGATCGGATTGCCCGCCGGATCGAGACAGCGGATCCACATCGCAACCACACCATCCGCCACCACAGATACGACTTTCTTGGTGCTGGTGGGATTAAAGGCCAGCGCATTCAACGTGGTGATCCACCGCGCTTCGTTGGCGAAGCTCCAGATCCTTTTATTCGCGGTTGTCTGTAGGCTATAGTTATCCAGACCCAGATAATAACCATCCGCATTGTCGCCACTGACGTAAAAGCGATTGAGCTGGTAGGTCTTCTTCGCTGCGTTGCGCGTCAGGTAGTAGCCGATTTCACTCAAATTGCCTTTATCGGTCGACTTTCCGGGTGCCATCCAGAAAAGGCTCGGCGCGTTGGTCGCCAGATCCGTTACTTTTGCCGCCAGATCTGGAGTCTGAACAAACTGGATTTTGTCGCTGACAACAGCGCCGGAAAGTTCTCTGGAGAAAAGCTCCAGGGCAGCTCTGCCGCTCTGGTAGATTTCCACTTTCTGATCCCCCATCAGCCAGGCCTTCTGAGCACCGTTGACAACATAGGCCAGAAACACCATCAGGATGGCAAAAACACTCATGGCCACGATCATCTCCACCAGGGAGAAGGCTCGCGCGGAGCGCCGCGGGGCAGGACAATCCTGGAACTTTTTCATAAGCCGATCTTGGGAACGAAAGCGGCATCCAGGGATTTCCAACCCGCGCCTGTCACGGGAGTCACAAAAAAGCTGGTCTGAAAGCGCTGCGCACCCTGCTCTCCCGTGGGGCCCGTGGGCCAGGTAATCACAACAGAAGCTACCAGCATTTTGGTGTCGGGGATAGCCGGACTGGGAGGCGCCAGAGTGACATCGACCCGGTAAAAACTGTCAGCATCCGGCAATTCAGCCTGATATCTTGTACTGGCATCATAATAGAACGGCCCCAGAGCTCCGGCTTCGCAACGCTTGCCTACCAGAGTCTCACGCACATTTAGCGCAAGCAGGCTGGTCGAGGTATCGGCCACTGATTCCTTCAGGGAGGACATGCCTACCAGAATCAGCCCGAGAATCGCAATCAGGGCAAAGGAAACCAGACCCAGAGCAATCACGACTTCCACCAGGGAGAAGGCGCCGCCGCTCCTGAGCGCACTGGTGCCTGCCCGGTGCCACCGCGTTTTTGCTAATGACGTCGATTTCATGGGCGATCTATTTTAATACGTCCGGTAAGCGTGTTGGCACTGATTTTAGCGTAGTTGGCCGGGGCACCCGCCGCGGATGCCGGCTTTTCCCTGGTCAGGGCCATCCAGATATCCAGCCCCGTCATCGCGGGCATGGAAGCCGCTCCGCTCGGGGAAAATTCCGCGTACTGCAGCTCCACGTTTTTGCCCCTTACTTCAACGGAAAAGGTATTCACCCCGGCATTGGCCAACAGGTGGTTGGCATCCGACTCGCCCGTGTAGCTGCCTGAAGCGGGATCAAACGTCACCCCCTGGGGAATCTCTTCCCACTTGACGACCTGAATCCAGTCCGCATGCTCCGTGTCATACTTCCAGACGCTCATTCGGCGATAACTCGCCTGGGGCTGGCCCTCCCAGTTTTTCACCACCACAAAGCGTGTCCGAACCCGTTGGGTTATCGCTTCTGTACGGGCAATGGACAAAAGATTGGAAACCAGCCGCGAGGCGTTGCCCAGCTGGTTTGCCTTTGACACACCTGTCAGCGCCGGCAACGTCATTCCCAGCATCACAGCCAGGATGCTCACGACGGCCAGGATCTCAATCAGAGTGAAAGCGCGCGATGCAGGGCGTCGAATTTGCATGCGTTTGAATTTTGTGAAAATAAGCGTCATTGCAAGTATTAAATGGGAAACAAACCGTTAGGCATTGCCCGGTATGTTTGGCTGGGATAAACTTGTCAGGGCGGGGACCTTGAACTGACTGCAAAGGTGCTCTGTTGCCGCACCGATCAGGAGCGCAATCAGAGAACAGCATGCGATGCAGGCCTCATATTTTGCATATTTTTGAATTTATTGAAAATAATTGTTATTGCAAGCATTAAATCCGACTTTGCCGGATCGGAACTGTAAAACGGCTCTTTGAACGGCATCCTCAGAATTCCTCTCCGATTCGTGGTTCCCCTGGATTAGCGGAGCTGGTGCCGGCATCTGTGACGCCTCCAGGCACCCAGGTCTGCCCGACAGCGAATGCAAAAAAGCACTGCCTGGTTTTCCCGCAGGAGAACCAGGCAGTGCTTGTTTTCGAATGAATCGGTTTTGTTGTTTTGAGAGCGCCAGAGGCTATGATTTAGTCAGCCCACTGCACTGAGTAGCCGCCGGGGGTGAGAAACGAGTGGCGATTGCCCGTGCCCGTAGTGGCGCGCTGGCGGTTGATGCTCGACTTTTTGACCTGGCTCTGGCGGGGGGCCTGCTTTATGTGCTGAGCGGGTCCGTCGAACTGAGGGAAGTACGTATCATCAGCGGGAACCTGTCCGGCCTGGGCAATGGACACAACACCGAGTGTGACGACAACTGCGGCAAGGCGGATTGTGGAAGCAAGGAAGGAGAAGGAGTTGTGGGTAATGTTTTTCATAACATCTATCCTCATATCAGTTTCCGTGCCAGCGATGACGTTGCTTCGTAACGCGCTGTAGATGAGGCTTTTGCGATGATGCTGATATTTTGACCGTCACGGTCGAAAAATGGTGCGGACGAAGTTTCGTACCAGCCTTTCGTACGTGAGTTCATACAACCAGTCGCCGGTAATTGGTCTGCGTCATGTCCGCTTCTACCAAGGTATAATAGATTAAACCGGCAATTTCTGGCAGTTTGGTCGATGAGATTACCCATGAACGTTGTGCCCCTTATTTCTATTGTCGACGACGACGAATCCGTCCGGGAATCGTTGGAAAGTCTTTTGAAATCCATGGGCTTTCGGGTGGGACTGCATTCCGGCGCGGAGTCATTCCTGATCTCTCCGGAGCTCGATCATACGGACTGCCTTATCCTGGATGTCCGCCTGGGAGGGAAGAGCGGGCCGGAGCTTCAGCGCGAACTGATCGCCGGTAATCGCCACGTCCCCACGGTGTTTATCACCGGCCATGGGGACGCGGCCACCCGCAGGCGGGTTATGGCGGATGGAGCGATCGAGTGCCTCAGCAAGCCGTTTAGCGACGAAATCCTGCTGTCCTGCGTACGTACCGCGCTGGACCACCGGAGGAAGTCTCGCGATCCAGGCTCGCATCCGGCAAAGGAATCTGATACATAGATCTTCGAGCAGTGGTATTGATCTTGATTTTTTGGATCTGCGGTCAGAATAAATCAGTGCTATCCCATGCATATGAAGCCGGCATTACCTCCCGTCTGCGTTGTTGATGATGACAGCGATGTGCGCGAAGCAATCGAGAATCTGCTGCGCTCGGAAGGCTACACAGTCGAGTTGTTTGGCACGGCGCAGCGTTTTATGGCACGGGCGTCGGCGGCGCCGTTATCGTGCGTTATACTGGATGTGGAACTGCCGGGGCTCAGTGGGCTGGATCTTCAGCGCGAGCTCAATAAAGCCGGCCTCTACGTGCCGATCATCTTCCTCACCGGGCGCGGCAGCATCCCCATGTCGGTGCGCGCGATGAAGGCGGGGGCGGTGGAGTTCCTCACCAAACCATTTGAGGCGGATGACCTGCTGCACGCCATCCAGCAGGCGATTGCCGGTGTGCACTCCGGCGAGCTAGCCATGAGCCCGGACGATAAGTCCGAGGTGGTGGGCCAGGGCGGCTCGCTCCGCAACATCCTGCACCAGGTCCGCATGGTGGCGCAAACCGACTCCACGGTGCTCATCCTGGGAGAGACCGGCACTGGCAAGGAAGTGATTGCCAAGGAGCTCCACAGACAGAGCCGCCGATCTGCCGCACCGCTTATCCGCGTCAACTGCGCCTCCGTGCCCAGGGAGCTGTACGAGAGCGAGTTTTTCGGCCATGTCAAAGGCGCCTTTACCGGCGCGTTCAAGGACAGGATCGGCCGCTTTGAAGCCGCGAATGGCGGCACGCTTTTTCTGGATGAAGTGGGGGAAGTGCCGCTGGAGCTGCAGAGCAAGCTGCTCCGCGTGTTGCAGGAGAAGAACTACGAGCGCGTGGGTGACGACAAGTCCCGAAAGACTGACGTGCGCATTGTCGCGGCGACGAATCGCGACCTGAAGGCGGAAGTGGCCGCCGGGCGGTTCCGGGAGGATCTCTACTATCGGCTCAACGTTTTTCCCGTGCAGATATCGCCGCTGCGGGAGCGTGTGGAAGATATTCCGCTTCTGGCGTCGCACTTTATTGATTTGGTAACCAGGGAATCCGGCTGCCCGCGCCCGCGGCTGACACCGGCCGGGCTGGCGATCCTGCAGATGTATCACTGGCCCGGCAACATCCGCGAGCTGCGCAACGTGATTGAACGGGCGACGATTCTCGCCCAGGGCGGCGCTCTTGATTTCACCGGACTGGAGACCCGCACCTCACCGGCGCTCCCGATGCCCGTCGGACTCGGAGCACAAGCAACCGCCTCAACCGCGCCCGCGTCCACTGAGGAGGCAGCCTTCCTCACCGAGCCCGAGCTGCTGCGGCGGGAGCGCGATAATCTGCTGATTGTGCTAGAGAAAACCGGCTGGAAGATCAAAGGCGCCGATGGAGCCGCCGAGTTGCTGGGCGTCAAGGCCACCACACTTCTCTCGCGCATCAAGAAAATGGGGCTGCAGAGGAATTCCACCACAGCTACAACCACCGAGGTCGGGTAGGATTGACGGCACCGCGCCTGCGCCATGAACCTGACCTCCACTGAGCAGCAACTCGCCGGCATCAGCTCCATCCCTGTCCGGGCTACGGAGTGGGAGCAGCCTCCGCGTCTTACCCGCACATGGCGGCTGCGGGCGCCGGCATGGCTGCGGCTGGTGCTGGCTATTCTTATTGTTTTCGTGGCGTGGGGCTGCACCTTCGCTCTGCGTAACAGCATCAACGCGCCCACATTCCAGACACCGTTTTTTGTCTGCGCCATTGTGCTGGCAAGCTGGCTGGGAGGCTTCATGCCTGGTATCGCGGCCACGCTGCTCTCCATATTTGCGCTGGAGTTCACCTTTACAGAGCCGCTGTACACGCTTGGCTTCACCCTGCCGGAGATACCGAAATTCAGTGTCTTTCTCGTGATGGGCACGTTCATCAGCTGGCTGGCCCAGCGGCAGCGGCGTGACGAGGAAACACTGCTGCGTGTGCGGGAGGGCCTGGAAGAAACGGTACGCGAGCGCACAGCCGATCTGCAGGCCACCAACCTGCGTCTTACCGAGGAGATTGCCGTGCGCACCAGGGCGGAGGCCGAGCTGCAGGGCCTGAACCGGATGTGGCGACTACGCACCATGTGCAACCGCGCTGTCACGCGCAGTTCGGGCGAGACGGAACTGCTTCAAAAGGTGTGTGAGACCTTAATTGAAGCGGGAGGCTTTCGGCTGGTGTGGATCGGCTATGCCGACCGTTCAGGCGCAGTGGCCGTTCGGGCAAGCGCCGCCCGGGAGGGTGTTCGGGATTACGAGCAGGAATGGGTGCCCGGCGCGACAGGCTGCCAACTCGCTGCGGAGTCCATTCGCTCGAGCGCACCCGCCGCCGCAACCCGCTCCCCTGGTACGGACACGCCGCTGGCGCGAAGCGCCTGGGCGACCGAGGACAACGTGAACGCGGTCGGCGCCGTCCCGCTTGTTGCGGAAGGCAAAGTGATCGGCTGTATCGTGATTTACTGCCGTGATATCAACTCCTTTGACGAGCTGGAAAAGAGCCTGCTGCAGCTTGCCGCCAACGACATCGCCCAGGGCCTGACGCTGCTGCAGGCCCGCGAGGCACGCGCCGAGGCGGAGTCGGCGTTGAAAAAGACCGAACGCGAGCTGGCGCGGGTGGCACGTGTCACCACCATGGGCGAACTCACCGCCTCCATTGCACACGAGATCAACCAGCCGCTTGCCGCCCTGGTGACCAACGCCAACGCTTGCCTGCGCTGGCTCGGCGCCGCGGTGCCCAATCTGGACGAAGCCCGCGTATCCGTGCAGCGTATTGTGCGCGACGGAACCCGCGCCGCCAGCGTAATCACCCGTATCCGCTCGCTGCTCAGCAAAGGCCAGCCGGTCCGCACCCGCATGAGCATGAACGATGTGGTGGACGACATCCTGCCACTGGTGAAGGGTGAGGTCGCGCGCCGCCATGCCACACTGCGTACCGAGCTGGCCGATGAGCTGCCTGCGGTGGAGATCGACAAAGTGCAGATTCAGCAGGTGCTGATGAACCTCATGGTCAACGGGCTCGACGCCATGAAGGATGTATCGGATCGCGCCCGTGCTCTTACGCTGCGGACCAGGCGGATGGACGACGAGGTTGTCGTGGAACTGGAGGACGCGGGCACCGGCCTTAAGCCCGAGGAAGCGGAGCGCCTTTTCGACGCGTTCTTCTCCACAAAAGCCGATGGAATGGGCATGGGTCTCTCCATCAGCCGCTCCATTCTGGAGGCGCATGAGGGACGGCTGTGGGCGGAGTCCAATCCCGGTGGTGTTGGTGCCACTTTTCGCTTTTCCATACCGGTTACTCCGGTCCATACCGTCGATTCTGTCACTGCGGCGCCGCAACCCAACGGGGCGCTGTGAGTAAGCCGCACGACGGCGCGGACGGAGGACGACCTGACGTGCCGCGCCCTTGCATGGTGTATATCGTCGACGACGATGAGGGGATGCGGGAGGCGCTGGAGGCGCTGCTGAATTCGGCCGGAATCCCGTCCCGAGCCTTCAGCGGCGCGGATTCTTTCCTCAGGCACGGCACGGTGCCTCTCGTCCCGGGCTGTCTCATTCTGGACGTGCGGATGCCCGGCATTACCGGCCTGGATCTTCAGGAGAAGCTGGTGGCGGGAGCGGGCCGTGGGGCCGGTACAGAAGGGACTCCGTTCTCCTCCTCGATCGATCCCGCGTGCCGCTCCATCCCCATTATCTTCCTCACAGGCCATGGCAGCATTCCGATGACCGTGCGGGCGATGAAGGCTGGTGCTGTGGAGTTTCTCACTAAGCCATTTAGCGATAATGACTTGCTCATCGCCGTCTGCGACGCGCTCCGCCGCGACAAGGAGGCTCTGGCCCGCCGGGCTGAGGAAGCGGGCCTCCGCGCGCGATACGGCACTCTGTCCCCGCGCGAGCGCGAAGTCATGGGCTTGATCGTCCGGGGCATGCTCAATAAGCAGGTTGCGGCGCAACTGGGCACGCAGGAAATCACCGTAAAAGTCCAGCGGGGGCAGGTGATGCGGAAGATGAGTGCCACATCCTTTGCGGAGCTCGTGACCATGGCGCAAGTGCTCGGCGTTTCGGATTCGAGCACGGCGTAGTGGGAAGGATGAAGTATTCGGTACGAAATCTCGTACGTACGAAATGCCGAACGAGCAGCCTGCGGAGCTCTTACCTCGTAAGAGGCTGATTATGTTGCAGATGTGCTAACGCGGCGGATGTGGCATGGAAACTGAGGTGATAGGTGGAGAATCACCAGTCCAGTTCAACATTCCACACCACCCAAGCCATGACCACGGAAACTGAAACGTTGGAAAAAGCAGCGCAACCGAAAGTAGCTACGGCGACCACATCTCCGGATTCCTCAGCATCAGGCGCAGCAGCACCCGCAAAGTCAATGCCGGCTGTCCAGGCGAGGGCCACATCTGTCTCCGCTGCTGCTTCCGCTGCCTTCCGGCATCTAAAATTGCCGCTGATGATCTTGGCAGGCGCGGCTGTGCTGACTTGGGCAGGATCGTACATAGTCGAGTCCTTTGGCTCCGTCTCCACGGATGACGCTTACGTCAACAGCTACGCCACCTTTGTGGCGCCGAGGGTGACGGGCCAGGTGAAACGCGTCTTTGTGCAGGACAACTACCGGGTGAAGAAAGGCGACGTCCTTCTGGAGCTGGATCCCGAGCCGTATCAGGTACGTGTGGCGGTTCGGAAGGCCGCGGTGGATAAGGCCAAATCGGACCTCGTTGCCGCCGACGCCTCGGTGCATGCCATGGTGGCCAAGGTTCGCAGCGACCGCTTTGCGCTGGATCACGCGATTGAGGATGTGCACCGGCAGATCTCCCTTCTTCGCCAGCGGGTGGCTACCTGGGAGAAATCCAAAGCGTCGCTCAATCTGGCGCGGATGGAATACGACCGCGCTGTTACTCTCTACACCACCAAAGTAGTGAGCAAGGAGGAGCTGGATCGCAAACGGGAAGCGCTCGATGTCACTACCGGAAGCGTATCGGAAGCCATGGAAAACATCCTGCAGGTGCGTGTGGCCCTGGGATTGCCGCCGCAGGTTGCGGAGGGACAAAGCCTTGCGGACGTGCCCGCGGATCTGGATCAGACGTACTCCGCGGTGCGCGAGGCGCTTTCAACACTGCTGCGCAGCGCCGCGGATCTCGGCATCAACTTCACTTCGTTCAAACTGACACCGAAGGAGGCGATCGCCGAATTTTACCACCGGGATCCCCAGGGTGACCTCGACCGGATTTACACGGAAATCATCGCAAACGCTCCCCCTGTCCGCCAGGCGCAGGCGGCACTGGAGCAGGCGCAGCGCGATCTGGAGCAGGCTAAGCTCGACCTGCGCTACTGCACTATCGTGTCGGAGATCGACGGTGTGGTAACTCGCCGCAACGTCAACCCCGGCAATTACGTCCAGACCGGCCAGAATCTGATGGTGGTGCGATCGCTCAGGGAAGTCTGGGTGGATGCCAACTTCAAGGAGACTCAGCTTGCGGAGCTGCGCATCGGCCAGAAGGTGAAGCTTCGCACCGACATGTATGGAACCCGGCACGTGTTTGAGGGCCGCATCAGCGGCTTTACCATGGGTACCGGCTCCACACTGGCTCTTCTTCCCGCCCAAAACGCCACAGGCAACTTTGTGAAGGTGGTGCAACGGCTCCCGGTCCGTATCGAGCTGGTGGACTATAACCCGGACAAGCTGCCTCTGTTCGTCGGTCTCTCGATAGAACCGGTGGTGGATCTGCGGACGAAGCCCGAGGGACCCAACGCCGGCCAGTACCTGCAGGAGAGCTACGTGGCCAAAGAGGGGCCTGCCGCTCCGGTTGCCTCCGCCAACTAACCGAGGAAGACCGAAGCGCCCACGCCAATCCTTCGCTCTGTCCCTTCCTTCTACCTCACTTCAACTGATCTCCTTTACATGAATGCGCAACGTACCGAACAAGCCGGCTTCCTGGCGGGGCCTAGTCCCTGGCTGATTGCCATAGCGGTTGTCGTGCCCACCTTTATGGAGGTGCTAGACACAACCATCGCCAACGTGGCGCTCCGCTACATCGCCGGCGGTCTGTCCGCGGCGGAGAGCGACAGCGAGTGGGTAATCACCAGCTACCTGGCGGCCAACGCGATTATTCTGCCCATTACCGGCTGGCTGGGTGCCATGCTGGGCAGGCGCAACTACTTCCTGGCATCGATCGCGCTCTTTACGGTGGCGTCCGTGCTGTGCGGTATGGCTACCAGTCTGCCCGCGCTCATTTTCTTTCGCGTGATTCAGGGGCTGGCGGGCGGCGGCCTTCAGCCGTGCAGCCAGGGCATCCTGCTGGATACATTTCCGGTGGAGAAACAGGGGGCGGCGCAAACACTCTTCGGCATCGCGGCCCTCATTGCGCCGGTGGTTGGGCCGACCCTTGGCGGCTATATTACGGATCAGTACTCCTGGCGCTGGATCTTCTACATCAACCTGCCCGTCGGTCTGCTCG
>JBGGNE010000022.1:0-7055 GCA_041287705.1 Methylacidiphilales bacterium | reverse complement strand
GTTCCATTCTTGAGTTTCTGCGTCGAAATACAGATTCCACGCCCCGTCCCATCTGCGATGGAAAGTACATTGCCCAACATGTAAACGCAGGGGTTCGTGGCGAAGCCGCCATTCGCGAAGCCGTTTATACATTTCGCTCGTTCTGCTCTGAGCAACTCGCCTCCCATGGCTACAAATGTGATCGAGACGACATTATTTCCAATGAGACTCATGATGGGTACCACTTTGGAACCTTAATTCGGCTCCGCACCGACCTGCTCGAAGCAGAACGTCCCGATACCACGCTCGCAGGCAAACAGGAAGCGATCTGTCTCGTGCTGAAACGCTCCTCCATGAGCCGTCGTGAAATCGCCGACCAGTTGAGTTTCACCGTCGAACAAATTGCAGTTGCGCTGCGCACCCTGGTTAAAGCCGGGCAAATTACACGTCAGGGCTCCGGCGCCAAGGCGGTGTTTTCTCTCGCTCAGCAATAGAGGCAGCCTCCTGCCTGAAGGGAAGTTTTTAAATGCTTGGAAGCGCTATTGGGCTTCCTTCCAGACATCTTTTCCCAGGGCGATGTTGGCCCCGATACTTCCTGTCAACGTTAGTTTGTTGCCACGGTTGCAGTTAGTCCGCACTGCACAAGTCCTGTATCGACGTTTCCGATGCAGAAGAACAGCTTTGAAGGCGTCCCTCTAAACTATAGTTATCGGGGATGTTGGTGAGGCCAGACTAACCTCAAAGATAAACAGCCTACTGTAAATTCTGCGTTTCAGACGACCTCCACGCACTCCCATGCGTCCCTTTTTCGCCTTTTTTTAACGTCGATTAGGCTATGCAAGATGGCAAGAAAATCGGCAATGACGTTGTCCGGATAGACGTTATTGGGATTTGTTGCGCAAAATGCACTGGAAGTGGGATTCGCTCAATTCACGTGATTCGCGCTCCCTCTCGAGCTGCGGATCCGTTCCTGTCTTACGTCGTTGTCGAACGTGGGGATATGTAATCCCATGTGGGCTCAATAATGTCTTCATATGGCAGCCATATGAAGGCCACAAGGTAATACATTTCCCTCGCCAGACCCTACATACTTAATATCAAGTTTCTGGAATGTTGCACGGCAATGAAACCGCTGCCACATCCAAAGGCGCGCCTCTACCGCAGGGAACTGCGCAAGATTCGCCATCAACGTCGCATCTACTACCACCAGATCCGCAAGCTGGACCGCCGCGAAGAATCTCTGCGGGAACGGCTTAACACTTGGGAGAAAGGGAGGAGACGCGAGGTATGACACCCGAGCAATTGCAGTTGCTGAATAGTCGCCGTCCTCCTGGTCGCCTCAATATCGAAGAAGCCGGCCTGTTTTTAGGATTTGCCGTCCACGAGATGAGGGTCCTTCTCGCGGCAAAACTCATTAAGCCATTAGGCAATCCGTTGCCAACCAGGCTGAAGCACTTCTCATCGGCTGAGATAGAACGACTTCGATGTGATTCGGAATGGCTTGGCAAGGCAACCGACTGTGTCGGCGCCGCCTGGCAGGAGCGCAATCAAAGAGCCCGGGAGAGGTTAAGCGCCCCTTTAAAGCAAAGCAACCGCCGGTCTGTTGGCAAACGGAAGCGCGCAGTCGGAAGTCTCAACAACCTGAACAACAAGCGCGTGGAGGCCTAAGCACTCAGAATGTACGACAACAATCCCATTACTCTCCTTTCACTGCCACGACTGCCCGCGCGCATTGATTATCAGGGAGCAGCAATACTCCTGAACTTCGATCCTGTTGGAATACGAATGTTGGTACAGGCAGGCCTTCTCAAACCGCTCGGAAATCCACTGGCTCAGGAGCACAAGTATTTCGCTACCAAGACAATCCTCCGGTTAGGCGACGACGAAAAGTGGCTCAGTGATGCCACTCGCACTGTCAAGCGAGCGTGGTCCCAAAAGAATTCCGCGCGGAAAGCACGCAAAGTGAAGTGAACCACTGTCAACGACTCTAGCACCTATGCTACACCAAGATATCTTAGATTTGTATTTCTGGTCCTATATACATAACGGGCTTTCCTTAGAAGAAACACCGCTTTTCAGGTGTGTGGATATCAAAGAGAAGATAGCTCTTCACTTTAATGTGTCTCTTGAGGAAGCCGAGCAGGCTCTGGAGGATGCGCGCAAGGAGGTCGACCTTTGAAAGATATCCAGCGTGAGATCACAGAACGCTTCATCGAGCAACTTAAGAAGGGAACGGTGCCATGGCGAAGACCATGGGTATCCGCACAGAACATTGTCTCTCAAAAGGCATACCGTGGTATCAACTCGCTTTTGCTAGGTTCAGCATCCTATAATTCTCCATTTTGGATGACTTTCAAACAAGCACGCGACTTAGGTGGCAATGTATGTAAAGGAGCAAAGGCAATGCCTGTTGTGTACTATAAGTTTTTGGATAAGCGGGACAAAGCTGGTAATGTAGTCCTGACCAGGAATGGTACTCCAGCTAAGGTTCCTCTCATTCGTTGGTCCATGGTCTTTAACCTGGAACAGACAGAGAAAATTGAAGCACCCAAGGTCGGAATAGAACCCAGGCCGGCGGTGCCCTTAGCGGCTGCTGCAGCCATTCTTGAGAATGCAAAACTCTGTCCGATTAAGCACGGAGGCTTCGCCGCTCTGTACTCTCCGGATAAAGACATTATCAAAATGCCTCCGGAAAAGATGTTCAGGAGCGCAGAAGACTACTTCCACACTGCCTACCATGAGGCAACGCATGCGACCGGGCACTCGTCCAGACTGGACCGTGAAGGCGTCACAATGCCTTCCAAATTCGGCTCGGAACGCTACTCGAAAGAGGAGCTCGTAGCGGAGCTCGGCGCTGCCTTCCTTTCCAACGAAGCTGGCATTCTAGACAAAGTCAGGTTCGATAACTCCGCGTCCTATCTGGATTCCTGGATCAACAAGCTGGAGAAGGATCATAGCCTGATTCTCTCTGCGGCCTCTCAGGCTCAAAAGAGTACGGACTTCATTCTTGGGGTGAAACTGAATGAGCAAGAAACCCTAGCAGAGGGACAGGATTCATCCAGCGAGAGTATCGGAAGGAGCGAATTGCCTCAGCCATTGGCTGTTACTGAGCAACGCCAACTCAAAGAAGCAACGCCAGGCGCGAAGCTATCGCTATAGGCACTTCTCGGGACGGCGCACTTAGAGTATCCAGGCGCCGGCAACGCGGCGCCTCAACTGTTTAAGTTGGGCGGACACCGGCTTGAGTCCGTCCTACGCGACTGCGTAGCTGGCATGGTTCACCTCTCGTAATTCTCTCTCGCTCTAGCCCGCGCGGCAATGAGCGCACTTCAAAACGATAATGCCCGCCCGCCGCCCCTCTCCTGACAACTCGGGGGCGCCGGGCGGGCATTCATATTTTCCTCTTCGCTGCGCAAAGGGCGTGACGCGCTTTCTGCAAGCGCGGCGCGAGCCTTTGCTGCGTGCGGCAGCTCGTTGGAGTTTGCCATAAGGTTATCCCAAGTTCTCGCAGTGCAAGGTGATCGGGACGATCCGGCACAATTCTGAAGGGAGACAGGGGCAGGATTGTGCCGGTTCGTTCGGTTCACCAGCCGATTAGGCCGGAGTGCATCTGTTTCGCGGGTGCGGCCGCCGCACGCACGAAACCCGATTGGATTCCTCCAGCAGGCGAAGTGCCATTAGCTTGATTTCATATTCGCTCAATGATCATGGCCTTCGTAGATCCACATGGGCTCCGCCCGTCCTGCACGTGTAAAACCGCATTTTTTGTAGAAATCAATAGCCCCCGCGTCTGCGACGAGAATGTGCTGATGGAACGATCTATATTTTTCGTTCAATAGCCGCATGATCTCTCTGCCCACGCCCCTTCCATGAAACGCAGGCAGCACGATTAAGTGCGGGTAATAAACGACCAGAAAGCCATCTGAAATAGCGTTCCCAAGACCGATCAAGCGGTCATCCAACCACGCTGTAATCAATGTATGGGAGGCTCGCAAAGCGCTTCGCAGAATCTCCCCTTTCGCAGCGGACGACCATCCGTTAACACGATAAAGGTCAATCAATTGATCGAGTGGCAACTCACGCTCCTCCTTAAATGCAAATGCGGACATATTGGTTTCCTTCAAGCCAGGAATCCTCTCAAGGATGACGTTGAGGCAGGTTTTATTGATGACCGGGCCGACGCCGAGCGTAGTTCGTTATCCAAGTATGGTCGCAAGTAATGCATTTTGAGCGTGCAGTAGATAGTCTTTTGCTTCGTAAACGCGACACTTAGATGAGGTCATGCTATCATCTGACAACTCCTCACCCCGGGTTACCGGTGGACATGGTAAAAATACACACTTAGCAGGAGCGCGATCCAGCAATGCGGATGTGATACGGAAAGGCAAAAACGCTCGGGAAACCGTCTCCACATCTTCTGGGGTTGTTCGTGTTGGCCAGCAGTCTGTATAAATGACATCCGCATTTCGAAAAGCGGTCTCAATGTCATGGCTAACGACCAGGTTGCCAGAGGCCTTTCCCCTGAGATTCTCGTAAAAGCTCTTGTTGATTTCGTACCCCGGAGGACACACTTGGATAACCTCTATCGGCAATGCCACCCCAGCTTCAAACCAACTGTGACAGAGATTTGTGGGCTCGCCCACAAACACAACCCGAAGATCGTCCAGGCTACCTCTGATTTTCCGAACAAAAGCAAGATCGCCCAGAATCTCGCAAGGGTGATTGTGCCGAGTTCGGGCATTGATTACCGGTATGCGCGAGTTTTGCGCCATTTCCTCAACTACACTGAATTCAGGAGTGCGAATCACGACCGCATCGAACCAATTGTTGAGGTATCTGGCGATGTCGGCAGCCGATTCTTTGGCTCCGGGGCGTCCCGGGATGAATACGGCCTTACCGCCCATCAGTTGGATGCCCAAATCGAACGCTATACGATTCCGAAAGCCTCCGTCCTCAAATGAAAGAGCAATTCGCTTTCCTTGCAAAAGCTGAGGAGTATCCCCTTTGTGAAACGCAGCCTCCAGTTGTTGCGCCCGCTCAAACAATTCAAAGAGGGCGGCGGAGTTTAGATCGCAGACCCGAATAAAGTGATTATGCATAATGAGTGATTTACAAGTCCGGCGGTGCTACCGTTAGGGCGGCGCGATTTCGCGAGTTGCTGCGACAACGCGAGAAATGGATACGTACGGGAGGTCCTCGGCCCGAACCAAAAGTTCATGCGGATTTCTCCATTCGGCTCGCGGACGGGCCGATGTACTCCGATGCGGGGCGAATTAATTTCCCGGTTTCTCTTTGTTCCTTGCAATGGGCCAGCCAGCCTACCACTCGGGAGGCTGAAAAGAGTGGAGTAAACAGTTCCTCCGGCAGACGCAGGGAGGTTAAAAGCAGGGCGGTGAAGAATTCCACATTCGTCTTCAGATTTCTTCCGGGCTTGTATTCCTCCAGCAGGCGAACTGCCGTAAATTCTACTTCAAGGGCCAGAGTTAAGAGTGCAGTGTCTCCCAGTCCCTGAGCAGCCAGGCGACTCACGACCTCGCTCAGCACAGCGGCGCGGGGATCGCGTACTTTGTAGACCCGGTGTCCGAAACCCATCAGACGCTCTCCAGCTTCAAGTTTGCCTCTGAGAAACGATTCGGCACGGTCGGCGAAAGCGATGTCTCTGACCATTTCCAAAGCAGGGCCGGGCGCACCGCCGTGCAAAGGACCTTTCATTGCACCCAGGGCACCTGCGATGGCGGATACATCGTCGGATCCCGTTGAAGCGATAACACGGGCGGTAAAGGTGGAAGCATTCATCCCGTGATCAATCACGGTCAGCCAATATTGTTCGAGGGCGCGGCCCAGTTCCTCAGAGCAGGGCTTGTCGAGAACCTGGGAGAGGAATCGGCGGGCTCCCCATCCGGCATCAAACGAAACCTCCGGGCTTAAACCCTGCTGAACACGATAAATACGCGCGATCATTTCCGGCACGGAAGCTGCGATTCTGATGCGGGTGGAATCATCCGGATCGCTGGGATCCTTGCCAGCACTCAGCGTGGACACCGCACAGATAAGAGTTTCCATGATTCCCCGCTTTTCGCGACACAACCGGTCGATGCAATCCGCGGTTACAGGCTCCAGAGCGCCACTCGCTCTCCACTGAGTCTGGAAAGCAGTCAGTTCCCCCTTATCCGGGAGTTTACCCTTCCACAGAAGAAACGCGGCTTCCTCAAAACGTACATTCTTCGCAAGATCTTCAACAGAATAGCCCGCGATGACCAGGCGTCCGGCCAGACCGTCTACATCGCTAACACGGGTCCTCGCCGCAACAACTCCTGCAAGGCCGGGGATAAACTGTGCTGAGTTACTGGGGTTGGTAGTCATCATCAAACTTTAAGGATTTACCCAATAGGTGTATAGATTGATACGTAAATCAACCTATGGGAAACGCACGCACCCTCACAGCACAGGAAGCTCTCCAGATACTCGGAGTGCGTCGCGAAACCCTCTATGCGTACGTCAGCAGGGGAAAGATCAGGTCGGAGCGCGATGAAGCGAACCCGAGAGCACGAAGATATGTGGCTGAGGACGTGGAAAAGCTGGGCAGCCTGAAATCCATCCGCAGCTCGCCGGGAGAGGCAGGAAGCCAGGTTCTCCAGTACGGAATGCCGATTCTGAAATCCCGCATTTCCAGAATTACGGATCAGGACGTTTTCCTCCGTGACCAACCTTTGTCAGAATTGGCAAGGTCCGCTTCTTTCGAAGAAGTCTGCGGATTGCTCTGGCTGGGACAGAAAGAAAAGGGCTCTCCCTTGTTCGATCAGATCCAGACTCCTCGCCTGCCTGAATCCATACAGGTCGCGATGGGTGCTATCAACACGGGTCCTTTGGACAAATTCCAGAGCATGCTTCCGTTTTTGCAGACTACCGACCTGGGCGTACATAATCGAACTCCAGTTGGAGTTTCGGAGTGCGGTGTCCGGATCGTCAGATTTCTTTCCAGCTTGCTGGCCGGCGATTTCCCCCCGGCGGATAAACCGATGGCCATTGCCGATGTCCTGGCCCAGTCCCTCTGCACACATAAGACGGCGCGGGCC
>JBGGNE010000021.1:0-103583 GCA_041287705.1 Methylacidiphilales bacterium | reverse complement strand
AACACGCCTTTGTACGCCCGCTCGCGGAAGTCCGTGAAGAAATTGAGCAGGCGTTAATTCTCGACGAAAAGCAGCGTTTGCAGCAGGAGTGGCTGGACGGCCTGCGTGCCAAGGCGTACGTAAAGATGTTCTAATTCTAATACGCTTTCAAGCTGAGCCGAATATGCTTGTCCTTTTTGTCAATAACCGCGTTGCTCGTCGGTCACCTATTATGCTAATAGGCTCCCTCCTCGCGCCTCGCTATAGACAAAAAAACTGCGCATCTTCACCTCATCTTGAAAGCGAATTAGAATAACATAGATTATAGACGCCGCTGAGCTAAATCATCACGAGAACAGTTTCTTCGCAAGCCACAGAATTCCTTCAGGCACGCGTTTGCGATGGGCCGAGCGTTTCTCCGTTTGCTTGAAACCGGCCGCACCGTCCTTGGTCTCGTCACTTTTGCCCAGATGATTGGCGAGAAACCAGTCGTACGACTCCCGAAACATCTCATCATTCGAGTACCGGGGCTTCCAGCCTAGAGCTTTCAGGGGAGCCAGGTCGAAGTAATACGGCTTGTGGTAGGTCAGGTAATGCCACGGGGCCAGAGGGGAGACGCCCAATTTATCGGCAAGGGTAAGAATGCCGATGGCCGGCGTAACCGGCAGATGTCGCACTCGCGAAGTGCTTCCGGCATGGGCAATGACGTGTTGTAGCGCTTCCTCAAGTGTTCCGAAGCGGTCCGTACCAACGTTATAAGCGCCGGGATGCTGGCTATCCAGCGCCAGCATGTAGGCATCCATGAGATCGTGCGCCTGCACAAACTGGAATTTGTTCTGACCGTCGCCAATGACAAAAATCGGGGCGTTCTCATGGATCCAGTCGAACAGAATCTGGAAAATGCCCAGCCGTCCTTCGCCCAGAATGGTGCGGGGACGGATGACGATGAGCGGCATGCCGGCCTTTTCGCAGACCTCGCGCACCTGCTGCTCGCCGGCCAGCTTGGCGCGTCCGTAGATCTCCACTGGCTCGTACGGAGTCTTCTCATCAATAGGAAATATGTCAGGCACTCCGTAGATTGCCGACGAACTCATATGAATGAACGCCTTGACCCCCGCAGCCACGGCACACTCCGCCGCAATGCGCGATCCATCCACATTGACCTCCCAGAACTTCGCGCCCGACTTCGTCAGCGGCACCAGCGCTACGTTATGATGGACGATATCAATGCCCCGCATGGCAGCCCGAACGCCGTCGCGATTCCGTATGTCGCAGTCGATATATTCAATTTCCGCAGGCAGGCTGGGGTCCTTCCAGATGTCGAGAACCTTCACAGTTTCGCCCTTGGCCAGCAGCCGGCGCGCGATTAAATTGCCGAGAAATCCGGACCCGCCGGTTACGAGATGTTTCATGAGAATAGTGCGCTGAAATGGTGCTGTGGCAGAGATTACCGGTGAGAAGAGGAACCCGTGCGTGGGAAGTACTCGGCCAGACTGCGCCGCATTCCTTCCTCCAGCGCGACTTTGGGCGCATAGCCCAGCTCACGTTTCGCCTTTTCTATCGAGCAGGCGATCGTTTTGTTCATCTCGCTCAGGACGTGAATCTTCTGGTGGTACATACCTGCGCTTTGCAGCAGCCAGTCGATGAACCAGGCAACTTCGCTGGCGATTCCGGGCAGGCGCATCCGTTTATGAGCGCACTTCTGGCCAAACTCGGTCTCCAGGAGCCGCTCGATGGTATCCATGATTTCAATCATGGAGTAGGGCCGCTCGTCCGCTATCCAGTACGCCTCGCCAGCTGGCGCCTTCGCCGCGCACAGGAGCATGCCCTCAGCGAGGTTTTCAGTGAAGGCCATGCTGCGCAGATTCTCGCCGCTGCCGACAATCGGGCCTTTGCCGTCGCGAATCATCTCAAAGAACAGGACCTGTCGTGCCGGTTGATGCGGACCATAAAACCACGGTGCTCTTACCAGAACTGTTTCAATCTTGCCCGCCGCCTGGTACTCCTTCACCAGCAGTTCCATCTGCATCTTGCTGCGCCCGTAATTCATATACGGGTTGTATGGCGATGCTTCGTCGAAAAGGTGATCCGAGTGAGGATTGCACCCAAAAGGCGAGTTGGAGGAGATCAGCACGGCTCGTTTCACCCCGGCCTTAATGGCTGAATCCAGAACATGACGAGTGCCTTCCACGTTGATCGCATAGAACTCCGCCACCGAGCGTGGGTGAATGATACCCACGGTATGAAGCAACACGCCTCCGTTGCCGCCATTAAAGAAGGCTTCCAGGCCGGATCCACTGGTCACGTTTCCTTCCGCAATCTCCATTCGGGGAGCGGCCTTTTGCAGCTTGGCTTTGTCGGAATCCGGCAGGATAAGACCGCGAATACGTGCGTCATCCAGTCCCAGCTCCGCTGCGCGACCATTCTGTAGTGTGGCGGCCACGTTGAGCCCCAGCCATCCATTGGCACCGGTTAAAAAGATCATAGAGATGTGGAGATTTTAGATCGAGACGCTACGTGGATTGAAGAAAAGCCGTGGCGTTGCGATGGCTGAACGCCATGATGGAGCCCTGAGGATTCACCCCAGGAGCGGAAGGTAGCAGACTCCCGTCTGCAACGTATAGCCCCGATTGCCCCACTACACGTCCCAGAGAATCGATAGGACAAAGCGCCGCGTTTTCGCCCGCCGCGCAGCTCGACATCAGGTGAATAGTCATGAGATTAGAGCGCTCCGCCGGCAGACACGCCGGGAGCTTCCTGAGATCTTCCACGCCGCCGATAGCCGGACAGCCCGCAATAGTGGGATACAGCCGCACCGCACCCGCCGCGAAAAGCAACCGGCAGAGTCGCTTAAGAGCTGTTGAAAGAAGGTAGAGATCTGGATTCGTGCACTTGAACGTGACGAGCGGATCCCGGCAGCCAGGCAGAGTCCGCACAGCGCCGCGTCCCTCGGGCACAATCATGGCGTAGTAGATGGCCATGCGGCGCCAGTCGGTGCGGACGCGGTGCAGCTCGCGCGGGTGATCCAGCATGGCCATTGCCAGGTAGGACTCGGAGCTTATGGCGCAGCCCATACTGATGTCGGGTGCGAACTCCTTGACCTGATGTACCGGCACGCCCATGGATTCAGAATTCACTTCTTCATCAAAAAGCGCCACTACCTTGATAGTAGGGTGCATCTGGAGATTCTGCCCGAAAGCCGTGCCGCGTGCCGACCCCAGCCGCGAGCGCTGAAGCAACGCCGGCGTCCCTATCGCCCCGCCGCTGAGAAAGAGGTGCGGAGCCGCGAGTGTGAAGTCCGTCCCCTCTGTCTCGACTGCCCAGCGACCCGATGCGCGCTCCACGCTTGTGCATCGCGTCCTGCTCAGCAACTCGCCGCCCGCGGACAGAAAGCGCTTCAGGAATGTCCGGCTCATCGACTGGCGTTCGCCATTCGTGAACCAGCGAGGCACTTCCTGGCAATGCCAGCCCATGGCATCCGCACCGCTCTGTAGTTTCAGGGAGGCCGCAGGCGCGGTGCCCTCCGGCAGATAACTGACCGATACAGCGCGTTCACACTCTGCATAGTGTGGCGTCAGGTCGGCTTCCGATATAGCCAGATTGTAGTGTTGCTGCCAGTGGCGCAGCATTGCGGCAGGTGTGCGATGGTAGAGCCCGCTGTTGATTTCACTGCCACCTCCCGCGCACTTTCCTTCGACATAGGCCACCTTTGGACTTCCCATCGCGGGCGTAAGCCCTCCGTTGCGATACTTGGCGACCATCTCCTGCACGGTAAAGGCATGCGTTGCTGCTTCCCCAATACCCGGACCTTCCTCCAGCATCACCACGCGCAACCCTGCCTCTGCCAGCAACGCCCCGGTGATCGCGCCGCCAGGGCCGCTGCCTACAACGATGGCGTCGGGCTTTTGGATTCGCACTTTCGTAACTGGCTTTGGTTGCGTCGATGCCGGAGTCAGCATAGGCAGCAGATGCGGGTCAGACCACGCCACCGTGAACAAACTATCGTAAAAGCGCACGAAATCCCGAAACGGACCCAGCGGACTCTCCTTCCAGCAGGAAATCTGCGCTGACCTCTGCGCGACACTCTGCCCACAGAATGGCCGCAAAAATAGAAAAAGCCCAAAAAGATCGAAGCCAAGCGTCAAAGCCACCATCGGCCATCGAAGAAAGTCTGGCATACCCGCATGTTGCTGCACAATAAAGCGCACAACGCGGTTGCGATCTCCATGTCCCGGTGTCAGCGGCAACTCCGCCGCCCGCGCGTAAACGTAGGCCGAAACCACCCCGGCGTACCATTGCATAAGATATGTACGCATCATTATTACTTCCATAAGGCGGCAAGCACCATGACTGCAAACGCAAAGAATACGACGCCATAGCTTACTTTATCCGTAATGGCAAAAAGCACAGGATCTTCGTTCAGCAATCCCCGCTGAGCCAGTATCCAGATACGGCCAATCCAGTATAAATAGACGGGAACGAGCACAAGCAATACCAGGGGCTCGGTGTAAAACTGACGTACCGTAAGGCTTTGTACGTACAGCACCAGCACCAGCACTGAGATAAGACCGCTGCCAACGCCAAGCGCCAGCAGGGTAGGCATGTCTTCAACCAAATAGTCTCTGCCTGGGGCGGAATGGTTTTGTTTAGCTCGAAGAGCAAGATGCTTAAGCTCGGCAAAACGTTTGGCTACAGCCAGACTGAAGAAGATAAACACGGCAAACGCCAGCAGCCAGATGGACAGAGGCACAAATGTAGCTGCATGCCCTGCCAGAAGGCGTATGGTATAAAGACATGCTAACAGAATAGTATCCGCCAAAATAATAGATTTAAAAGCAAAACTGTAGGCAAGTGTAAAAATAATATAGATACACAAACAAAGTATGAATGGTATTGGCAAAAATGCAGCAAAAGCAATGCTCAACAGTGTGAGGAATCCGGAGGCAAAAATAGCAAAGGGGATGGACAATGCACCGGAAGCGAGAGGGCGCTTTCTCTTTTCATGATGAAGGCGATCGTGCTCTATATCCAGTAAATCATTGAGAATGTAGGTAGCAGAGGCCGTTGTACAAAAGCTGCAAAAGGCAAGGGTGGTTAACAGGACATTCTGTGTTTCGAAAATTCGATGCGAGGCAATGAGGGGAACAAATACGATGAAATTCTTAGCCCACTGATGAACGCGCAGCAGCCGGCGCGTGCTGCGAAAGAGGGAGTGTTGCTCCGTTTTTAGCTCCTGCACACGAGGATTGGCCCGCATGGCCCCCGCAACACGCGATGGAGGACCCACGACCATTCCTGCCGCTGCTTTGGCCCATACGGGATAGTCGGCTCGAGAATCGCCGATATAGTCGTAGCCGCGTTCCCCAAACTTTTCACAGAGAAAGGCGGCTTTCCGAAGGCCCTTCAGGTTGCGTGTTGAGTCTGTTCCGTACACACCATCAAAAAGTGCGAGGTGCCGCACGAGTCTTTCTGCCAGCTCGCCGTGAGATGCCGTTATCAAATATATAGTGCGTCCGGCTGTCTTCTCCGTCTGAAGCACTGCCAGCAACTCTTGTCTCCATGGCATTGTGGCAGGCTCAAATTCGACCACCTGGGCAAGGCGTCCCTTCAGGTAATTGCGTCCACGAAGAAGCCAGACAACCAGATAGAACAGTCGAAAAATGTTGCCTTTTACATAGCGTACAGCCGACTCATACAACACATCCCCCGCCAGCAACGTTCCATCCAGATCCACGCAAAGCGGCACGCGCGGCGCCGCTTCATCACCGGCGCCAATCGGGCCGGGATTTACGGAATCAGGGCGTGGAATCATGCGTTACCAGCAACCTCTCATGTTGCACGGCAAGTTTCAAGATTTCTGCGTCAGGCACTGTATCTGCAGTAGTCATCATGCCGGAGCCCTGCAGAAACAGGCTTCACCATATCAATGCTGCTGGTTGCTGATGGCGATTCCTAAGGGCCTGCGGTTCGCTGCCCAAACTGAATTATGCCCCACAGCGCTGGTATGAGTTCCGCTTCGCTGGGGATATCACTGACGAGGCCCGATGCCTTGTTTGTCCAGTACGAACGCTGCAGGGTCTCCTGCCCATTGCCGCGCAGCACACCAATATCGAATTTGTAGCTCTTTCCTGCCTCCGGCTTTAAGTTTAGCAGGCTCAGAGGAATGGCGACCTCATAGGTGGTGATGACGACCTTCCCGTCTTTGTCAGCTTTCAGATCCTTTTCCGTGCTGGATGCCAGTTGAATCTGATCGCTGACCACTTCCACACGGTCAAACTTCAGAGTGCGCAGCGGCGAGCCAAACTCGGCGGTCGGACCCTTCTTTTCGGCGGATACCGGCTCATAAAGAACGGCAGCCACCTTTTCCCGGGCTTTGTCCTTATCTCCGGATTTATCCTTTACCAGCGTAATGAGCAGCCGCTGATCTCCTGCCACAGCTTTGCGACGGGATGGAGCGGCGTCGGCGTTTGTCCCAATAAAAACATCCAGAGCGCCGCCGCACTTAAAGAGATTATTCATGCTCTCGCCACTGCTGCGGAGCAGATCCTTATCGCCGGTTTGCCAGGCCAGAACCAGCTTGTCTTCCCACACGGTTGCTGCGGCACGCGTTGTCAGTTCGCGCTTGCTCCAGTTGCCGGTGCTCTGGCTTCGCTTATCAATGTTCACCCAATTAATGTTGAGCCAGTCATCCAGCTTGCCGTCGATCACCATGGCCTGCGTGCGCACGATCGCCTTCAAAGGTTTGGAATTTGCTGCGCCTTCTTCCTGGCGTTTTGCTTCGGCAAGCACAGCGGCCTGCTGGGCTTTTTCGAGTTGCTCGGCGCTCAATGTAATGGACTGGTCATCCAGGCGTTTGATCTTATCCAGGTTGACCAGACGGCAGATATTACCGCAGCCACCGCCCTGCAGATAGACTTCGCCTTCATTGGTTCGGGTCCAGACCGGGCCGAAGCATTCCTCCTGAAGGCTGAGATTATTCACTGTCATGCCGCGTTTTGCTTCCGGCGCGTTCCACGAGGCGGTGCGGCTGTCCTGAAAGAGTCGCGTCACAAAAAGGCCGTCCACGGTAAAGATGTAGATGGTGCCTTTGTTCGCGTTAATCGCCCAAAGCTGGCCCGAGTCGGAGCCGGGCAGGGGATCGATGATGTTGCCGATAACCCGTGTAGTGCCAATAAGCTGGCCCGGTTCTTTCGGCATGGGTGCGATGTGCGAAGCATGCAGACCAGGCCACAGGCTGGGGTAGGACCACATGGGTTTTCCGTTGCGGACGCCGCCGAGCCCCGCTGCGTCGAAAGGCTTGACTGGGGTAGTAGTGATCAGCCAGCCGTCCTTTCCGGTCAGAACCTGGCCACCGCCCGTGCTGGCCGGGCGATTCACATCTTTGGCCAGTACTTTGCGCTGGGCCAGATCGTACTGAGGAACGCCAGCCTCGTTGATGGACGTCGGGGCAATATTGAGCACAACATTACCTACTGTCGCGATCGTAAACGCGAGGTCGTCCGTGACGTTAACGGAACCCATGTTGCCGACTTTCTTCCCACCTTCTGCATATTCTGAGGGGTCCAGGAACTGAACTTCCTCTGGCTGCAGCTTTTGGTCGCCATTGGCGTCTGCCCAGACGAAGAGGACATTGGCGTTCTCTGCAGGCTTCGCACCGGGTTTGGTGGGCTCGCTTTTCACAATCTGCGCAAGCTTTGCGGCCATGGCGGGTTCTGTAAAGGCGGGCATGATGTCATTGCTGGCATCCAGAACGCTGCCGGCGGCAGCCACCAGGCGCGCCATGCCATCGGAATCCATGCGCCAGATCGTGGAGTTGCGTCGGCCGGAGGTGGACTGGCTGTGCGCGTTCGTCAGATACAGGAACTTGCCGTTGATCAGAGGATAACTTGGTGGTCCGCCCACGTAGCGGCCTTTGATTCCCGAAGCATCCTCTGTGGAAAGATAGGGAATCGCAACGGGCGTTGACTGACCGGTGGCATAATCCAGCTTGAATTCCAGAGTGCCGCCGTGGTCGTCATCGTAGAAGAAACGCGTCTTGTCGGCCGGGCTGAGCGAGCCGCTGCCGCCGTAGCGCATGGGTCCGTAGAATGCAGTGGCCAGCTTGCCGTCCGACAGATTCCAGACGCTTATCCGCTTGGGAATATGCGTGTTCTCAGTAACCCAGAGGCGACCGCGGTCATCCAGCGCCATGCCGGCCGGCTTGTTCATGTGATTGGGATCGTAGGGCCCGCTGCGGGGTACGCCCGCAACGCCTATCTGCTTCAGCGGCTTCCCGTCATTTGCAAATACTTTAACCTGATGGCTGGTGCCCCAGTCACTTACATAGATAGTGCCATCATCCGCAATGGTGACATTCTGTGGATCTTCCAGATCCGTCACCAGCGAGGTGGGTTCAGTCATGGCCAGGGGATTCGCCATGTCCATCTTGTAGCGGAGCAGCTTTTTTTCGGAGAGCACGTACAGATTGCCCTGCAGATCAAAGGCGAGGCCGCCCGGAGCCGTCACATTGCTGGTGCCGATGACCTTGGAATTAGCCGCGTCCACCCACAGGATGTGATTCAGTTTTTCGAACGCGCACGCAATGATTCCGTTACGCACGGCCAGACCGGTCAGGCTGGCCATCAGTTTGCCGCGCTCATTCTTGTTATCAATCTTTTCCGGTACGCCGGGGGGATTCGGAATGGTATAGGTGGGCTCCAGCACGGGACGATCTTCGCCAGTGCCGAAGCGCTTATCCCGGGGAGCTGCACGAGTGTGGCCAGGCTCCATCATCTTATGCAGGCGCAGCTCGCTGCGGTTCTCGTTGTACTTGTCACCCGGCCAGCTTGCTGCCGCATAGGCGTAGACGCCGGCCACCGGTTTGTCGCCACGATCAACAGCCAGGTGGGATGCGGCAGTCCAGACTCCGCCCAGCCAGTGCTGGCCCCAGAGCTTTTTGCCGTCCATATCCACCCAGGCTACGCCACTGCCGCCTTCCGCAACACGACTGCAAATAACGACCTGCGCGCCTTTGGATGTGGGCTTGCCCTCGCGTTCAGGTGCTTTGCCTGCGGGGAGAAAAATAACGTCGCTGGGCGAAGAGTGATTCGTCAGCCACTGGCTGCCGCCGTCCTCGGTGCGCCAGGGGGGATTACCACTGGTATACGGGGTCAGTTCATAGACAATATCGATCTGGGGATGCGAGAGGCCGCGCACGGTATATTTGCCGGGCGCCACCATCTTGCCGGGAATGTGGAATATGGCTGCCTGCGCCGCGGCTTTGTCGCGCTCCCGATCATCCATACCGTCCCACATCACGGTATGAGTACCGGCGGGGAACTGCGTTTCGCTGATCAGATTGCGAACGCGCACTCCCTGCTCATCTTCCACAACAAGAGTGACATAGCCCGGCTGCGCCAGTGTGAAGGTGATAGGAATTCGGGGATCTGCTTCTGCAGTCTGCGACGAAGCAGGCGGAGCTTCTTCCGCTCGAATCATCGGGGCCAGGGCGCCCAGAAGCAGAACAGCGGCGAGGGAATACAGGGAAAGTGAGCGCATACGGGGAAAAGGCATAACCGTGCTTTGATCGAACAAGACTCCTTATGATGCAGCACCAGCCGCACGGAGAGAAGGAGGAACAGATCGTATACAGCATAATTATGGCGATAACACCGAAGTCTCAGTCTTTTGAGCATGAAAAGGCCGTCTGAACACTCCAGTGAGGTTCAGACGGCTGAGATTCTGCTCCGTAGCGTCAGACTTGGACGAATGACTTAGAATAGCTGGGGGACGAGCGACTTTCCTGCAGGCTGTAAATCGCCCTGCGGTATTTCCAGCTTTGCTTCGGAGACTTTGGGCTTCTGAACCCATGAGGGCAGCATTTCCTTTTCCGCTTCAAACACTTCCTCAATGATGGCGTCGGCGGTGGCGATGGAGTTGACGATTGGATCCATAGCCAGAGCCCGCAGCAAAAGACCGCGATCCTTCTTCATGATCGCCTCGATGGTCAGCTCATGAATATCCAGGATGAGGAACTGCTGGGCGCGCAGGCCGAGCGGGAAGTCGCCGACGGGCAGAGGCTTCGGGCCGTTGCGATCCAGTTTGCACTCCATTTCCAGGAAGGCGTCATCAGGCAGGTTGCCCACGGGGCGACCGCTGCCATCGGTAGCTTCGGTATTGGCGCGATTGATGAAATAGGTGCGACCGTCTTCAATCACCATGGTGTGGATGATATCCGTGGCGTGGTCGGTCTTTTCCTTGGCATGGAAGTCAGCCATCGTGCGCTCGCCGGAGAGCCAGGCATCCGTGTCACGCCAGAAGCGCGCCGTTTCTTCTTCGCGTTGCGTGCTGTCGAAGATGGTGAGCGGGGGAATCGCTTCAGGAACAACCGCGCGGCCCTGGTAGTACGGCACATACTCTTTGGTGTGGCCGGTGCAGGTGGGGATGGCACCGAAGAGTTCTCCGAGCTGTGCTGTGACGAAGTTGTTGAAGCGCGCCTTGCTGTGTCCCTGATCTTTCTCGTCCTTGCTGTGCTGGACAAACGCGGCCTGAATGCGGGGCAGCACGTTCACGCCGTTCAACTCGGCCTTCAGCAGCCAGGTGAAGTGATTGACGCCGGCGATGCGCATGTCGAAATTGTTGATCTGGCTGACATCTTCGCCAATCAGCTTGAGATAGCTCTCCTTCTTCCAGGGCATATGGTGGCTGTCACACAGCGCGAAGGACTTTACCTTGGAGTACTTCATCACTCCGATGCCCATGATGGCAGACGGGTTGATGTAGTTGATGACCCAGGCATCGGGACAGATTTTTTCGACTTCGTGGCAGATATCGAGTATTTTATGAAACTCCCGAATGGTACGGAACACGCCGCCGGAGCCGATAGTATCGCCGGAGCACATGCGGACGCCGTACTTTTCGGCAATCTGGCAATCGATGCGACGGTAATGTGCGTTGCGTTCCGAGAAGCTCAACACAACGAAATCGGCGCCGGGCAGTGCTTCTTTATAATTGGTGAAACCTTCCACAATGGTACCGGAACCGGAGCTTTCGGCGGCCATTTTGCCGAGTCGAACCATTTTATCCAGGTGCACCGGGTCGGTATCCACCAGGGTTAGGGTGCAGCCTTTCAGGCCGGGCAGGTTATTGGCGGCCCATACTGCTTTGCGACCAAAGAACAGGCTGCCGGCACCAACGATGACAATCTTAGGCAATTTGTTGCGCATGGAAGTACGGTAATCCTGACCGGTACGCCTTGACAACAGGACCGTTGTGGTGCTACTAGTACTTTTGTTGCAAGATAATACACGTGACATTCTGTTTCGCTTCGTGCGAAACGCCCCGCGATTTCTCCCTCTGGCTGTGCGTTCAGTGGGGCATTATCAGTTTTACCACCCTTGCGTCATTGATGCGCGGCCGGTGACCAAGTGGTTCTGCGAAATCTTCTGGACCACCGAGGGACGCGGTGAATTTAGAGTGGGCGATAAGGCCTACCGCACCGGTCCGGGTGAGGTGTTTTACTATCTGCCAGGGGAGCCGCATGATATGCGCATGGCGGGCGGGCCATGGTGCTATCGCTGGATAACGCTCGACCATGCCGAAGCGCCGCGCTGGCTGGAAAACTTCGGTCTTCAGAAGCGCCCGGTCAACGTCGGGCCATGTCCGGTAGCATTGTTCGAGAAAGTGAAAGAGGCCATGTATCTCAATACAGCCCAGGGGGACAGAATGGCGGCCCATCATGCCCATGCCATATTGCTCTCCATCCTGGAAGGAGATTCGACGCCGCCTGTGTCGGACTCGCCGGTAAGCCGTTGCAAGCATCGTATGGACAAGGAATTCCATAACCCCGTGCTGACTGTGGAGCAGATTGCGCGGGATATGTCGATGCATCGGAGCACGCTGTTCCGGCTATTTCTGAAGAACTACGAGATAACTCCTTCGCGTTATCTGCACAATCTGCGCATACGTAAGGCATTAGCGCTGTTACAGAACCGCGATCTGCAGATTCAGGAGGCAGCGTGGCAGTCGGGCTTTTCAGATCCTAACTATTTCTCGAGGGCGATACGGGAAGCGACCGGGATGCGTCCGCAGGAATTCAGGACTGCCGGCTTACCACGAAAGTAATAGGCTATACTCGACAGACATTATTGACATTCGTGAAATCTTTGCAAAGATATTTTCCGAATCGTCTATTTCTATCCTTATGGCAGAGAATTATCGCTTTGAAAGTTTGCAGGTACATGCGGGGCAGGAGCCGGCACCCGGTACGGGCGCTCGTGCAGTACCTATTTATCAGACAACATCTTACGTCTTTAATAATGCTGACCATGCTGCCAGTATATTCGCGCTTAAGGAGTTTGGTAATGTCTATACACGGATCAATAATCCCACAACGGATGTCTTCGAAAAACGTATAGCAGCACTGGAAGGCGGAGTAGCCGCTCTGGCAGTTAGTAGCGGACAGGCAGCGCAGTTTATGGCGATTGCCACACTGGCCCAAGCCGGAGATAACATCGTTTCGACCAGCTACCTGTACGGTGGGACCTACAATCAGTTTAAGGTGACGCTGCCCCGGCTGGGTATAGGCGTAAAGTTTGTGCAGGGCGATTCGGCGGAGGCTTTCGCGACCGCAATTGATGAGAATACGAAAGCGCTGTATGTGGAGACGCTGGGCAATCCCCGCTTTAATGTGCCGGACTACGAGGCGATCTCAAAAGTGGCTCATGATCACGGGATTCCGCTGATTGTAGATAATACTTTTGGCGCCGGCGGCTACTTTGTGCGGCCGATTGAGCACGGCGCGGATATTGTGGTTGCTTCGGCCACAAAGTGGATTGGCGGACACGGCAATTCAATCGGCGGCATCATTGTGGACAGCGGTAGATTCGACTGGCGCAACGGGAAGTTTCCGCTGCTGTCGGAGCCGGCTCCCGGCTATCATGGGCTGGTGTTTTCGGACGTGTTTGGTCCAGAGGGACCGTTCGGAAACATCGCGTTTATCATTCGCGCGCGGGTGGATCTGCTGCGCGATCTGGGGCCGGCACTCAGCCCTTTCAACTCCTTCCAGCTATTGCAGGGTGTCGAAACGCTCTCGCTACGGGCGGAGCGGCACGCTTCCAACGCGCTTGAACTTGCGCACTGGCTGGAAAAGCAGTCTGAAGTGGCATGGGTGTCCTATCCCGGTCTCGCCTCTCATCCTTCGCACACACTGGCCCAGAAATACCTCAAGCGTGGCTTTGGCGGAGTGCTGAACTTTGGCCTGAAGGGCGGCTATGAGGCGGCGAAGAGTCTGATCAATAACGTGAAGCTGGCCAGCCTGCTGGCAAACGTGGGCGACGTGAAGACGCTGATCATTCACCCCGCTTCCACGACGCATCAGCAGCTTACATCCGAAGAGCAGGTCTCGGCGGGCGTATCACCGGAACTGGTTCGCATCTCGGTAGGCATCGAGCATATCGAGGACATCAAGGCCGATCTGGCGCAGGCTTTGAAGATTGCGGCTGGTGGTGGTGCTGCTGCTGCTTAATCCGCAGCCTTGCACCTGATAAAACCGTTGCGGTTAGTCGACGATATAATATCGGTCGACCTGCCACAACGGTTTTTGATTCGGTTTTGTGGATAGCGCTCAGCGCTTTGATCTCAGCTTAGGCCTCGGCCTGGGGCTTGTCCTCGATGAACGCCAGAAGATCGTTGTTGAGACGGTCCTTGTGCGTTTCGGTAATGCCATGCGGGGCTCCGGCATATTCGATGAAGCGGACTTTCTCTACGAGCTTGGCGGAAGCGCGTCCGGCGCGGTCGATGGGCACGACCTGATCGTCATCTCCGTGTATAATCAGCGTAGGAATGTCGAACTTCTTTAAGTCTTCTGTAAAGTCGGTTTCGGAGAAGGCTTTGATACATTCATAGGTATTAAGAAAACCACCCGCCATACCCTGCGCCCACCACGCATCAATCATGCCCTGCGATACACTGGAGAGGAGACGGTTATTGCCAAAGAAAGGACCTTTGGGTACATCAATAAAGAACTGAGAGCGATCTTTCAGCATCTCTTTGCGGAAGCCATCGAACACCTCGATAGGGATGCCGTTGGGATTTGCTTCCGTCTTTACCATGAGCGGGGGAACAGCGCTGATTAGGCCGGCTTTGGCCAGACGTGCGGTACCGAATCTGCCGATGTAGCGTGCAACTTCGCCGCCACCAGTGCTAAAGCCAAAAAGCACTGCGTCTTTCAGATCGAGGTGCTCAATGAGTTCGGAGAGGTCCGCGGCATAGGTATCCATGTTATTGCCGTGGGAGGGCTGGCTGGATCGGCCGTGTCCGCGGCGATCGTGTGCAATGCAGCGATACCCTTTCTGCACCAGGAAGAACATCTGGGCTTCCCAGCTGTCGGAGTTGAGGGGCCAGCCGTGGCTGAATACGATGGGCTGACCGGTGCCCCAGTCTTTGTAGTAGATCTGCGTTCCGTCGGTAGTCGTAATATACATAGTGCTGCTTACCCTTGTTGAAAAGGGAGCCGGTATTGTGTTGATGAAGCGCGGCAACAGGGATGTTGCGGCATTTGCTATGTTGCCCAGACCAATGGCATTACGTTAAACTGGTCCAGCCCACAATGCACGGCGTGCAGCTGATAATCTAAATATGTACTGCAGTCATCGCATTGCAGGCAAAGGCACTGTACCTGCAATGCGGTTTTTAGCCAGCCTGTTGTTGGGCAGATTCCGATCTTGTTCATATAACAACGGGCGGCTTTCAGGTCGATCAGGGAGTCGGCGCCGTTATGGACAGCACGGCGATGTGGCTGGTCTGCTTGTAGGGAACGCCACGATACCATCCGCCGAGGTCTTCGCGGAAGCGGGCAATGACAAGGTTAAGGCCCGGCTTGGTAAGTTTCAACACCGCGCTGCCGTCCTTATCGGTGACGAGTTCCTGCTTTTTGCCATCCGGTTCTTCGACGGAGAGCTTGATTTCCGGCATTGGCTTGCCGCGCAGGAAGACGATGACCTTGTCGCCGGGCTGGGGAACAATTTCGAAGTCCTGCCTGGGTTCTACTGCGGCAGTCGGCGCAGGCGTGCCAGGGACGTACCAGCGGGGGTGGTAGATGGTGCGGGAGGGAGGTGCGTCAGCCTTGGGCGGGCGGACTGCCAGTTCGATGTCGGCGAAGAGAGGCTTGTCGGCGGTTGCTTTCTCGTAGGTTACGCCTTCTTTGCCACGGGTAGCCTTAGCCAGTTCCGGGCCTTTTTCGCCGGGAGTCCAGGCAGGGGTTTCGGGGATAGCGTCGAGGTGGCCGGGAGATGTTTCGGTCTTCTCGAGGTAGTCGCCGAATTTAAGAACGATAGATTTATCGGGCGCCTGCTCGAACCAGACGAGGTGAGCGTGGGCCGAGGCGAGCGAAGCGCACGTCATGGCGAGCGCGAGTGCAGGGAGGCGAAGCGCCGGCATACGCCCCAGAAGGCGAGGCAAGCGGGAGGTAACGCGAGAGAACATAGCAAGTATGTTTATTGCAATTCGGACTCAGTCTCAATAGCAAACTTGGTAGAATGTATGCTGGCAGATGGAAAACTGATCAGACGGAGGGAGAAGCTAAAGATGACCCTGAAGCGGAAGAACTGTGGCTGCTCGCGGTCTTTTCTCGCTCCAGTATCCACTCCGCGGCTGAAAGAAGTCCTGGGGCCACGAAGTGCGCTTTGGCTTTGGCCTGCTCAAGCTCCTCTGGAGTGTCGCATGTGCCTGTCAGAACAAGGACGGGGGTAGCACCCGCGTTTAGTGCGCATTCAATATCGGAGATGCGGTCGCCAATGAAGTACGAGCAGGAAAGGTTGACGTTGTGCTCGCGCGCGGCGCGGAACAGAAGGCCTGGATTCGGCTTTCTGTCCTGGGAATCCGGCTCCAGATGGGGGGCCGAATAGCAGTTGTAGACTTCGCGAAACCACCCTGCGCCAGAACCAGACACAGTGCCTTGATCCGGAGTGGGAAGCGAAGAACAGAGCTGAGCGAAGAGTGCTTCATTAACGGCGGCAACCTGCTCCACGGAAATGAGGCCGCGACCCACGCCGGACTGGTTACTGACGATGAAGAGGAGGAAACCCGCATCGCGCAGCATGGCCAGTGCGGCGGGGGCATCTGAATACGCCTCTACCAGGGCGGGATCTCCCAGGTAGGGGACATTGCGCATGAGGGTGTCGTCGCGATCGAAGAAGACGGCGGGCATCTGCTGCATAGGCGGCTATTTAACGGGAGGACACGAAGCTATGCAACTCTGGGAAATGGTCTAAACACGAAAGCAGAGGCGCCTGCCCTATACATGGGAGGACGCCTCCGTGATTGCAACGGATGAAGTATTTAGCCGGCTCAGGCGGCAATGCTGCCATTGCTGAACTTTAGCCCCTGCAGGTGCCGGCTGACCAGATCAAGTTCGTCGGCACTGTGGACAACGCGTCCGCCAAGCTCAAAGTGGTCGATCAGCACGTTGCTTACAGGATGCTGGGCATCGTAACCGGAGATAACGCTCAGCGTATAACCGCTGTTAAAGGGGCTTTGCACGACCCGGATATTACGCAGAGTAATGTTGCGGACATAGCCCCGGCCGGGATCCAGATTCCAGCGGCTTTTCACTACGCGAATGTCGATGAGCTTGTCGTAGTGGTGCTCGACGCGAATGTCGTCCCACTCCACGTTTTCCACACAGGCGCGGTCGCCGTTATGGATTCCAAAGACGGAACCAAACTCGTGCACCGCGATAACGTCGATATTCCGAAAGCGGATATTGCGGATGTGATCGGTGCTGGTTTCGTAACCAATCTCCATGCTGCTGCCGCCCTTAATGTTATAGAAGGTGCAATTTTCGACCAGCACATCTTCAACATTGCCCTTCCAATCTTCATCAGGAAAGCCCACCGGCACGCGGTCATCCTGGCCGGAGCGATTGTGGATGGCCTTGATCGCGATATTATCGTCGCCATTGTGGAGGCAGCAGCCGGTAATGTGAATGCGGCGAGAGCCGCAGATGTCGATGCCGTCGCTGCTGATATCAAAGGCGATCTGGCGCACACCGTGAATCTCAATGTCGGCACAGCCACCCAGCACTACCATCCAGTGGCACGGGCTCAGCATGAGAATCGTCTCAATGCGGGCGTGGCGGCAGTGGTCGAGAACAAGAGACTTGCGGCGGCGGTTTTCTGTTTCAACCCAGTAGCTTCCATCCAGGATGCCGTAACCACCAACACGAACGTGAGCTGTACGTTCGGAGCGGATGCTTCCACGGACCACGGCACCGGCATCGATCCAGCATGTTTCGCCTTCCTTCAGATGCAGCAGGCCCACGTTATGGATCTTGCCGCCTTCAAAGCGGCGCACTCGCGGACCGGTGGGTGCGGCGGGCGCGGTCGGAAGTGCATATATATAGAGCAGTGGCTGGCCGTCGATTTCGATCTGAAGATTCTCCGGTCCGGCCAGGGTAATGCGCAGGATGTTATCACCGTGCATGGTGCCACGGATTCCACGGCTGAGCGGGCGTACGAAAGGAGCTGCAGTCGGGCTTTCCGAGGCGTCGCGAGGAGTAAGGATCTCGATCTCAACATCCACGGGGCCGCTCAGCTCGAAAGAGGTGTGATGCGCCGCAATATGCTCCAGCACGTCCAGTTGCTGGATCTCGTGAATGGTGCTCTCCTCCATGAAGGAGGTAATGCCGTTGTTGATGCGGATGCGAAAAGCCGCCGAACGGGGCAGCTCTTCGGGAAAGCGGTGCGGCAGGGGCTGCTGCAGCGTGGCGGCAGCGGGTTGATCCCCAAAGGGTTTCTGTTGCGTCAATACGGCAGGGGCAAAAGATTCCATAAGGTTGGCGTCCTTTATTGTGTGTAGGGGAATGGAATGGCGAAATTTGGGGATTAAGGCCGGATGATCCTTACCGTGCCGGTCATTTCATTGACAGTCAGGACGACAAAGTTGGAAGGCAGGTTGTTGGCTGCCTTGGTGGCGTTGGGATTGCTTAGAGTGATGTACCACTGCCGTTTGGCGTTGGGCGCGGGCCGAATATTCAGATCGGTGCCGCCATTGGGCAGAAAAGAGAACGAGCGGTAGGGCGTTTGCGCCGCCTGCGGCAGATCTTCCTTGCTGGCCGTGCCGGTGGAGAAGAGCGAGTTGAACGTGGGCGATACGTCGGGGTCCGCGACGACGATAGGTTCCGGCAGGTAGACGATCGGGCTGAGCGGTTTGCTCATGCCATCCTGTCCGACAACGTAGCTGCGAAGGCCGCGATAGACTTTGGTGCCGCTGGCGGAGTTGAGCTGATAGAAACGCACTTCAACACGACCGTTTTGCGTGATGGCTTTCTGGCGGGCAAGGGTTAACTGATCCATCACCAGATTGGCGGCGTTCCGCAACCGGCCGGAATCCGCGGTACCCATGGAGGTGATAACCAGCGCGGCGATTACGGCCATCAGCGCCACCACAGCCATAATCTCCACGAGAGTGAAGCCGGCGGTGGAGACCCGGCGCTGGATGCGTTGCGATAGAGGCGTCATGTACGGAGAAGGGCAGGGTCGGAAATTAGGGCCGTTTAAGGCGCCCCTCTGAATGAGGAGGGGCGCCGGCAGCGTCTGCATTAAGGGGCGAACTGCTTGGTGGAGAGCGTGCGGAACTTGTAGGCTGTCAGCGGATCCGCAGGATTGTACTGCGCCGCCGTCAGGTTCGGATTCAGGAAGCGCTCAATAGTGCAGGATCCACGGTATTCGCTGATCACCTTGTCGGTACCTTCCACCCAGGTGTTGTAATCTGCGTTGGGTGTCTTGGCTTTCTGCAGGCTCTGAACACGCAGGTAGACCGTGTAGGTATTCGATTTGGTGGTCAGGCGGCCGTATATGTTGGCATAGGGGCGTTCGCGCAGATTGTCACCGGTCAGGCGATAGGTGTCCCACCATGTGGCGACATTATTGATCGTGGCGCCAACACCGCTCGGGACCAGGAACATCTCGCAGATCTGCGATGCGGATTTGAAGATCTCATTATTATCGAAGCGGCTCTGGAAGCCCTTCATCGTTTCATCCAGATCGATGTTGAGGCGGTATTTGCCCGTAGTCGGTCCCAGGTTGGGGCCTTTCGATGTGCTGCTGCTCTTGTACTTCCGGCCGTCCACAGTGGGAATCGCGGTGAGGCGGGTGGACCTCAATACGGCCTGAAGGGCAGTGCTTCGGGTGATGTAGGTGAAGGGAACGATCTGGTAGTTGATGTTGACCTTGCCGCTGGTCGAGAAGGGCTCGCTGATGGCGTAAGGCTCCACAACGGGCATGCTGAAGAAATCCAGCAGGAGATGATCAGGAGGAGTTTCCGCACCAGGATGGAGAGATTTGCCTGCGGGGTTGGGGCAGAACAGAAGCGTCTGCCAGGGCTTATTGGCCTTTACGCCAGTGGAGAGTGAGCCAAAGATGACTGGGGAAGGAGCCTGACGATTGGGCGAGAAGAGCGTGGCCATGGAAACCAGCGGGGCCGAGCCGCCGTAACCGCCGTAGGCTGCCGTGGCGGTATTGCCGCGCTCGCCTTCATCTGCCTTATTGATATACGGACCGTCAAATACACTACCCATACCGGTATCCCAGTCGCCGGGGATTTTGGTGCCGTTGCTCAGAGTGATTTCTGCTGCCGCACAGTTGCTGGGTACCGCAGGACCGAAATCACCCGAATCCAGATTGTTATCGTAAGCAGAGCCGATGTGCTGATTGTAAGTCACCTCTTTCACAAGTTTGCCGGAGGTACCGCACCAGCTGCCGCCGTTGGAGGAGCGAGGGCCGCACGCCACCATACCGCCGGTGCTATCCTCACCGCTGCCGATATAGTAGAGCTTGTTCATGTCGGTGGTGACCGTGGTATTATAACCGCGAGCCGGCACAAATGCGGTCAGATCCACATTTTTGGTGGCGCAGATAAGGCGATGGTCACCGGTGGCGCTCACCAGGCTGCGGGTCGCATCAAAGATCTGCTGACCGCCCACAGCGCCGCCGTTGTAGTAGTTGTTCATCACAGCCACGCCGGAATCGGAAGCGGAAGCACTTGAGTCGTAGCGCGTCTTGAGATCAACCTGGGTACCGGAAAGCCTGACGGTGGGGCTGTCATCGTAAGCGTAGGCCGAGTCGGAGTTATAGGTGGCCTTGAACATGCCCGGAACCATCGGCATCGGAACCTGCGCGGTAGGGAAGTTCAGCTTGATAGTCTGAATGGGCGTACTGCTGATCGTGCCGGCGTTATCGCGGGAGTAGATTTCAACGACAACCTTGTCCGAACCGGAGAACTCAGTGGGAGCCCGGAACTGCTTGTTTACGTCGATAGTACCACTAAAGAACGGGTAGGCTTTGTGCTGAGTCGTCTTATTCCAGAACAGGTTGGAGCATGTGGAGATGCTGCCCCAGGCATATTCGTGGTTGGGCGTGTAGCCGTTGAAGTCGACCTGAGCGTCGGAGGTGAAGCCCAGATTCTTGCCATCAAAGGAGAGGTTATTCAGGCCTTTGACGCGGATAACCAGATTGGGCATGAAGCGCATGACGCCGCATGAAGGCGAAAACATTTCGAAGAACACGACGGCCTGCACCTTGGTGGTGTAGATGCGCGCCTTGTCGGCTTTTTCCTTCAGCTTGCCGCGCAGGAATCCATCCGGGCCGGACCAGACGCCGCCCGATATGCTGCCGCGGGTATCCAGTGCCGCATCAGCGGGATCCACAGCGCTGGCCAGCGCGGAGAACATGATGATGGGGTTGTAGATGGTATAAGTGCGGCCAAAGCCACGGGTATCGCCAATTTCGATCGGAACCACGTGACCGATGCCGGGTGAGGTGGAGCGGATTGTGGAGGCTTTCAGATTATTGGAGGGCAGACCGTTCGTGGCGAAGCCTGTGGTGGCATCCGGATCAGCCAGGTTGAGGCAACGGATGTAGTCGAAGATTTCCGTCAGAATCTGGTCGCGGTCAGTGCCGTACTTGGTCAGGAAGTTGCCGCCAAAGCCGGGGATTGCCTGAGAAGTCAGATCCTGCAGGTATGCGTAGAGTTCCTGATTGCGAGGGTAGGCCGTGTAATCCGTCGTAGCGTTGGTGGAGTCGTTACGCACGAAGTAGTAGGCGTTGCCGGCGATAGTCGAGCAAAAGGCGATCGAGCGGTCGAACAGGCTGCGGTTGCTGAGCAGCGCGGCTTCGGGCCACATCGTCACGCGGGGCTTGTTAAAGAGATTGACCTCCGGTGCGCGGCTTGTGGCCGTAAGAAAGAATTTGGAGTAGTCGATCTGCTTGGCGGTCAGGACGGTGTCGGAAGTAACCGTGCGGGCAGTGGTGCTGCGGACATAGCGCAGTTCATCCACGCTGGCGTAGAGAGGCATGCCGTCAGAGAGAGGCAGACCGGCATACTTCTTGGCTGCCGTAGCGGAATCCGCGGCGTAATCCCAGGTTTCCTTTGTGCCGCCGGCAGAGTACTTGGTATCCCACGAAATGCGGGGCACGATATCGTAGATTTCCGAGCGGGTCAGATCTGGGAAGACCGCGCTGAGATACGTCGTAGCAGGGTGACCGGCGTAGCGCTGATATTCTTTATTAACGGGCTGATTGCCCTTCAGGATCGACTCGTTGGTATTGTTAGAAAAGGGCATGTCATTGAAGGAGCCCAGGTCGGTCACGTTATCCCACTCATCACCTGCGGCCGTGTTGATGTTGACCTTGCACGTTTCGTCATCCGTCCAGAAGGCGATGCGGGCGACCACCGGGTTATCCGCCGTTACCGCGCTGCCGTTAAAAGACTTGGAAGCCGCATCCAGCGTGCGGAGCGAACCGTCCTGAAGCATGTACATCCACTGCACAGGCATCGGGGCGGGGTTGCCGGAAGTGATCGGGTTAAAGCTGTCGACGGGAGCGCTTTCGCTGATGCCATCGCCATTCACGTCAATGCTGAAGCCTTTGACAATGCCGAGAGCACTAGGATCCAGGATAGGATACTGCGCCACATATTTATCGGAGGGACGAGCCGCGTCGGGAATAACTGCGCCGTTGGCGTTGTCCTGAACCAGTACAGGCTGGTTAAGATCCACATACTCTGCCGGGCGTGCATCCCAGTCTGTGGGGATATCTGTAGGGTTGCCGGCGGAAGTGGGGTTAAAGGACTTCTGCAGCATGTTGGCCGACGAGTAGAGCTTGAACTGCTCGGCAGCAGAGCCGTCGGTATTGAATGTCCGGATCATGCCGGGCTGGGAGGACCAGGCGAGGTCCGTCTTGCTGGTCGCTTCCTGAATCTGGCCGATGACCAGATTTACCGCTGTCTGGCTGCGCTGCTTGGCGTCGGCGCTTGCGGCAAAGCTGGAGGAGGAATCCAGATCCGTTGAGGCGCTGGAAAGGAACGCGAGAATGAGGATGGAGAGGAGAGTAAGCGAGATGAGAACCATCACCAGGGCGATACCACGTCTGGACGCTCGGCGTGTAACCCGCTTCTGCAGATAGACCGTACGCGCTGCCAGGGAAACACTGCGCTGATGCTTGGGGTCTGATGTCACTAATTGTGACGAACAGGGCAAAATGGGAACTTTCATAGTTTTAATTCTCACTCCATTTGGATGAACGGATCATCACTTCCGTATCGAAAATGCGGTAGTTGACTTTGGCTGCGATAAGAGCGTTTTCCAGGGTCGCCATGTCGGCGTTGAACTTCGTGGGGTCGTTCGTGTCGGTCGTCGTCTCAAAGAGACCCGGCGCCAGGGTAGTCAGCGGAGGAGTGGTGCCGTACTTGGCCTCCAGACGAATGGCGGATGCTTCGTCTATGGCGACTACGGTGACCTGTAACAGCGGCGGCAACTGGTAGCGGTTGATATCGGCTGCCGAGTAGGGATTCGGCTGGGTATCGTAAAGGTAATTGGGGGCCAGCGGCTTCAGGGTTGTGTTATTGGCGTACTCTTTATCCGAGCGCTTGGGGCGCAGCAGAACGAACAGAATGTTTTCCGCTACCACGTGTGCCGGGCGGCTGGTAGCTGTCAGTGATGTCGAGAACCAGGTCGCTTTCGTTCCTGTCGTGCGGCTCTTCCAGGCTTCCTTATAGACCAGCAGGGATTCGGAAGGCTGCAGAAACTGCATCAGGCGGTAGCGATTGCGCGGCTTGATCTTCGACGTAACAAAGTCGGGGATCTGATCCGCATCGGTGCCAAATTCCACAAAATAACCTACGCCGTTGAGGACGTTATCCAGAGCGCGCGCATTGGCGTCTGTCGTGAAACCGAGCGGAGCCTGAAAGAAGACCGCGTGGCCGCTGCTGACCGCAGTATAGGATTTACCGTCAGATGCGCGGGAGAGACCCGTAAGAAGCTTGCTGGAAGGTCCGGAGATGAAGTGGAGCTCCGAGTAGCGATCGTAAACCTTGGGCTGAAATGCTTTTACCTGGGTTGACGTCGCGCCGTAGGTAGCAATTAGGCCGGCCAGCGAGTTTGGCGGGGAAGCGTCGTCAAAGTACTCGTAGTACGTGTTCAGCGTGGCCTGGCTGAGAGTCTGCGTGATAGACTCGAATGCGGCGCGCGCACCCTGAAACGCTTCTATCTTACCGCGCGTTCCGCGCCAGATCTTGCTGGTCTGATCGGTAACATTGGCCAGAACCAGGAGCATGATGGCCAGGACACCGAGGGAGACCATGATCTCCACCAGGGTGAACGCCCCCCGGGCCTTCAGCGGACGGCGTACACATAGGCGGCTTGTTGACATAGAATTACAGTCCGGTATTGGCGACATACGTGGTAAACTCGTAGGGGCGCAGGCCCGTTCCACCCACGCGGGAGATGGAAATGGTCACTGCCTTAAACTGACTGGGAGGCGTGGAAAAGGCCCATGTGGGGGAAACGCGGCCGGAGGTTTCGGCGAACGTACCAACCTGCACGTTGGCCTGGTAAACAGCTTCGGTCTTCTTTAGATCGGGCAGGATGCGGCCTTCGTCATCATAATAACGAGCGAGGGAGGAACTGCTGGCCAGATCGGTAAAGGGAGTGCGCTGCAACATGAAGGTGAGGTCCTGGGTGATCTGAGCGCGCACCGTCAGGTCCATCGACTTCTGGAAATTGGTGAGACCGACAGAAAGAAGGCCCAGCATGCCCATCATGGCAAACGACATCACACCCAGTGCCATAATAACTTCGACCAGGGAGAAGCCCGCTGTGCCACGGCTGCGGCTAAGGGACTTGCGGAATGACCGGATAGGGGATTGGTGTTGCATGGCGTTTTGCTGTTTGTGGGTCGTGGAGCTTGACCCGGAAAGTTACGTTAAAGAGAGGGAAGAAGCTGAGCGAATGAGCGTTGGTTTTGATTCAGATCCGTTCAGTGCTCTCGCTTAATTTGATAGTAATGGCTACGTATTCTTAAGCAAACGTCATCGCCTTAATCGCAAGGTTTTTCATCGGACTGTTTAAACAGGCGGCTATTTTGGGTCAGCTCCCAGTTTCCCGACCTTGATTCGGCTTCTGAACGACTTCTGGAGGGGATCCAGAGCCAATGAAATGTCGTGCCACCCTCCTCTTACAGATCGGCTATTTGTGGAGAATGGTAATGGCCAGCATCCCCAATGTTGTCGATTGCGTCGGATCAACGGAAATCTCCAGGTGTGTCACCTTACTTTCCGGCTGGGGATTAACCCACTCCAGCGTATAGAGATACACATGCTGGTAAGCGGCGTCCTCTGGACGGCTTTCCATAATGGGGGCCATGCGGGCATGAGGAAAGTCCATGTGAGGGAAGTCCGGCCACCAGTCCTGAATGTTGGGCTGTGCGGTTTCCGCTTTGAATTCCTTCCCTGCACCAGCCTCGCCTGATGTCTCGTCGTCCAGGGGGGGATGCAGAGCGGCAAGTGCCTGATTGGGCGCGACACCAAGATAAGATGCCGCAGATTGTTGGTAGCCGCTCCCAGCTACAGAGCCCCCTCCCGGCTGCGGCTGGCCGTAGCTGACCAGCGGCACCGCTTCAATTTCTTTGCGTCCCCGCAGAAACCGGTAAGTACCAAAGTGTTTACGGTGCTTGGCATATCCACATCCATGCAGAATGTAGATGGCCTGCACGTGCGCTGCGTCTATCGGAATGCTGAGCGTATCGGGCAATTCACGAGCATGGCCTACTGAGTTTACCGTGGAGTGAAACACGATAGCTCCTCCCTCTGCCCGGCTTGTGCCGCCCAGCACCTGGAAGGGCACGCCGTGAATCATATGCTTGCCTGCCGTCAGATGCTTAAGCGGCAGATCGCCCAGCCAGCCGCGGCGGTAGTTCAGAGGGCGATTTGTATATGGCGCCAGATCCACCGGCTGGAAACGCTCTTCCTGAGCCCAGCGGGTGAGGGGATAAGCCTGACGAAGCGCGCTCAGCAGCTCCTCGCTTGTTTTGCGCGGCGAAAAGGCAAAATTATCGACGTCCAGACCGGGAGTCGCCGGGTTGAGGGGTTTAGGCAGCCCTCCCTGCTGCACTGACGGCACATACAGAGTGCCGCGCCCATCCAGCCGTGGGGCGGTGGAGGAGCGCACCACCAGATTCGGCTGAACGCGAAGCTGCCAGGGAGCGTAATTCGTCGATGCCTTGGGCTCTTCTTTCTTACGCGCAGCTCGCTGTACGGCCCGCATTGCGGCTTCCTGCATCGCTGCCATATCAACAGCTGTGGCAGTGATGGGGGGTACGGAGTTGCGGAGTGCCAGGGAATCACGCAGGGAAATAAGGGAGATATTGCGTGGCACCAGCTTTCGGCGCTCAGCGAGTTCGCGGATAAGATAGGGGATTGCCGACTCGCTTTCACTATAGACAACGACGCCGGTAACGGCGGGCACCACTTCCGTGATTTTGCCTGCCAGCTCATGTACGTCTTCCTGCAGCAGTCGGGCGCTGTCGTGCGGAAAGATGCGCACCGCGGAAGAGTCGCACCCATACTGTTTACATACCGATCCCCAGACGCTCAGTACTTCAATGGATTCCGGTGACTGCCCTGTGGGCGTGACGAGCGCCAGTTCCTCGTGGCCAAGAGCTCGGAAATGCTGGATGGCCTGATGCAGTCCGCGCGTGTAGTCGGCCATAACGGCCGGCACGGTGCGGCTCGGCTGGCTGACCACGACAACCGGCACCGCATGAGCGGCCAGGCGATCCACGGCGCCTTCCCAGCGCGATGCGGGTGAAGAGAACGCGGGCTCGAAGATCACACTTTCCGTGTTAGGTGAGTCAAGAGCGTAAAGAGTCGAGACGCCCTGCTCCATGGATTGCCAGCCGTGAACGCGCAGCGTAACGCCGATTTCCCGGGCCACACGCCGGTAGCTGGGGAGATAGACTGAACGTGCGGGGGCAACCAGATCGCATGTGAAAGACTCCGAGGTGACCCCCTGGGGTGAGTAGAAAAGTTTCTGGCCGCGGCGTTCGACTTCGCGCTCCGCTACCAGAGTTGCCATGGCGCGGTTCACCGCGTAATGGCGTATGCCCAGATCGCGGGCCAGGGAACGCTCGGAGGGGAGGCGCGCACCTGGTTTCAACTGAGAGGATGCGAGCCACTGGCGCAGCGCCTGGGTGGCCTCCGGTACAAGAAGTCCGTGGGACATGGGAGAATTGTGGAACGGCATTCGTCGAGCGCCATGCCGGTGTTTAAACAAGAGGGATGAAAGAAATGTGGCGTCATTCGGCTGCATTTGCAATCATTTCTATAGCGAGATTCACGGCAGTCACCGATAGTACTGTTTAAACATTTTCATGAGAAAGCTATGCGGTGTCTCTGGAAGCCATTGGATACGACAGATGTCCCTATTACGATAAATGTTAAGCAAAGCCTTCCGATTCTCTAATTACCCATCCCATGAAATCGCTGACCCATTTCCTGCCTCGTGTACGTCGTCACGGGCACATGCTCTCCTACCTCTGCACCACCGCTTTCCTCGGCGTACTTATGAGCAGCGGCAGCACGTTTCCCTTCGCCGTTTCCAGTGTATCTGCCCAGACTCCCGCGGCGGAGAAACCTTCCATTCCCAAGGCTGACGTGAAGTGGAGCCAGTGCGGATGGGGCGGCGGCGGCTTCTATTATGCGGCGGCGTTTCATCCCACCAAACCGGGCACCATCTATCTGGCCGGTGACGTTGCAGGCGTCTATAAATCCACCGACAGCGGAGTCAATTTCCGCATGGTCAACAAGGGCCTGGTTGACTACGGCGTCTTTAGCCTGGCTGTTGATCCCTCCAGCCCCGAAACTGTATATGCGGCAACGGAAAACGGCCTCTGCAAAAGCACCGACGGCGGCGAAAGCTGGGTAACTCTCCCCGAGACGAGCCGCAAGCAGCTTCGCATTACCGGTGAGAAAGGCAAGAGCATCCGTTGCGTCGCGGTTGATCCCAAAGACAGCAACACGGTCTATGCCGGCAGTCCCGGCGGCAAGCTCTTCAAGACCACGGACGGCGGCCAGACCTGGAAACCCAGCTACACCAAGGATATCTCTGCGGATACCTCCGGCATGTGGCGGGTTCAGTTCGGCAAGATCAACGGCGCTTTCTTCGGCGGCTGGTGGACTCCGTTCAAGTTCCCTGATGGTATCACGGGTGCGGACACGGTGGGTGTCGGCTTCGAATTTCAGGGCGATGGCAGCACGGTACAGGATTCCTTCCTGATGTTGAAGACGAGCACAGGTCTGACTTATCGCAGCAAGAATCTCAAGGAAATCTACAAGGGCACCGAGAAGCAGGACATCATCCTTCGTGCCGAAGACTTTGCGCTAGATCCAGATCTCGTCAAGAAAGACCCGGAAAAGGCCAAGACCCTTCCTCAGACTCCGGACTGGGCGACGGTAAATCGTTTCGACTATGCCGTTTCCGGACCACTGCCGGACAACGCGGTTGTGGCCAAATTCGGCAAGTTCTTTTTCGCCGTTACCAAGACCCCCGACGGCCAGACCGGCACAGCAGATAAGCCCATTGCCGTCAAAGTGATAGATATGGGCGAGAAGAAGCCGATGGCCAGCTATGGTAACATCCGCTTTGGCGATCCCGTGGGCGGCCCCATCTATACTGTTGCGGTCAGCACGAAGAACACCTCTCAGGTAGCAGCAGCCACGGCCGACAGCGGCCTGATTCTCAGCACCGACAAGGGTGCCACGTGGACGGCGCTCAAGACTCCCCCCAAGGCGTCCAGCGTTGCCTGGGATCCCCTGGATGCCAATACCCTTTACGCCACGTTCTTTACCGACGGCGTTATGAAGTCCACTGATCTGGGCAAGACATGGACCGCTCTAAGCGCCGGGCTCAATCCCAAGCTGACGGCCCGCGACATCGCGATCAGCCCTACCAATCCCAAGGACATGTGCCTCATCGGCGTGGTCGGCTGGGGTGGCTACTTCTATTACAGCAACGACGGCGGCACTACCTGGACGGGCTCCAACAGCGTCATGACCGACCATACGGCGGATCCCACGCTGATGCTGGCAGGTAAGGATGGTCTGACTCCGCTGAGCGCACCCACAAACGTTGTCATCAATCCTAATAACCCAAAGCAGATCTACCAGAGCGCTAACTGGCGTCCATGCCTCAGCGACGATTTTGGCAAGACCTGGACGGAAAAGGTTCGCGGGGCGGATATCTCGTGCATCACCGATATCCGTTTCCACAAGGGTAATACCTACGTCACCGCCATGGACGAAGGCACTCTGATGAGCCCCGATGATGGCAAAACCTGGAAGCAGCTGTGGCCTATCAGCTACAAAGCCGATTTCAGCGGCCACAACTGGCGTATAGCGATTATTGACGACGGCAGCTCGGTCGAGCGCATCATCTCAACGGTCAGCCCCTGGGATAACAGCCCCAACAAAGTGGCGATCAGCGAAGACGGTGGCAATTCGTACAACCCCAGCATGGCTGGCCTCCCCACTTACGTGCCGCGTGCCAATACCATGTGGGGCCAGGGTTATGCCCGCGCTCTTGCCGTGGATCCCGCTAATCCCAAGGTGGTCTACATGGGCATCGACGGCGATGTTTCCCCCGGTCAGAATGGCGGCGGTATCTTTAAGTCCGAAAACGGCGGTTACAGCTGGAAGCAGCTGGCCAGTCAGCCGACAAGCCGTCGCATGTACTACGGCCTCGCGGTTGATCCGACCGACAGCAAGCGCCTCTTCTGGGGTGCCTGTGGCGACAACGGCGGTGTTCATCGCAGTGATGACGGCGGCCAGACCTGGAAACGCGTGTTCAGCAACGACGCCTGGATCTTCAATCTGGAAGTCGGCGGCGACGGCACCATCTATGCCTGTGGCAAGGAACTCTGGCGCAGCACGGATCACGGTGCCACCTGGAAGGCCATTACTAAATTCAACAATGGCCAGACGGTAATGGGCTTCGCCGTGCATCCCAAGGATCCCAACAATATCTGGATCACAAGCGTTGTCTGGAGCGGTAACGCAATTGGTGGCATTTACAAGACCACTGACGGCGGCGCCAACTGGACGGAGATCACCGGTGACTGTCCCATCGTACGCCCTCTGGTGCTGCGTTACAACGACACTACCGGCGATCTATGGGCTGCCGGCCCGGGTATGTTCAAAGTGAAGCAGTAATCATTACCACCGAAACGGTGGAATCACGATGTAGCTACGCGCCGGCTATCGCGCTGCCGCCTTCTGATACATGTAGTCGAAAACCCGCTTTGCGAAGGCAGAGCGGGTTTCTTTTGTTACGGCATAAGCCAGGCAAAAAAGTTAATCACGAATTTTTCCCCAAAATAATGGGAAGAACAGGCCTAAGCCACAGATACTATGGGTATTGATGACGCAAAGACCGTATTTAGGAGGTCTTTTCAGCTAGGTAATTATGATCCATTTGTGCAATGAGCCCCGCAATAATATAAAATAACGCTTGAGTAGATGGCTGCTAACTATAAATATTAGACAATAATTGATCGGTTTGCGTCTCTGGGAGTAGTTTCACTCTCTGGAAGACGTTTTTTTCGCGGAGATCGGCCAGCTTTAGTTGCCAGTTTAACTTTCGAAATACTTGCACAACAGTGCACGCTTCCGGTAAGATCACAATCGATGGTTAAATTCTTCCGGGAATAAATTGCCTACATTTTCATTTTTTTTGACACTTCATTTTTTTTAAAACCTGTCGAAAGAAACGCACATAGATAGTAGCTATTCTCGCGAAAGAAGGGTCTAAACTTGAGTCACAATTCTGCCGACTCCTGATTAAACAGCCCAAAATTAATCGCATCGCTATCCAGGCCTTCCTATTTCCACTGATCTCCCCCGCCACCGCCACTGCTGATTTGTCCACGCCGCATTAGCCGGGTCAGCAGGTAAGAAGCCTCCGCTTGCAGGACACCATAACCCATGAAATCCATCCTCATAGCCAGTTCAGAGCCCGAGCAGGGTTTTTGGTTGCACCAGTCCGTAGAGAAGCGGTTTCCCACATGGCCTTCGCACCGCGTTGCCACACTGGCGGGCATCCGTTCGCGTATGGCTGGCATGGCATCGGGAATTATCATCTGCGATATGGAACTGGCTGATGGAGACGCGCTGGAGCTGGTAACGGAAAACCTGGAAGACAGCGCATCTGCCCTTCGCTTCATTTTGCTGTGCGATCCCCATGTGGCGGATGATCTGCAGAACCTGGGTCTGGATTCCCGCCGGTTTACTTTTCTTTCCAAGCCTCTTGATCTTAATACTTTTCTTCATCGTGTTGCCGACGTGTGGACTGCTACGCCGGACTCGATCCTCAGCGGCATCCCTCTCATTACCTTCGTACAGGTTTTGCAGATGGAGCGCAAAAGCTGCTTCCTGGAGGTCATGACCTCGGAAGGGCAGGGGACACTGTCGCTGAAGAGCGGGCGTCTGGTTTTTGCCGATTTCGCAGGCCACCAGGGCGTTGATGCGTTTTATGATCTTTGTCGTGCCGAAGCTATCCAGATCCGCTCGTATGAGGGAGAGGTTGTCACCTCTACTAATCTGGATGTCGGCGTAACGGAACTTTTACTCAATTTCTCCCAAGCCGTGGACGAGGGGATGAGTTTTGGACAGGGAGGTGCCTGGTAGAAATCAGGCTCCTGATAGTCGTAAGGTTTGGTTAAATATTCAATTAAAGGATTGTCTGGGGAACAAACATCCCTTAACATCTGCTTAGGACTCGATTGAGGTAATTACTATGCGAAATGTATTTGTCATCGTGGTCGCGGTGCTGCTGACCGTGTTGGGTTCCATGGTCTACGCGCTTATTTACCTTAATAACGCGCTGACGGAAGAGAGTATCGTGACCAAGGAAGTTACGTATAATTCTTTGCGCGAACGTATCATTCCGCTGCGTGTCTATCGCTCGCTTACCAAGCTGCGCGAAGAAGTGCGTGCTGGTACTCAGCCTACTGCCGCTGAACTGGATTCGCTGGAAGCATCCCGCGGTCGTATGAATGCCCTCATTAAGGGTTTTGTAAGCGGCGATAGTATCGTTTCGGTAACGGGTCACACCGCCCGTCTGCGTCCGATCGAAACTGCCAAGGCACGCGACACCGTTCGCGAGGTGCAGGAAGTCTGGAATCCACTGGACTACATGGTTAAGGAGATCGTGGCAGAGCAGGGCAAAGTCAATCTGGCCGTGCTGGATAAGGCGATCGCCTACTTTGATGCCAACGCCAAACGCTTCGACGATGCTTCCGAAATTCTGACGTCGGAAGAAGACAAATATAACCAACAGCGTATAGCGAGTCTGGAATGGCCGCGCATCGTGCTCGGCTTCCTGCTTGCTATTGCGGCAGGTTCGTCCATTCCGATTATGTATTACCTGAACCGTGAGCGTGCATCTGCAACTGCACTCAGCGCAACGGTAGATCAGCTTCAGAAGACTACGCAGGATCTTGAAACCTCCTCGGCGGAACTTAGCCGGTCCAAGCAGCAGTCGGAGCTCATTCTCGATACGGTGGCCGAAGGTCTGATCCTGATCGACGGCAAGGGTCTGATTGGTGACAAGTACTCGCGAGAAGTGGAAGGCATCTTCCGCATCAATAATCTGGCAGGCATGAATCTGCTGAACCTTCTGCAGCGCCTGCTGACGGAAAAGATGTACAATACGACCCGCGATTACTTCGACCTGCTTTTTAATAGAGCGCTCAAGGAACGCCAGGTGCTGAAGGTCAATCCGCTGGAGGAGCTGGAAGTAAACTTCTCCAAGCCGGAAGGTGGCTTCATTACCCGCTATCTCGGTTTCTCCTTCCGCCGCATTGTGCGTAAAGGTGAAATTGAACAGGTGCTGGTGACGGTGAACGACGTTACACAACGCGTTCAACTGGAACAAGAACTGCGCGCATCGGAAAAGCGCAAGGAACGCCAGTTCGACCTTCTGCTGGGTATCCTGCATGTCGAGCCCGCTCAGGTCCGCGAGTTTATCGATACGACCAACCAGGAGCTCGCCTCTCTGAACAGTGTGCTGAAGGCGGAGGACTTTGCAGCGGCCAGCGCCGGTGGCGCCAAGAGCGATCACCTTCGCAAGTGCCTGGATACAGTGTTCCGCCACGTGCACAACGTGAAAGGCCGTGCGTCCTACCTGCAGCTCTCCTATTTTGAGCGTGTAGTGGGTGAATTTGAAGAGAAGATCCATCTGCTGCGCAATCGCCCCGCACTTACGGGTGACGACTTCCTCTCCCTGGTCATCTGCCAGTCTGATCTTCGCAACGATCTGGCCGAACTTCAGGACATCAGCCAGCGTCTCGTAGGTATCCGCGGTCAGTCCCTGAGCCTGGGTAATCTCCGCGGCGGTGCCGAATTGAGCATTCGCGATGATGCAGACGATTCAAAGAGCAAAGGTAAGGGGAAATCCAGTACCTCTAATGGCAACAGCAACGGAAACGGAAAATCTGGTGAGAAGAAAGATGTCATTCCCGCGGGTGACGAGCTGATCACCGGTCTGGGCAAGCTGGTCAATACCATCGCTTCCCGTCAGGGCAAACAGGTGCGGCTGGAGACTGCGGACTTCGATATCAACGCCTTTAGCGCAGAGATCCACAATCTGCTTAAGGACGTGCTGATTCAACTGGTGCGCAATGCGGTAACACACGGCATCGAAGCGCCCGACGAACGTGTTAAGAACGGCAAGGAAAAGTTCGGCACGATCACTCTGGCGCTGTGTTACAACGACGATGGCGGCGTGGCCGGCATTCACTTCCACGATAATGGCCGCGGCCTGGACTACGAGAAGATTCTGAAGCGGGCTGTCGATCTGGAGCTTGTCTCTGAAGCCGATGCTCCCAAGTATGGCCCGGACGATCTGGCCGGCCTCATCTTCCAGCCTGGATTCAGCACTGCGGAGGACGTAACGGTGGACGCCGGACGCGGGGTTGGCATGGACTTCGTCTATACCGCTATCGTGGAGAAATGCGGCGGCGAAATCGCGGTTTGCTCGGAACCGCGCCAGAACTGCGAATACTACTTCAAGATGGGTGCCGATTCCCTGGCTGGCGCTTCCCGTGTTGCAGCCGAAGCACTCAATAACTGACGAACCAAGCTCTCTACCGCAGCGTGACGCCCGAGCCACGCTGCTCCCTGTCATCGCAGGCCTGCCCGCTGTACCCGGGGCGGGTCGATCACAAACGGCGCCTGTTCCGGCCCGATTCTGCCTCCCAAAATAATTTCATTATTCCCATCACCATCCTCCTGTGAAACTTCTCATTGTTGATGACTCCAACTTCATCCGCCGCGCTATTGAGCGCCACGCGGAGTCGTTCCAGATCAAGGAAATCCGCACCGCCAACACCGGCAAGGCGGCCCTGCGAACCCTGAACGAATTCGCGCCGGACCTTATTACCATGGACATCACGATGCCCGAGATGGACGGCCTGACATGCGTGGAAGCGATCCGCCGCGTCAATACCACCTCCCGTATCCTGGTCATCTCCGCGCTATCCGATCGCTCCATGGCGGTTGAAGCCCTGAAGCGAGGCGCCAATGGTTTTCTACTGAAACCCTTTAACGAAGAGTCCCTGCGCGAAGCCGTGGTGGATGTGCTCGAAGACTAATTGATCGCCACCCCTTAAGAAGACGCCCCTATGTCTATGGAAACCCAACTGAAAACCTTCGTTAACGGCGCTGTCAATTACTTCGAGACGGTTGCGGGACGCTCCGCCGAAGTCGGCATGCCCTATTTAAAAGACACGGAGAAGGATGACTTTCTGCTTGATTGCGCCGCTGTTATCGGCATTTCCGGCTCTTACCGCGGCTGCGTGTACTACAGCGCCAGCCGCCAGATGCTGGAGGCGCTGATGAAGCTTTCCGGCGAAGATTATGGCGCGCCAGATCTGGCGCTTGATTTCGTCGGCGAAATCGCCAATACGATTGCTGGTAACGCCCAGCGCGATCTCGGGGCCGGCTTCCTGATTTCCGTGCCGGTCGTCATTCAGGGAATTTCCACCGTCCGCCTGCCGCGCGAAATTCCCCATTTCATTATTCCCATTAAATGGCAAAACTATAAGTCATACATCGTTATTGCTATTAGCAGCAAATAAGGGGAGTATGATTTAGCTGAAGTGGGTACTCAAATCGTGTTGTTTTGTTGCACAAATGCTTACGTTTATCAACCGAAGTGTCGATCCTCTATTGGGCAGTTGAACTATTGCGCCGGCATATTCCGGAATCCGGAGTCTGAAAAATGCAGGCTCTCCGGGCTCGTGCCGGCTGGCAATATCAGACCAAGCCTGTATAGTATTACTCACTTACCAGCGGAGGACACTCTTATGGACGACGGCCAACTTGCGGTTTTCGTACAACTCATCTGCAATTACTTCACGCATTCCACGCGCTGCTCTCCCCAGTTGGGAAGCCCATCCATCGAGTTCGGCACGCCGCGCCTGCTCGACTACACCGGCTTTATCCGTTTTAGCGGCAGCTCCCCCGGCTGGATCTACATCTCCTTTACACGGCCAATGGCCAAGACTCTGCTGACCCGCCTTGGCGAGCAGCAGCAGGACTCGGAGATGATCCGCGATGCCGTGGGAGAAATCGCCAGCATCGTGACCAGCAATGCGCGTGAGCACTTTGGAAGCAGCTTCCGCGTGTCGCTTCCCATCGCCATATCAAAAGGCGAAGACCTTCCCATCCCCGACGGTATGCCGCAGTTTGCCTATGACATCAACTGGGAATCCCATAAGGGAATCCTGGGCATTGTGCTGGGCCCCGACGTGCCTGCTCTTCAGTCTTAAACCACCGTCAGCCTGCCGGATAGATTGATGGCTATGAATCCGCATCTGCCCTACCGCCGAACCGCTGCATGCAGTCACGTTGGCGAAGAACCTCTCCTCTACTACCATGACTGGCAAGTGCTGGAGCAGTGTGATGGAATAAAACCGGGCAGTTCGATCGGCAGCTCTCTGGGCATTACCGAAGCCGCCGTTACCCAGGCTCTGGAGCGCCTTCTGGAGCACGGTCTGGTCCGCGCTGAACCGATCAGCTACGGGGAGTTCTGGCACGCGTCACAGAATTATAAGGTGCAGACAGCTTCTCGCGAACAGCTGGTCGCCATGGAGGCGATGGCATCCGGCATTTCCTCCACAATAGCGTCCAGCATTTCCACCAGCGTGGAGCAGCTGGAGAAATCCCTGCTCGCAGCGCTGGAGAAAATCCAGGCACCTTCCCTCATGGCGCCGCCGCCCTCCGGCGCTCATCCTCCTCAGGGCCACCCTCAAGCGCAGTCGGCTGCCGGCCAGCAGACTGTGCCACTTCCTCCGGCGGCTGCTTCTCTGGCGCCACCTCCTCCCAAACAGGCACCTGTGAAGCCCTCTTTTGTTCCACGCGCTGGCGTTACTTCAATGCGCCCTCCTTCTCCTGCCGCGCCGATTTCCCCTGGTTTTGGTCCGCAGGGCTCTGCCCGCACACCCAATTCTGCTCCCATGAGCGATTCCGCAGATGATGCGTCCGTCCCTGCCACTTTCCCTGTCGATGGTCAGAAGCTGAAGCCGCTGGTTGATGCCATTGTCAACAAGGCCGGTGGAGGCACCAAAGGCCAGCTCGCGGTCTATCGCGTTTTCCTTAAGGTGCCGAGCGACCTGCTGAAAGCCGCAGGTGTGGGTAAGCTCAGCCTGATCGATCAGAACGCTGCAATCAAAGACCCCGTACTCTGGGAAACAATTCTGCGTGCCACAATGGAAGTCGCAGGACTGGAATATAACCGCTAGTCTGTAAGCGAAAACAAATAGTTCATGGAGAGAAAATTTATGGTCACGTCTTAGAATAACCCGCGCTGGCCCGGTGATTTGAAATTCTTGCCCTGGAACTTCTTATCTCCGCCGCGTACTCGGTTCGCGCCGCCCGAGCCCGCGCCATGCTGAGCTGTTCCGTCTCCATCGCGGCGCTTGCCCCAGGCCGAGTTTCCGCTTGTCCCCGTGCCGGCCCCAGCACCAACCGGGCCAGGGCCAAACCGTCCCACGGGGCGACCGCCCGCGATCGCGCCTGGTGGCGGAGGCACGGCCATACGCCAGGGAGTATCTGCTTCCAGAAATGGTGTCGGTAACTGTTCCTTGCCGGGGGGGCGCTCAGGCGCCACCTTTTTCTTCTTCTCTTCGCCTGCTTCTGTGGTGGCTTCCTCGTCATCTTCGGCGCCGCTGGCGGAGAATTTGTCGGGAGTCTCCAGAATTGTCGGGTAAGAAATGATCAGATTCTGGCGCGCGCGAGTCACGGCCACGTAAAAGAGGCGGCGTTCTTCGGCAATCTGCGCGGAGTCGTCGCGGGTGCGGGGATGCGGCACCTGCAGGTTGCCTGCACCCATTACCCACACACCGTCCCATTCGAGACCTTTCGCGCTGTGCACTGTGCTGAGCACTGCATAGTCTTCGGGGTGATTGTCATTCGGCTCTCCGCCCAGCGAGTACTTATCGAGAAAGGCCTGTTCCTCCAGATTTCCGATGTCGTCGGACATCGTACCGATCCGGTTCATGCGCTGGTCGTAATCCTTCGGATAGTTCGCCTTGATCAGCGGCTCAATGGCGTTCTGCAGATACTTAACCTTGGCGGCCATGCCGCGTTCGCTGGTCAGCTTCTGCATAACTTCCTGCGCCTGTCGCGGCCATGCGGAGAAGGGCTCACGGCTGCGTGCAAAGAGATCGAACTGATGCGCACCGGTATCCGCCTCTTCTTCTACCAGCTTCGCGGCCTTCTTTTCACCCACGCCCGGGAACTGAGTCAGCACGCGCAGCGAGGAAACGCCGTCCGCGTGATTCAGCGATACAACCAGAAAACTCAGAAAGTCCTGAATCTCCGCAGCGCGCGCGAACGACATGCCGCCGTATTTCTTATAGCGGATGCCCTCCGCCATCAGCTTGCTCTCGACGGCGTAGAGCGATCGCGATCCGCGAGACAGCACCGCGTAGTTATGGCGATTCTTCTTCGTTTTGATCCACTGCACCACGCAGGCGGCTTCATCGTCTGAAGTGGGGCAGGCCAGGAACTTGATGTCGCTGGGCGTGTCGGTCTTTGCGCTTTGCAGGCGCAGGGCGGAGTCCGTTCCCGCCACAATGCGGTTGGCCAGATCCAGAATCTTCTGGCCGCTTCGGTAGTTGCTCTCCAGCTTCAGCACTCTGGCGCCGAGGTGCCGCTTGGGAAAATCGTTGATGAGAGTCACGTCCGAACCGCGAAAACCGTAGATGGACTGATTCGCATCTCCCACAACCAGAAGATTTTCCGGGCTCAGTCCTTCGATGATCGCCGAATTCAGCTGATTGTTGTCCTGCATCTCATCCACCAGCACATAGCGCCAGCGATTGCGAAGCTTGGCTGCATAGGCTTCGTCCGCGGCCAGGCGGTCGGCCCACAGCACCAGCAGATCGTCATAATCCACCGCGTTGGCGGCCTTCTTCAGCTTCTCATACATCTTTGCCATCGAAACCGCTTCCGCGGCGCCCTCCCCAAAGACTTCCTCATACACAGCGTGCAGATCCTGACGCTTGTTGCGCGCAAGGCTGTAGAGCGCTGAGAGCTTGGCGGGATTATGCAGAAAATCGTCCGGCTCCACCTGAGCCTGACGCAGTGCGCTCTTCCACACGCTCTTGCCCTGTGATTCGTCCAGCGTCGTAAAATAGCGGTTTCGCAGCCCAAAGGGTTCCGGATCCTCGCGAAGCAACTGGCTGGCCACGGCGTGATAGGTGCCCACCATCAACTGCTCCTTCTCCCACTGCTTAGGTACTCCGGCGATAAGTCGCTCCACGCGGGAGGCCATTTCATTCGCCGCCTTGCGAGTAAAGGTGATCATGAGCACCTGCGACCGCGCTGCCGCGCCCGCCTTAATCCGCGCTGCCACCCAGTGCACGCTTGTCGCCGTCTTGCCCGTACCGGCGCCAGCCAGTACCAGCAGGCGCTTATCGTGCGAGTTTACTACATTCTGTTGGGAGGGATTGAGATGCATGCCGTTCGTGTCGTCGTCTTGGTCGTAATCGAGCCCGGATGGGAGGGTTAGATTCGCATCCTGACCGCGATCGGCAAGCGCAAAGAATCGGCAACGACGCGCTGTCCTGTGCGGCAAGCAGTTACGACAAGTTCAACTTTGACGCCAATTTTCCGGTTCAGGAAATGTGCAGGGCGGCCTTGAAAACGCTATACACAAGCAGGACGCCGGCGCAAACAACAACCAGTATTACCATCCCAAGGAGCAATGCTACAACCAGTCTGGCACCAAAATAGAGGCAGCGTTCCAGATGCATCCCAGACTTGCTGATCCTGTTTCCCGTCAGGATGCTTAGCTGCGCAACGGCCTGATCAAGAAGCATGTTGGTGCTCGTCTGCACGTTCCAGCTTTTATACTGTATCTTTCGCCATTGTTCTGTGAGGCGGTTTATTGCTGCCTTGGCAAGTTGCTCTCTTTCATCTCCCGGGGGTGCGTGGTGTACGCGCAAAAGCTGCTCTGCTATCTGTCCTTCAAAGCTTCTGCTTGTATCAATATATTCGCTGGAATGCGTTTTGTCGTAGTAATGCTGAGCGCTGGTGAAGCGTCCTTCTACGGCATCCTGCGCCGCTAGTATTGCATGGTGTATCTGGTTGTTCTCTGGATCATGTATGTGATGAATACTGTAGTTGTTCACCTCATAGGCTTCACTATAGCGTTTCTCAATGCGCAGAGATTCTGCTAAGTTACCGAGAGCCGCGGCGGTTGCGCCAGGGCGTTTCCAGTCTTTCATCCATTCGATGCATTCACGGTGCCTTCCCGCATGGTGAAGACAATTACCAACAGTACTCCAGCTAAAAGGATGTTCGGCCAGCCAGGGGCCGCGATATTTAAGAATAAGCGCGACCTCCCAACGGCTGCCGCGGTCTGCGAGTGTATAAAGATGCCTGGTAAATGCCAGTCGTGCCGCTTCCGTATAGCCTGCCTCAAAGAGACTAAAGCGTTGCGGAATGGCAAATCCGCCTTCAAACACCACTTCGTACCAGACGCGGCCAACGGTATAATGTGATGTGGGATTTCCCAGAGCCTGAGTTAATATAGCAGCCGCTTCCCGGTCCCAGCCTATTCGTCCCATCCACAGGATACCTGCCGCAAGTGACATTTCTACGTGTTCAGCCTCATATGGCATAAGGCAGCAGTTTCGAATGGCCTGTAACGCGGCTGCCTTACCCGGAAAATGAGGAAAAGGGCGCGATACGGAGTTGTGGTCAGTTTCGGAATTAATACGGAACAACTGCGCCACTACTGCCAGTTCTATTACACTATACTCAAACCGCGCCCCGGGCCATTTGACAAGAAGGTCATTCAATACATCGAGCGCAAGAGTAAAGGACTGATTCTCGATAAGAGTTTCGTAACGGTCAAAAGCTGCTTCGAACTCTGGAGAGCCTTTGGCCGGACCATTCTTAATCGTACTTTCGTAAGGTGGAAAAGTCAGTGATGTAGTCAATCAGGACATTACTGTATGCCTTGGATGTGATAGATAAAGTGTAATTTTAAGAATTCTCCAGATCTAAACATTCACCTGCAATCCAGTCTGCGAACTGTAAAAGACCAATCCTGTGTTGAAGCGAATAAAAGCCCCCGATATGCGGTTTTGCACTGGATTGGCTCTGGATTCGCGGGCATTCTCGCAGGTCGAGTTTATATGAGTAATCCCACCGGTCCATTTGATCCGCCGACACCTGAAACGGGCAAACTGCCAATCCCCGGCACACCTGCCGCTGCGGGGACATTTACTGTCCCTGTCCCCGTGGAGCAAGCAGGTACATGGCATGTCTCTGACTCGGCAGCCTCAAAGGCGGATCCTGGCTTCGCCTTTAAGGTGATTGTCATGGGATCGGGCACATCGCAGGGAGTGCCAATGATCGCGTGTGACTGCGAGGTCTGCCACTCGAAAGACCCGCGGGACAAGCGCACGCGTTCCTCCATTTACGTGGAGTCACCCACGACAAATATCCTGGTTGATACGACGCCAGAGCTTCGATTGCAGGGATGCCGGGAAGGATTAAGGCGTATCGATGCTGTGCTTTTCACGCATGATCACGCGGATCACATCATGGGCTTTGACGACCTGCGCCGCTTTTGTGAAACTACGGCAGCACCCATGCCCATTTACAGTCGCCAGCAGACGCTGGATGCGCTCAACCGGTGCTTTCCCTGGGCATTCACGTTTCCTGAGTACATCACCTACGTTAACGTAACGCCCTATGTCATCCAGCCGCTGAAGCCCTTCGTGCTGGGAGATCTGCGGATTACAGCAGTCGAGCTGCCGCACGGTCGCTCAGGATCGCTCGGGTTTATCTTTGAGCGCGCCGACATGCCTAACAGCCCGCGCCTTGCCTACATGAGCGACTGCAAAGCCGTCCCCGAGCCCGCCAATGAGGCGGCATTTGGCGCGGATGTCCTTATTGTGGACGGCCTGAGAGAGAAACCGCACCCCACGCACATGTCTGTGGCGGAAGCTCTGGAGGCGGGCCGTGTGATGCAGGCAAAGCAGATCTACCTGACGCACCTGACCCACGAAAAGCCCCATGAGCAGTTGCTCTCCGAACTTCCGCCAAATGCCGCGCCTGCCTTCGACGGAATGAAACTGGAGTTGCGACAGCGAGCGTAAGCACGCGAGACCGGAGGTGGCTTAAGACGGCTGGCTACTTCCGCAGTCTATCCTCCGATCAGCTTTACCATGTCGGTAAGGGTCGCAATGATTTTGTCTACGGGCTTCATCAGCTCCTCCAAACCTTTGTCGAAATCGGCGGCGCCGGCAGGAGTTACCCGAAGGCAATAGATCGTCCGCTCGGAAAGTGGGGGTGTGAGTAATTTCTTGAGCTGATAGGCAAGCTCCAGAGCTTTGCGTGGACGATCCAGTGTTGCGAACAGATTGATTCCCTGCCAGTAAGTCGCACTGTTTTCCGGATCGAGCTCAATAGCTCTGTAGATCAGATGCTCGTCCGGAAGCGGGAGTTCGTGCCGGATCATATAGCCCAGGTAACGACTGATGGCGAAAGAGTTGGACGGCAACAGATGCTGAGCCAGGAAAGCGTGCTTCTCAAGGCCCGGGTCCTGAGGAGCAAAGGTAATAACGAACATGTATGCTTTGCCAAAGCCAGGCGCCAGTTCAATGGCTTTGCGAAGAAACTGCAGAGCAATGAGGTCGGGCTCGTCTCCTTTACTCAAAGTGCGGGCGAGAGTGCAGAGAAGCTGAACATCGTACTCATCGTGATAATAGGCCTTTACCAGATCAAAATCACTTAGCTCATCCTCGATTATCGAAGCCGGCAACGTGAAGTAACAGGTCTCTTTAAAATGAGCCTTTACTTCATCAATATCTTCCTGGGTTACGTACTTGGTAGATTCCAGTTGCAACTGGCCCAGCGCGAATATGTCATAAGGCTGCTGAGGTCTGCCCTTCTTGCATCGGCTGGCCAGCAATTCGTCTTCCTCAAGACCAAGGAGGGAGAGAATGCCGTGTCTGCACTGCAGCGTAAAGTCGTCAAGATTGTTGCAGTCAATAAGCACTGGCTTTGCCAGCCCTTTTTTTCCAAGGGCTATCTTGCATGTGAAGCGATTTGGCCCAAGACCTAAAGCCCCACCAATCAGTATCTTGTTCGCAAAGCGGAGGAGATTGGTGTCGACTTCTGAGAGTGCCAGCATAGCGGAATCTTCAGGACCAAGAACACTAAGCTCGGGGTGGAGCCGTATATCCCGAATCATCAGCTTCTGAAAACCTATGGCAAAGACGCGCTCTTCAAACGTCGATTTCTCGTCAAAAAAGGGCAGAATCAGAATCTGACGCAGACCTTTGACACGCTCGAACTCTTTATCATCCAAAAATTGGGTATACTCCTCCGGGGATAGCTCCGGATAGAGCTGAGGAATTATTCGCGGCCAGGCGGATTGCGACATACGGGCGATAGGTTGTTCTAAAGTGTATACACTAGTAATGACGTGGTATCACTGTGTACATAACTTTTCCATTACAGACCACCCATTTGTGGCCTGTAATGGAAAATAATGCAATCAACTTGAACCGAGGAGGATTCTCTCTTACGGGAAGAGACCTCGTATCTTCTTGGCTTCCACAACCTTCTGGATACCGAGTGCCAGAGCGGCGGTGCGGTGATCGATCTTGCGCAGCTTGGATTCCTTTATGACCTGGTCGAAGGAGTGAGTGAGGATGCGATAGAGTTTGTCGAACACTTCAACCTCGCTCCAGAAGAAGTTCTGAAGATCCTGCACCCACTCGAAGTAGGAGACGATCACACCGCCCGCGTTGCAAAGAATGTCTGGAATGAGGAAGATATCGTCACGCTGGCGAAGGATGGCGTCGGCGGCAGGCGTGGTGGGGCCGTTTGCGCCTTCGGCAAGAATGCGGCACTTCAGCTTCCCGGCGTTCTCTTCAGTTATGACCCGTTCCAAAGCAGCCGGGACGAGGATTTCGCATTCCTGGATAAGCAACTCTTCGTTTGTGATGAAATCGCCCTCGCCAAAGCCTTCAAGCGTGCCGTGAGTCTGAAAGTGCGCGTGCAGCGCAACGACTTCGATGCCCTTGGGATTATAGACGGCTCCCGAGCGATCGCCAATGCCGATGATCCTGTTGCCATATTTGGCCAGCGAGTAAGCCGCCACACTGCCGACGTTGCCGAATCCCTGGATAATAACGCGGCTGTCGTTGGGAAGTTTCAGAATATCCGCAGCGCGATCCGCGAGAAAGGAGACGCCGCGACCGGTGCTTTCCCGGCGACCCAGGCTGCCGCCAATACTGACGGGCTTGCCTGTCACAATGCTGGGCTCCGCGCGACCTACCTGGGCGGAATAAGTGTCCATCATCCAGGCCATTGTCTGCTCATTGGTGCCCATATCCGGCGCCATCACGTCGATGTGCGAGCCGATGAAGGGGATCATTTCCATGGTATAGCGCCGGGTAACGCGCTCCAGTTCGCCAATGCTGAGCTTGTAGGGGTCGCATGTAATTCCGCCTTTTGCGCCGCCATAGGGCAGTCCCACAAGAGCGCATTTCCAGCTCATCCACATGGCCAGTGCTGCCACTTCGCCTATATCCACTGCAGGGTGAAATCGCAGACCGCCCTTGGTGGGTCCCAGAGTCAGGTGATGCTGAACGCGGTAACCGTAGAAGACTTTGACTTCGCCGGTGTCCATTTTGACTGGCACGGTGACGGTGATGAGGCGCTTGGGCCACTTGGTGCGCTCACGTTCCGCCTGCGGGATCTGAAGGTAATCCGCGGCGCCGTCGAATTGCTGGCACGCCATCTGGAAGATGGGGTTATCGTTGAGGCCTTTCATAATGGGGAAATCTTAACTTACACTGACTCCGAAATGGGTTGACCCGGATAAGACGCAGAATCACCCGCAGGTAGCAGGTGATGAGAAGATTTTGTGGCTATGGGGACCATTTCTCCCTCTTGGTTGATAATGAGGAGAAATGGCTTCGGACCGATTCGCAGTAATGTGCGGAAAAGAGCACTTTACCCCAGAAACGTAACGTGTGCAAAGACTGTCGCAGTGATATATTGCAATGAAAACAACCACGACTTTTCGGCGCTCACTGACGGATCTAACGTCGGCCGAATCATTTTTGAGAAAATGTTCACGACGATGTCCTGGCGGTTCGACGCCGTTCGTCATGATTATATACAGGGCAGTATTTCTTCCCTGATTTTCTTCCCCGGACTACTACAACCACAATACTAACCCAGATTCGCATCATGACTGCCACACCTGCCACACCTACGAAGAATGAATCCGAAATCCAGGCACTGCTGACCTCGTGGTTTGCCGCCATTGAACGCAAAGACATTGACGCCATTATGGCCGGCCGCTCTGAAGACCTGGTTGCCTTCGATGTGCCGAAGCCCTTTCAGTTCAAATCCGCCGCCGATTACCGCGCCCACTGGCTGAATTGCCTGGGGCAGATGCAGGGTTCATGGGCTTTCTCCACCAGGGAAGTCCGCATTACTGCCGGCGAAGACGTCGCGTTCTGTCACCTCATTATGAACGTGAAGGGCAACATGCCCGACGGCTCTCCCATGGATTGCGACGCCCGCACTACACTGGGCTTCAAGAAAGTCGACGGGGCCTGGACCGTAACGCACGAACATCACTCCGTGCCCATGGACTGCCCCGGGGCCGATGCAGAGAAGTCCTGCGACCAGGCTAAGAGCTAAAGGTCGATAGCTCAGAACTGGCCTGACTTCGAAATTAGGGCCTATTCTCAAACCATTCCAACTCTATCCATTCAACTGCGTCCGCGGTTGAACGGATAGAGTTGCTCGTTGTCAGGCCACTCTGTGTAGAATTCTGTCTTTCGAGGACTTTAGATGTCCCTGGGACACGAAATGTCTTTGGTGTCGGCTTAGGAGTCTCCGGAGAAATAACCTGCGCAACTTGAGCCTCCGCTTTTGAGCGAGAGCAGCGTTGGAATTCCGGTCAGCGCCTTATTCTAATGCACTCCCTTCATTCCGCCTTGCTCTCATCTCAAAATCGACGACTTAAGTTGCACCGTTTATTTTCCGGAGACTCCTTACCGACTGGAAGCCAGCCGGCTCTTGATATCCATCCGCTTCAACTCCAGCGCTTTCTTCACTTCGACAAACTCTGCCTGAAGGGCTTCGAGTAAGTCACTGACGCTGCTGAAATCCTGTTTTCGGGCGAATTCTTCGATATTGGTGCAGACCATCTGCATCTGCTTTGCGCCGAAGTTGCTGCAGCTGCCCTTTAACGTGTGGGCGTGATAGTAGATCGCGTTTGCATCCTCCTTTTGCAGGGAGGTATTCAGCGCGTGGACAGTGCGGGGGCTGTCGACAAGGAAGAGGTTGATGATTTCCAGCAGGCCTTCCTCATCACTTTCGCCGCCAAGATGGCTAAAGTGTTCCAGTGCGGAAAGATCGACGACCTGCTTCATACTGTCGCTGCATTTGGCCAGTTCTGTCTGAAGCTGCTCCACGCGCACCGGCTTACTCATGTAGGCGTCCATGCCGGCGGCCAGACAGCGGTCGCTGTCGCCGGGCATGGCGTTGGCCGTCATGGCGATGATGTAGGGCTGTTTCTTATTCTTCAGCTTGCGGATCTGGCGCGTTGATTCCAGGCCGTCCATTTCCGGCATCTGCACGTCCATGAGAATCACGTCATAGTTTTGACGCTCAACCGCCTGAAGTGCTTCCAGACCATTCTGGGCAACGTCCGGGCGATAACTCATTTGCGAGAGAATACGCATCGCCACCTTCTGGTTGACCGGATTATCTTCGGCCAGCAGTATCTTCATCGGGCGGCGTTTGCCGAACAGCGGATCGATTTTGCCGGTAGAGCGCAATGATTTCTTGGTGACGCGGCGTCCTGTGACGCTTTGATCCAGCATCTCCTGTAGCTGCTCCATATGCACTGGCTTCGCCACGCTGGCGATGAAGCCCTGTGGCATGCGCTTCACAAGTTCGGCCTGATTGGAAATGCTGGTCAGCAGAATGAGAGGCGGCGTTTCCGGACCGCGATGCCGGGCGATTTCCTGGCCAAGACGCACACCGTCAATGGTGGGCAGTTCGAGTTCAATAAGCGCTACATCAAACGTCAGGCCGCGCTGCACCAGTTGCAGGGCATGGCGGCTGTCGGTCGATTGCACCACATTCATATTCCACATTTCGCCCAGATTGGAGATCATCTGGCGCACGCTGGCATTATCGTCGACTACCAGTAGTGTCTTGCCGTTCAGGTTGGGGCGCACTGCGGGCAGGGGCAACTGGCTGTTCTGCACACTGCCGCCTTCCAGCGGAACGGTGATGGTAAAGACGGAGCCAATGCCCACTTTGCTTTCCACATGAATTTCCCCGCCCATCAGTTCGCTCAGCTTCTTGCTGATGGCGAGGCCCAGTCCGCTGCCGCCGTATTTGCGTGTGGTGGAGGCATCCACCTGGCTGAACGAGCGGAAAAGCCGGTCCATCTTGTTCTGCGGAATGCCCACGCCGGAATCGCGCACGGCAAATGTGACCGAGTACCAGCCGCCCTCGTCGTGGCGTGAGGTGGTAACAGTGACGGAAACTTCGCCCTTTTCGGTGAACTTCACCGCGTTGCTGAGCAGATTCGCAATGATCTGGCGTAAACGGGTAACATCACCCAGAAACTGCTGGGGCACTCCGGGATCCACCAGGCTTGCCAGATCCAGCTTCTTTTCGCTGGCGCGAGAGCTGACGTAGTCCACGGCTTCCTCCAGCATGAGACGGAGGTTGAACGGCGCGTGCTCAATTTCCAGCTTGCCGCTCTCGATCTTGGAGAAGTCCAGAATGTCGTTGATGATCGTAAGAAGCGCGTCGCCGCTCTGACGTACGGTTTCCACGTATTCGCGCTGCTCGGATGTCAGCTCTGTATCGAGAAGGAGACCCGTAAGACCCACAATTGCGTTCATGGGCGTGCGGATTTCGTGGCTCATGTTCGCCAGAAATTCCGATTTCGCCTGATTTGCCGTTTCGGCGGCTTCCTTCGCGCGTCGCAGTTCATCGTCCGCCTTCTTGCGGTCGGTGATGTCCTGAACAGTTCCTTCGTAATAAAGAAGCTGCCCGTCTTCATCGCGGACCGCGCGCGATGTCTCTGAAATCCAGATCGACGAGCCGTCCTTTCGATACACACGGGACTCCAGTCCGTGCACTTCGCCTTCGCGGTCAATGAAGATACAGATTTCCTCCCGCCGGCTTGGCTCGCAATATAGCTGGGTCGAAACGTCTTCGACGCACTCGAGTAAATCTTCGGGAGATTCGTAGCCGTAGATATGGGCGAGCGCGGGGTTGGCGCTGCAAAAGCGGCCGTCCACCGTGGTCTGGAAGATACCTTCCTTTACGTTCTCGTAGATCGTGCGGTACGACTCTTCGGCGTCGCGCAGCGCCTGCTCGGCCTGTTGGCGTTCGCTGATATCGCGCTGCACGGAAAGCCAGTGCGTAATAACGCCATGCGAATCGCGGATCGGGGAGATATGAAGCTCCACGACATACTCGGAGCCATCCTTGCGGTAATTGACGCTTTCCGCCTGAAAACCGCGGCCCTGGTCCAGCGCCATACGCAAATGGCGCAGCATGTCCTTGTTGGTTTTGGGTCCCTGCAGAAGGCGAGGGCTTTTGCCAACGAGTTCGTCGCGAAGATAGCCGGTCATGCGCTCAGCCGCGCGATTGGCATAAATGATCGTTGGGCCCGGATGATTGAGCGTTGTGTCGGTGATCAGCACACTTTCCATCGCGTCATTGACGGCCTGCTCCAGCAGCCGGGTCCGCTCCTCGGAGCGCTTGCGATCCGTTACATCCAGACCGGCGCCACGGTAGCCGGTCAGTTCCCCGGAATTATCGACAACAGGCACGCCGCTGACCGACTGCCAGATAAGATAGCCCTGCTTGCTGACACTGCGGAATTCCAGGCTGCGGAATGGGTGCCGATGGGCGGCCACCTGCTCGAAGAACCAGTACCGCACGGCCTCCGCATCGCCCGCGATCATAAAATCGAACATGGCACGGCCCAGCGCTTCCTCGCGCGTGTAGCCCAGCATGTCGCAGAAACGATCGCTTAGATATGTGTATCTGGCCTGACTGTCGATTTCCCAGATGTACTCGCCCATGGCGTCCGCGACATCCTGAAATCGGCGCTGGCTGAGAAGGTAATTGGCTTCCGTACGCTCGCGCTCATCCCAGGCCGTCTGCCACATACGCAGGCAGAGTTCGTCTTCCGCCAGGCGGGCCAGATCAACAAGCTCGCGTACGTCATCGTCCGCAAAAGCGTGCGGCTCAACATCCAACACAAACAGGGCGCCTACGCGGCTTCCATCTGGCGTATGCAGGGCGCAACCGGCATAAGAGCGGACTCCGCCTTTTACAACCTGCGGAATATCGCAGAACCGGGAATCCTGAAGAGCATCGGGGACGATGAGGGGCGCGTCCTGAAGGATGGCGTAGCTGTTGAAGCTGTTTTCTCTTTCACCATGAATAAGCTCACTGCCAAAGGCACCGTAGAAACGTTGCTGCTCCCGCTCTACGAGGGTGATGGCGCCGGCCGGAACTTTAAAGAGTCGTTTGGCCAACCGCGTGATACGTCCCAGCCGCTCCTCGCTGGTAACGCCGTATTCGATGAGCGAGCGCAGGGAAGCCAGTCTCTGCGACTCATCTGGGGGCAGGGGAGCCATCGCCATAAGTAGTGTTGTCTATCGGCAGATAATGCCGGGCGCTAAGGTGGCTTTTGTGTAGAAGCTAAAGTAATTAGCATCTATCGCAAATGTTTACAACCTGGAATAGATGCTGGTGTTATGATTAAATAGTCGGAATCGGCTTTACCTTTCCGCGCAATATTGACCCGTCTAAGGACCTATACCTCAACACCTTAGAGTGGGCCTTCAAGTGCTGCGGCATAGCCCAAAGCGATTCTCGTGTCCCGCTTATAGTAATAACTTTAAAGTTAACCCTTACGCCCTATTTGTGCCAGAAAATGGCCGCCAATGCCATGCAAATCTATAGTTTCTGAAAAATCATTTGCCCGTTACATATGAACTATTGACTAATGATCGGGCTTAACTTTTGTCCCCCAAAGAGGTACACCCCTGGAAGATCGAAACGTTGAAGACACCGCAATCCGGGATCGAACTCCAGTGTCTCCCTCAGAATGGGTACAAAGATCCCGGCGCCTAGTCGTTCAGACCAAGAACATCCTGCATCGTGAAAACGCCGTCACCCTGGTTCTTCAGCCACTTTGCAGCGCGGATAGCTCCGCCGGCAAATGTGTCGCGGCTGGAGGCGCGGTGCGTCAGTTCAAGGCGCTCCCCCATAGCTGCGAAGAAAACCGTGTGATCGCCAACAACGTCGCCGCCGCGGAAGGCATGCATGCCTACTTCGTGCTTTGTACGCTTGCCGGGCTCACCCACTCGGCCGTTGACAATCACGTCGTCGTAGTCGCGGCCCTTTACTTCGGCCAGAATTTCGCCCAGGCGGCGTGCGGTGCCGCTGGGAGCGTCCACTTTCAGACGGTGATGCATCTCAAAAATCTCCTGGTCGAAATGCGGCCCGAGGATTTGCGCGGTCTTCTTGACGATGTGGAACAACACGTTGACCCCCACGGAATAGTTGGGCGCAAAAACGATTGGCAGGTCAAGGCCGGCGGCCTGAATCGCAGCTTTTTCTTCTGCGGAATGTCCTGTCGTTCCAATGACAACGGGCACCTTGAACTTCTTCGCCTTCTCGAGCAGTGGCACGGTTACCGAGTGATGGCTGAACTCGATAATGGCGTCTGCCTCGGGCAGAATAGAATCGATGTCGTCACCGGCATCAATGCCGCCCGCCAGTTGGGTTTCAGGATCCGCTTCGATAAGGCGGATGAGAGCCTGACCCATACGGCCTTTGGATCCGACAATAATGGTGCGTAACATGGGAAGAGAGAAGGTGTGGAGAGTTGAGTCCTGGGAAAGGGTGAAGCGTGTCGCTTTAACTCTGGCTTAGAGATCCAACGCCGACAGCACGATTTCGAGACGTTCGCGGTTCTTTGGCTGCATGCCTACCAGGGGCAGGCGAACGTCATCGGTCATCCAGTCGCGGCGCGCCATAGCGGTCTTTACCGGCACGGGATTAGGCTCGATAAAGAGATCGCGGAACAGGGGATAGAGACGGCGATGCAGACGCTCTGCCTCCGCGAAATTGCCGCTCCGCGCGGCATTTACCAGCGCGGATACTTCCGCGGGTGCCAGATTCGATGCGACGCTGATGACGCCCACGGCACCCACCGACATGAACGGCAGAGTTAATGAATCATCACCGGAGAAGATCAGAAAGGATTCCGGCAGAGCCTGCCGAAGCTGGCTGACGCGGTCTACTGTGCCGCCCGCCTCTTTAATGCCGACAATAGTGCTGTGATTCGCTGCCAGAGTGGCAGTCGTATCAACTCCGATCTCGATGCCACAACGACCGGGGATGCTGTACAGGATAATCGGGAGTCTGGTTGCTTCGGCGATTGCGCCAAAGTGTGCAATCAGGCCGGCCTGGCTCGGCTTATTATAATAGGGAGCCACCAGCAGCGTGCCGTCAGCGCCCATAGCTTCGGCTTCCTGGGTGTACTCAATCGCTTCGCGAGTAGAGTTGGAGCCCGTACCTGCAATGACCTTAACGCGGCCCTTCGCGGCCTTGATCGTCAAATCGATGACGCGAAGATGTTCCTCCTGGGAAAGAGTCGGCGATTCCCCCGTTGTGCCAACCGGTATTACCCCCTCTACGCCGCCCGCGATCTGGCGTTCAATGAGATCGAGAAGCGCTTTTTCATCCACCTCGTCGTTACGGAATGGCGTAACGAGTGCGGTATAAGTGCCGTAAAATAGAGGGCTTGCCGTAGTGGCAGGCGTTGAGGAATCGGAAGCTGTCATAGGAAGGCGCGTAGGTGGGGGAAGGAAAGGGGAAGGGAAATGAAGAAACCGGGAAAACGGTCAGTCGTGGGCGATACGGCCGGGGCCGGGAGGATTTAGCCTGGAATGTAACAGCTAAAGCCAGACTAAAACGGCCCCGTAACTGCAACTAGATTTCGATTTCGCCTTTAAACACGACGGTTGCAGGACCTTGCAGCGTTACATCGCTGAATTTATCTGCATCCGATTTAAAGCGGACCGCCAGGAAATCGCCGCCCTGTACCTTCACTCGCACCGGCAGGCTGACACCATGGACCACATGCGCCAGAATGGCCGCCGCAGTTACGCCTGTGCCGCAAGCCAGCGTTTCGTCTTCCACGCCACGCTCATAAGTGCGAACGCGAATGGTCGAGCCGTCCAGAATCTGGGCGAAATTGGCATTCGTGCCCCTGGGAGCAAAGGCGGTATGACGACGCAGGGCGCGGCCCCACTCCACTATTGGCGTTTTTTCCACGTCTTCCACAAACACGACGGCATGTGGCACGCCGGTGTTGAGACTGTGCACCAGCAGTTCCGGTTCGCCGGCTGTAGGCAGCGTCAACTTCTGACCGATTGCCAGGCCGGTTGGCGAGGTCAGATTCACCGCAACATCGCTGCCCACATACTCGCCGCGGATGAGTCCGGCGGGCGTGGTGAATGTTACGAGATTGCCGTTATGCGAGCGCAACGGTTCCACGAAGCGGGCGAAGCAGCGAGCTCCGTTGCCGCACATTTCCGCCTCGCCGCCATCGGCGTTATAATAGCGCATGCGAAAATCCGCATCGGGCGTAAGTTCCACGGCCAGAAGGCCGTCCGCGCCTATGCCAAAGTGCCGGTCGCACAGTTTGGCGATCTGATCATTGCTAAGATTCAGAGCCGCGTCACGGTTGTCGATGACAACGAAATCGTTGCCCGCACCGCTCATTTTCGAAAAAGCCAGTTTCATCGGGAAGGGAAAAACAGAATCGTAGACTCTAAGACATCCCTCGCCGTAAGGAAAGCAAGAATTCTGACCTGCGCGGTCACGCAGGCTCAGTTCTGGCCACTGTAGCTAAAATTAACGACCACAAAGCATTAGCAATTAAGAAAAGCGGGAACTGCAGCGGAGTCGGCAGGGAGTACACCAGGGAAACCATCGGAATCCAGAAAAACCAGTTCGCGATGACCATAGGCACCATATTATTGGCGACAAACGCACTCGTCAGTTGAGGGCGCAGTCGCTGCCACTTGAATCCGCACTCCTTCCAGGCAAAAAGCGTGCTTTGCATGGGCGTGGACCAGAGGACGCTGAAGACAAACTGGTCGAACATCACCTTCCTGGCGACAATATGCCAGTGGGCCTCGTGACCAAAAAAATCGGCCTGCCAGCGGTAGAAGTAGAACACGATGATGCCGTTAAAACCGAAGAGCAGGAAGGTGAACAGCGCATCGATCGAATTGTGCCGCTTCCACTTAAAGCCTTGCGTAAAAGCTACTTTAACGGCCTGCGACAAGACCCCGCCCGCAAAGCCGGTCGCAAAAAATGCGAAGAACAGACCGCCTGCCTGCTTCCACTTGGACAGAATCTCCAGCAGAAAGCCGCTCTCCGGCCAGATGTAATAGCTGCACACCAGCGCTGCCATTGCCAGCGGGAGAACTGTTCCAGGGAGACGGTTTTCCCATGCAGCGGCCAAGCCTTTTAGTACTGCCTTGTGAAGCAGATTCTCCTTACCGGCATCAGCGGGAACTGGGGAAGTTGTAGCGGAATCGGTGGCAACTACAACGGCGGGAAGAGAGTCCGTGACCGCTGCTGTGTCGGCGGTGGGATTCTGAAGTGCTGGGTGCATAAAATGGAATCGGCTATGTACCGCTTGAATAAAGAGCAAAAATGGGGCAGATCAACACACCAATGTGTAAATAACCATGCGAATTGGTCTGAGGTGTTTCGCGGAAAAGCATGGCACGTGCCATCCTATCGTGAGAATGCCAATGCCCAAGCCGAATCAGAGCTATGCCTCGTCTTTCAGGTAGAGCATTGACTGCCGAAACCAGGGCAGTTTGTTATACCAGACCTTCTGCCAGCCCGCACGATTTGCAATATCCTGAAATTCGTCCTTACTAAATGCACGCAGTACGGAGACGCGTGCATCGTGCCTGGTCATGCGGGCGCGAAGAATCATCGCTGTCAGAAGCCATACGGCCGCATAAGCGAGTCGGCCGCGCATCAGGTCCATACAGCCCACTCCACGGGCTGCTACCCGCCGTGCTTCGGTAAGAATCAGCGCTGCGTCATCCTCGGAGAAGTGGTGAAGCGCCAGTGAGCACAGACTGATATCGGCCGCCGCATCGCGGAAGGGCAGGTGTCGGGCGTCGGCCTGCACAAAGAAGATGGGCCTGTCCGCAGGCGTGGCCCTGCGGGCGGAAACGAGTGTATCCCATTGCTTATCAACGGCCATAATGCGGATGGGAATGGGCGGGCTTTGTTGCGACGCCCATTCCGTCATCGCCCGCGGGTGATCGCCATAGCCTGTACACAGGTCGATGACGGTGACTTCCCGCAGGTGAAGGGCTTCCACAAACTGTCGTAGCATGCTGATCACCGCCGGACGCCCGCCGAACCACCGGTTGATGATCTCGAGATTTTGCAGATCCTGCTCCAGCTCAATGGGATCGTTCCCGTCGCGATCCATCATCTCGGGTTCGTCCGGGCAGAATTGGCGTTGCACTGGATATTATGGGAGGAGCAGATGCGAGGGTTGCTGCTGCACCGCTGTTTACGGTACGGGCAGCGTGTCGAGAATCTGCTGGATAATGTCGTTGGACGACAGATTTTCCGCTTCAGCCTCGTAGGTCACGATAACGCGGTGGCGTAACACGTCAGGGGCGATCGCCTTGACGTCCTGAGGTGTCACGTAGCCACGGCCATGGATAAAGGCGTAAGCCTTGGAGGCGAGAGTAAGCGCGATAGTGGCGCGGGGCGAGGCACCGTACTGGATGAGATTCTGGAAATCGAGGCGATACGTGCGGGGATCGCGCGTGGCGAGCACGATATCCACAATATAATCCTTCACCTTGTCGTCAATATAGATGGAGTTGACGACCTGGCGGGAGCGAATCACCTCTTCAGGCCCGATGACCGGGGAGACCTCGAGCAACGGAGATGAGGTGCCCATGGAGTCCAGAATGGAGCGCTCCTCGGAACGGCTCGGATAATGGATCACGATTTTGAGCATGAAGCGGTCTACCTGCGCTTCGGGAAGGGCATAAGTACCTTCCTGCTCTACGGGATTCTGCGTCGCCAGCACCAGAAAGGGATCGGGGAGGCGGAATGTCTGGTCACCAAGAGTTACCTGGCGTTCCTGCATAGCTTCCAGCAGGGCGCTCTGCACTTTGGCGGGGGCGCGATTGATTTCGTCCGCCAGCACCATATTGGAGAAAATCGGGCCGTGCTTCGTGTTGAACGTACCTTCCACCGGGTTGTAAACCAGTGTACCCACGATATCGGCAGGCAGCATGTCCGGCGTAAACTGAATACGCTGAAAGCGGACCTGCATACACTGGGCCAGTGTCTTGAGCGCCAGCGTTTTGGCCAGGCCGGGAACGCCTTCCAGCAATACGTGGCCGTTGGCCACCACGCCGACAATCAGACGCTCTACCAGATCGCGCTGTCCCACGATAACGCGGGCCATTTGCTGCTGCATGGGCCGAACCCAGCCGGACGCGCGCGCCACAGCTTCATTAATGGCCTGAATGTTGACGGGTGGCCCGCCGACGGAACGGTGTGGAGGACCTGCGGCAGGCATGTGTTGGGGGGCGAAGGACTGGCTCATCGGTCTTGGCTACCTAAAGGGATGTGGCTGCAAGGATTTTGTTATGATCGCGCTGGAACGCCTGAATAAGAAGGCGCCATCCTAGCGGTGTGAGCACCCTGCGTGCAATGCTGAAAATAGGCGAGTATCGTTCACTATGGCTATCGACACAGATGCACGGGCCGAAAGAGGACTTGTAGAGCATGCCGTGGGTGACAACTGTGGCATAATTCGGCGGCGAATCGAATGAAGGGCTCCTGCGGTTCCAGTCGTTTTCGCGAGCTTCCGGATTTTGTGGTGATCTTCTAAGCGTCTTATAGCCAGTTATTTAAATTCAGTGTTATATGTCCTGAATTGCCTTTCCTGAAACTTTTTTCAAAAAAGCGCTTGGCAAAATTCGCCTGATAGTGCATGTTGTTCGCCTCAGTCGAAGTTACCCATGCGGGTGTAACTCAGTTGGTAGAGTGCAACCTTGCCAAGGTTGATGTCGCGAGTTCGAGTCTCGTCACCCGCTCCCTTTTTTCACAAAGGGATTTTGTCGCAGTCTTTTGGTTTTGTGCTATTAGCTTCACGTAGGATTACGGGCGTCCGAATGCTTTCCTGCGTCCTGATTTGCATGTCCACATCCCTGCCTGGAAGATTAGCTGATTGTTTTGCCGGGAAAAACGGCCGCGAAAAGAATTCGTAAATTTCTTTCAGGAATCGCTTGCCAAGTTCAGGCGGTTCGTGCATCTTAAGCGACTCAGATGAAGTTACCCATGCGGGTGTAACTCAGTTGGTAGAGTGCAACCTTGCCAAGGTTGATGTCGCGAGTTCGAGTCTCGTCACCCGCTCCCTTTTTCACGAAGGGATTTTTGCTTTGGTTTTCCAGTTTTCAGGTTTTCCCTGTCTTTGTTTATCTTGGGAATCAGCTTTGTTTTATCGGCTTTGGGTCTGTGCAGACAAGGAAGCTGGACTGTCCCTATGATCCGGGAAAAGCCCGTTTCAGAGAGTTGTGCTGGAATGATGCCGATGCAGAGACCGAATAAGTCGGACGAAATTTGCCGATAATGCTGATTCCACAAATTCTGAAAGTTGCTCTGGCAGTGTGGCTTTGCGTGCCTGCATTTTGTGCTGGCCCCCGGCTATCCTTATCGTAAAGAGATAGTCTGGATCTCCGGCATTATGGAATTTGCTATAGGGCTTGGCATAATAGCGCTGAATCAGTTAAGCAACCTGGAGCCCTGGATGGCATGGTATGGCGTAGGTATCATCCTGTTCTGTGCAGCGGTATTCCCCATCAATGTCCATGCCGCTTTAAAACATATACCACTGGGAGGCCATGAAGGTGGGCTGCGCTATTTGTATGTACGCACGCCCGTTCAGTTAATGCTGATAGTCTGGACGTGGTACTTCTTTATCTGTTGGCCTTAACGGGAACGAAACCAATAACCGATCATTAATCACGAGCGCTCCGCGAGCGGTTCCGGCGCTTCAATCCATGCGGCGGCGCATGAGTCTTCTTTTTTTGACGGAGCAACTGCTGTGGAGATTGTCTCTCCACGCACGGTCTCACCCTGTTTCCATTTGCCGTCGATCAGGATGGCCGTGCGCTGTTCCGGCAGACCGCGCTTGCCTGCCAGAATTAGCGATTGCAGGAGAGCCACGGCTTCAGTGCCAATGTTGACCCAGTCCTCGGCAAGGCCGGACATCTTGGTAAGAGTATCGTGTGAGATACCGAAAGAGGCGATGCCCAAATCGTCGGGAACGCGGAGACCTTTGCTCTCCATGTTCGACATCAGGTGTTGGGACTCGTGCCACCCGCAGATGACCGCCTCGAAACCATGCCGTGTGATCCAGTCCAGAGGATTGGGATTATGGGCGTCGCTTGTCAGGAGAGGTGGCGCTTCGTCATGCGTCATTCCATCCAGCACCAGACATTTAAGGTACGAGGCCAGGTAAAGGTGGCGGTTGCGCCGTTCGGAATCGCGGTGATGAAAGAAGCCTATCTTGCGATAACCCAGCAAACGCAACTGCTCGTAGATCGTTTCTATGGACTGAAGGTGATTGGACGCCACATAGGGCAGGGAGGGAGAAGCGAGGCTGTAGCCGGTAGTTACCGCGGAGAAGTGTTTCCACTCTAGCTGCACGTGGGGTCGCGAAACGGGCAGCGGCCCCACAATGATTCCGCGGATACCACGCGACACCAGAGTGCGGGAAAGATGCGCCTGGGCGGAAGTGTCTACAGGCACGGGAAGCAGGTCGATCTGATAGCCAAGGGCCGCAGCCTTGGTCGTCATCCCGTGCAGCTGTTCCTGAAAATAGGGCGGTAAAGGCTGAGTACCCCAGGCGTTGAGCACCACGATTTTGTTATACTCGCCCTGATGCCGTACACGTGTGCGGTGGGCGATGAGTGCGGACATTGCGGGATCGGGGCGATATCCCAGGGATCGGGCAATCTCCTGAATACGCTTGCACGTGGCCTCGCTGATATTGCGCGAATCGTTGCGCAACGCGCGTGACACTGTAGGATGGGTGACACCTGCCACCTGAGCAATCATCTTTAGTGTAACGGGACTATCGGTCTCGCTCATTTCTAGCCCTATAGTACCAAGAACATTTTTCAAAATCAATGTTCTTGTCAAAGAACATAGAAAATTCAAGAGTTGTTCAATAATGTGCTTAAATCAACTCTATCAAAGAAAGTTTTACCTGGTTATCTAAACCACCTCGACTTTATCGTGCAAAAATTAACTGGCTAAATGAAATATATTTTCCGTCACTTCATGTAATCTGTCGTGCCGATGGTGTCATTGTGTGCATGGCTCTTATTTAAGAAGCTTGGGCGCTTCAACGTATGAAGATTAATGTTAAGCTTTACATCTGCAATGCCGGCACGGCTCAGGTTTATCTACTCAGGCATCGGCTGTGGTTTGGGAACACTTGAAGGGCTGCGCCCGGTCCAGCGGCTGTAAGTGCTGGAAAAGGCGAACTCATTCTGATAGCCAACGGCAGGCGCGACTTCTTTAACGCTGCGGCCGGTGGCCAGCAACGCGGTGGCGCGTGTTATTCGCAAACTGGTAAGATGCTGCATGGGGCTGCGGCCCGTTTCGCGAAGACATACTCGACGGAGCTGTTCGGCACCCATTCCAGCTGCCTTTGCCAGATCATCCAGACTCCAGGGACGAGCCAGCGAGGCGCCGGCAGTTTCCCAGAGCGCTCGAAGACGTCGGGGATCCGGCGGGCGCTGAATCGTGCGCATGGCATAAATATGCACCAGCCGCGCCCAGTCCTCCAGCAGCGCGGGATCGGCAACGCCGGATGCTTCCTGACAAAGCCCGGTGAGCGCACTCTGGAGCAACCGCGTATCAGATTGTGCAAGAAAAGGTTGCGGGCGAGCCTGATCCATGGCCGGCAAATCATACACCACCCAGCACACTCGCCACGGTTGCCGGCGTCTGGCGTGATACCCATGCGCTGCCGTGGCCGAGGTAACGTATGTCTCGCCTGCCGTGCATGGATGCCATTTGCCCTGGGTTTCGATCGAGTTGTGATCTGTCTCCTCATTTGGCAGCCATACTTCGCCGCGACCATGGGTACAGGCCAGAATCTGACTCTTGCCGGGGCGGAATCGGATGAACGAGAAGTCCGGGCCAGCCTCCGAGATGCCGGCGAGAAGAATGTGGTGCTGAAGAAGCGCAGGGCATTGCGCGGGCGATACAATCGTTTCTTTAGTGGATGCACCGATGGAGTGGATTTCACCAATGGTTTTCAGGATTTCACCCATAGCGCATTTATTGAAATTTTGGCACGATATCGGGACTTTGCTGGTGATTCCAGTGCAGAATTTTACTTCATATATATGCAATCCACTACTGTTATTCCGCGTCTGGAATATCCTCGTCCTCAGTGTGTCCGTACTGACTGGCTCTGTCTGAATGGCCAATGGGAATTCGAGACAGATCAGGGAGATTCCGGAGAAGAGCGAGGTCTGCTTACCCGTCCGCTGGTTAGCCAGATTACGGTGCCATTTTGCCCGGAATCCGTTTTATCCGGCATCGCCAATACAGATTTTCTCAATGCGGTTTGGTATCGGCGCACCGTGCAGATTCCCTCCGCATGGGAGGGACGCTCTGTGTTGCTTCACTTTCAGGCGGTGGATTATGATGCAACAGTTTGGGTAAATGGAACACAGGTCGGCAGCCACCGGGGAGGATTCACTCCTTTCGCATGTAACCTGACAGGTGTGGCTGAGGCTGGGCAGAAGGCCGAAATAGTGGTTCGCGCGCGGGATAACGCCACGGATTCACAACCGCGTGGCAAGCAGACTTCCTCGTTCGGCAAGTACGGCTGCCTGTACACGCGAGTCACGGGCATTTGGCAGAGCGTATGGCTGGAGCCAGTAAATGAGGCATGGCTGGGACGTCCTCGCGTTTCGCCGAATATTTCGCGGGGCATCTTTCTTCTGGAGTTGCCGTTAAGTGGCAATCGCAAGTCCTTTGCAGTCGGCGGAGGCGTATCCGTGCACGCTACAGTGAAGGATGAAGACGGCTCAGTTATCGCGGAAGCGACACAACCGGCGGAGGGCTTTTCGGTATCTCTGGATTTACAGCTACCCGCAGACAGACGGCGATTGTGGAGCCCTGAAGATCCGTTTCTGCACGACATCGACGTGGAGCTGGTTGGAGTGGACGGGAATGTCATAGATAAGATTCGGACTTATGGTGGACTGCGCTCTGTTTCCATTGATGGTTACATGGTTAAGATCAATGGCCGAAGCGTCTTCCAGCGGCTGGTGCTGGATCAGGGGTGGTATGAAGACGGATTGCTTACGGCACCATCCGACGAGGCTTTAAAGCGCGATATTCAGCTGAGCCTGGAGGCAGGATTTAATGGCGCGCGTCTCCACCAGAAAGTCTTTGAGGAGCGCTTTCTGTATCATGCGGATAAGATGGGCTACCTGGTATGGGGCGAGTTTCCGGACTGGGATTGTGTCCAGGGACCGCACCATGACCATCACCAGAAGTTCAGCACCAGCTATGTGGGCGAGTGGCTTGAAGCCGTGGAGCGCGATTACTCCCACCCCAGCATCATTGGCTGGTGCCCTATGAATGAATCGTACGAACGGACACAGGGTCGGATTTCGGCGCTGGAAGATGCCGCTCGCGCGATGTTCTTTGCCACGAAGGCACTGGATAAAACACGACCAGTGCTCGACGCCTCAGGTTACTCTCATCGCGTGCCGGATACCGATATCTACGACTCGCACGATTACGACCAGGATCCTGAGTCTTTCCGTGCGCGCCATGCAGGTGCCGCCGCAGGCAATCCGTTTATCAATAACGAGAACGGGTCGGCCTGGTGTGTGCCTTATCACGGGCAGCCGTATTTTGTCAGCGAGTTTGGCGGCATCTGGTGGAATCCTGCCGCGCGGCCTGGTGACGCTTCGTGGGGATATGGAAAACGTCCTGTGAGTATTGAGGAGTTTTACGCGCGGTTCGAAGGGCTGTGCGCGGCTCTTCTGGATAACGCAGGCATGTTTGGCTACTGCTACACGCAGCTTACCGACGTCTTTCAGGAGCAGAACGGCATTTACGGATTCGATCGCAGCCTGAAGTTTGATATGGCCCGCATTCGAGCCGCGCAGATACTTAAAGCAGCGATAGAGGAATAGTCTGATTCCAGAAAAAGCAACGCCGCGCCCGGATAAAGGGCGCGGCGTTGTGAATATTGATACCTACTTATTCTCTAAAAGTAGTGGTCACGGAGGGAGCCGTCGTGCCGCCCGGTCTGCAGGCAGCATTTGCGGAAATTTCCTCCCGGAGCCGCACGGGCATAAATCTTTGCGGCCCAACTTCTCGTGCAACTCTTTGTCGCCGTGCACGATCCTGATGCCTTTCCGGACGCGTGTCTCGGACGGGTAACCGCGGCGTCTCTTACTTGTCGGCTCGAAAAAAGGAGATGTTTTCGAACTGCAGTGCGCTGATAGATGTGTTGTTATTTTTGTTCATATATCCTCCAGGTGGGATGAAGTAGTTATGTTTAGAGACAAAGTGATGAGTGGTCAATTCGAACTTTATTTCTTCAAAACGTATGAACTGCACTTAAGAAAGTGCAGGAAGCGGGCAAAGAAGATCAGCATTCCGCGGGTGCAACATTGCGATCTTTTTCTGTCATGTTGCTGCGCCTTCGGGATAAGCCACGATTCGCAATGGTGCCCATTTTTTGCAGAATGCTTGCGTTCCGCGTACAGGCTGCTATGTCTGATCGCTTTCCTTTTAACTTCCCATGTCGCTTATTGTTCAGAAATACGGGGGCACATCCGTCGGCGATGCCGAACGCATTCGCAATGTCGCCCGTCGCGTTGCCCGTTGGCACAAAGAGGGCCATAAGGTAGTGGTCGTCGTTTCCGCGATGTCCGGCGTTACCGATAAACTTATCAAACTGGCGCGTGAAGTGACCACCGAACCCTCTGAGCGCGAAATGGATATGCTTCTCGCGACAGGGGAGCAGACGACCATCGCGCTTACCGCCATGGCTCTGCACGGTCTGGGAATTCCTGCTGTATCGCTGACCGGTGCTCAGGCGGGTATCCAGACGGATGGCATCCATACCAAGGCCAAGATCCAGAACATCACGCCGAAGCGCGTTCATGAGCATCTGGATGCAGGCAATGTCGTCATCGTTGCGGGTTTTCAGGGGGAGACCGAAAGCGGCCATATCACCACGCTGGGCCGCGGCGGCTCGGATCTTACGGCGATAGCGCTGGCTGCCGTAGTGAAGGCGGATGTCTGCCAGATCTACACGGACGTGGACGGCGTTTATACGGCAGATCCACGGCTCGTGCCGAACGCCAGCAAGATTACAGAGCTGTCCTACGACGAAATGCTGGAACTGGCCAGCCTGGGCGCAAAGGTAATGCAGGCGCGCTCTGTGGAGTTTGCCAAGAAGTTTGGAGTGGTTTTTGAGGTGCGCTCCAGCTTTAACGATAACGAAGGTACGATCATCCGAGAGGAAAACAAATCGATGGAACATGTAGTATTGCGCGGCGTAAGTGTCGAAAAGAATCAGGCCAAGGTAACGATTGCAGGTGTGCCGGATAAGCCCGGTGTGGCCGCGCGCGTATTCTCGGCTATTGCCGAGGCGCAGCTGAATATCGACATGATTGTGCAGAACGTCTCCCTGCAGGGCACAACCGACATCACTTTCACGCTGAACAAGGACGATCTGCCGAAGGCTCGCAAGGTGATCGACCCCGTGGTCACGGAAATTGGCGCGCGTGAATTCCTGTCGCAGGATGGTATCAGCAAGCTGTCCGTCGTCGGCATCGGTATGCGCTCTCACAGCGGTGTCGCGGCCAAGCTTTTCGGTGCGCTGTCCCACGCGGGTGTAAACGTCCAGATGATCAGTACGAGCGAAATCAAGATCAGCGTGGTAGTGGACCAGGATCTGGCCCAGAAGGCTGCGCAGGCTGTGCACGACGCTTTCGGCCTTGAGAAACAGGGCAAGCCGTTCGAGCCGAATGCGGGCATCCCGGCAAAGTAAGCTGCCGTCGATTTAACGGACAGCATCCCCGGTACTCTATTTATCTTACTTCATATGGCCACTCTTGAACGCGCGTTAGAGATTGCAGTGCAGGCACACAAGGGCTTTAAGGATAAGTCCGGCCAGCCCTATATTCTGCATCCGCTCCGTATCATGCATAAGATGAGGTCCGACGACGCTCGGATCGTGGCCATTCTGCACGATGTGGTGGAAGACAGCGTTCCCCCGCATCGCTGGGGTCTGGAAGATCTTCGTCGCGAAGGTTTTGCGGAGCATATTCTCGCGGCGATTGATCGCGTGACCCGGCGCGATGACGAGACATACGAAGAGTTTGTTGAGCGCAGCGCCGGCAGCGAGTTGAGCAAGGAAGTGAAGCTGGGCGATCTGGAAGACAATATGGATATCCGCCGAAACAAGGCGATTGGCGACAAGGACGTGGAGCGCATGCACCGCTATCTTAAAGCCTGGCACAGGCTTACGTCTGGCGGACCCGAGGCGGGTTCCGGCGCGGTTGCTCCGCAATCCTGATACAGATTGTGCATCTTTAAGCATCAAGCTGTTGCCATTGCTTGCCACGCAACGGCAGCACTCGCTATTGTGACGTTATGACCGGCCAGGAGGCTCTCGAATTTCTCGGCAGATTGCGAATGATGGGCATGAAGCTCGGTCTGGAGAACATGCGCGATCTGGCCGAACGCATCGGCGGTCCGCATGAGCGCATGCGGTTTATCCACATAGCCGGTACCAACGGCAAGGGCTCCACTTCGGCGTTTCTGGCATCGTGCCTTCGCAAAGCGGGCTATCGGGTTGGTATGTTTACCAGCCCGCACCTTATCTCCATCTGCGAACGTATTCAGATCAACGGCGTCCCCATTTCGATGGAGGAGCTGACAGAAGGTGTTGAAACTCTTCAACCTATTCTGGCCCAAATGGCCGCGCCTGCTTCTGCCTCGGATGATGGCGGTAATGTCTTCCTGGGGCATCCGACATTCTTTGAAGTAATGACGGCCCTTGCACTGTGGTACTTTGAGCGCAGTAAGGCGGACTGGGTTGTCTGGGAAACTGGGCTTGGCGGTCGCTTTGACGCCACAAACATCGTGACGCCGGAGTGCTCGGTCATTACGTCCATCGCAATGGATCACGCCACGCATCTGGGCAACACTCTGGCGTTGATCGCAGGCGAAAAGGCCGGGATCATCAAGCCGGGAGTTCCCGTTGTGTCCGGCGTTCTTGATCCCGAAGCTCTGGAAGTCATCCGCCGCAAGGCAGATGAACTGGATGCGCCGTTTGAGCATGTGTCGCCGCATCATGCCCGAAATCTGGGAATTGTTCGTGGTCGCCAGCGCACTAGAATAGGGGAGAAGAAGTACTCGCTCGGCCTTCTGGGACCGCATCAGGTGCGCAATGCCGCATGTGCTTTGGCGACGCTGCAATTGCTGCGCAAGCGGGCGCGCTGTTTTATAACGGACGCAATGATGACGGATGGTCTTGCCGAGGCGGTCTGGCCAGGTCGCTTTCAGGTGCTGCGCGCGGATCCGCCAGTGGTGGTGGATGGGGCGCACAATCCGGACGCGGTTCAGCGCTTGGTGGAGACGTGGCAGTCTGCTTATCGGGATCGCCGCTGCGTACTGGTGTGCGGCTTTTTACAGGATAAAAGCTGGGACACCATGGCACCAATGCTGGGTACTCTGGCGGACGAGGTGTTTGTTGTTGGCGTTTCCAGCGCTCGCAGTTCGGATCCGTTTCAGGTGGCGGGGCTGTTCGGCCATCGCTCGCGCGCATTCGCGAATCTGGGCGCGGCCTGGGAGGAGATTCAGGAAATTGTCAGCGCTGCGGAACGTCCGGTGCTGGTTGCAGGTTCACTCTTCCTGGTGGGCGAATTTCTGGCTCGACGCGAAGGCAGCGGCCTGCTCTTCGATCTGAACGAGCACCTGGAGCCAATGACTGAAGCCGAACTGGATAGCAAATAGTCAGCAGGCAGCGGTGTGCAAGCTTTTGGGAACCTGAGCCTCTGTTGGCTTCTGGCACGGACACTTCGCTAAACCCTTGCCGCTGGGCAGTGAGGGTATAGCGAAGCGCTTCCGAATAATACCGCACTTTCAGCGTTAGTGCTTGCCGCCCTTGCCATGGACGCGTGTACGGAACGCAAACAGGACTTTCCGGGTCAACAGTGCAAAAACGATCACCAGTGCGAACACGCAGACGATCCAGAGCCAGGGACGCTGGGAGAACTGGTATTGAATGGCCGTTCCCGGATTGTAAGAGCCCAGATAGTAAGGCTTCGCGAACGTTTCGTTGGCGATGCTGCGCAGCGGTTCTCCCCAGATCATCGAGTCGCCGTTGATGGAGCTCCACCATTCATCCTTAACCAGGCTGGCCACGCGAGCCTGGAGGATTTCGCCACTGGTGGCGGTGGCCAGAGTGATGGTTCGGCCGCTTGCGTAGGGGGATTCAAACTGCATCAGAACTCCCAGATCAGCAGGCGAGTTGGACCCGGAGACAGTGTCCAGCTTCTTGACGGGATCAGCCGGGGGTTCAGAGGTGTCCAGACCGAGGCTCTTCAGGAAGCCCATGAAACCCTGGGAGATGGTAGCTGTGCCTTCAGGCAGTTTGTTAAACACGTTGGGGATTTGCCCGCCGGTAAGGAACTTAATCGGTGCTGCCGCCGCCAGCTTGGGGTCGACCTGCGAGTAAACTCCAACAACGATCCAGTCGCGATCCTCAGGAGGACGGCGGAAGGTGATAATCGCATCGGTAAGGGGAGCGCCCGCAAGGCGGGTAAGCTTGGCCAGAATCATCCAGGCCGCGGCCACTGAGCCGCTGTCCGGCGCAGCAACCTGGATGGCGCACGTTGCTCCTGTCGATTTTTCCAGGTAAGGGAAGCCGGTACGTCCTGTCAGGCGAAGATTCGGCATCTGAACGTAGCGGGTAGCCGCAGGTACATCCATTACGGAGTCATCAAACAGCGTAAACAGCAGATTTTCCGTCTGAATAATTTCGCACTGATCGGATACCAGCGGCACCATTTGAGGTACGAACTCAATAAGATTAGCGCCTTTATCAAAGGAGCGCAGAGGCACCGTCAGTGAGTAGTCGCGATATACCGATCCTGAATCGGTGTTCAGATAAATAACGTTTTCGAATCGGCCATTGAGGAAGACATTAAATACGGAATCCGGGCGAAGACGAGCGCCATGGGCAAAGTGAAGACGGAAGCGAAGATTGACGTGCTCAGCAGCATAGATATCTGCCGGCATGTTTACCGTAATACGGAAGCCGCCCGTATTCATGCCCTGCAGGGTACCGCTTCGGAAACCAAACTGCGAAAACTTGTACGAAGTGGAAGGCTGGGCAGTGGAGGGCATTTCGCGGACAGGGATCTCCGGCAGTGCTACGTCGGCAACTTCCATAGTAGGAGTTGCCGGCAGTGGGAAGCTGAGGGCTGCGAATGCCTTTGCTGCTTTGGTGACGCCATCAATATCGCGCCCGGATACAACAAGAATGAAGTAGCGGGGATCCTTGGGATTAGCGAAGATACCAATGAAGCTGTTGTTAATAGAATCTGAGATAGAAGCAGGAAGAATAGCGGAGAGCTCATCCCGGGTTCCGATAACAACCTGGTCGCCATTGGCGATAAGTCCGGCGCTGTGGGTTAACTCGAGAGGACGATATTTTAAAAGAAGGCTTGCGCGTTGCGTTACCAGGGCGCCCCATTGCAGGTGATGATCCTGCATGCTGTTGGAAGAGGTGGTGACAATGTGCAGCTTGAAGGGAAGCCAGAGCTTGTCATCAATAAGATCAGAAAGCTCAGAAAGACGAGGCTTGAGAGGCTTTAGCTCATACTGAAGCGTTACTGTGGAGGTAAGGGGATCAACCTGTGTCCAGAGCTCGGGAGCCGAGGGGTTTTCGCACTTTAAGGTATAGTGCTGGGCAACATTGATATGCAAATCATGGTAACCAGGCTTGGTATAGCCTTTAATATCCAGCGGGGCTATCAGGCGGCCCGTGGGGTTGGTACCGAGAAGAGGAAGCTGGCCGAGAACCTTTTGATCCCAGGTAACGTAGATCTGAGAGCGCTCACCAAGAAGGCTGATCGAATTGACGTAGTTAAGAACAACCTGTCCGCCCGTCACATTCATACGGGCGCTAAGGGGGATAGAGAAGCGGTACTGCGCTTCGTCATGACGCAGCATGACCTGACCGTCCTTATCCATGAAGGAGGCAAGCGTACGTGTATTGGGATCCAATACAGGTGCGGCAGCAGAGGATGTTGCAGGGGCAGGTGCCGGGGCGCCTGGCGGCAGATTGCCAGAGGTACTGGGGGTAACGCCTGGCGTTACAACTGAAGGGGGATTCGTGCCGCTGGTAGTCGGTGTAGGCGTGGGGCTGGGCGTGGGTATTACCTGTGCAAATGTATTACCAGTAATATGCAGGCAGATGGCCAGTGCAATGAGAATCGATCGCATAACGTGTATGAAGTAGTGTGTGTTTACTATTGCAAAGTGAATACTAACCCAGCGCCAGTCTGCCAAACCAACGTAGCCAGGACATGGTATAATTCTTGATGCTTTCCAGAATCCATTTGAAGAACAGTACGGTAGCGTAGGACCAGTGTGCGTAGGAATGTTTTACGCCCTGCAGGATAATGAATCCCAGACTGCCCGTAATACCCAGCTTGGTCATGCGGACTTCCTGGAAGCGAAGCCAGCGGTCGCTGTCGCCATAAATGAGTACCACGGCTGATTTGCGCTCGGCATCATTCTGGTAATCAAACTGGATAATGAGGTGCGGAACTCCGTAGACGATTCGCTTTTTCAGAATCTTCATGTGGAAGGTCAGCATCAGCGGATCCGTCTGGCTGGATTCGACATTAAGAATCAGGGCCTGGCCAGGCTTTAATTTGCGATAGAGCGGAAGACTGATCAGTACACGCAGACCACCCATGGCAACTTCATCCACGGTGACTTTTTCTATCTGATCATTCACTTCCAGCGTGCCCTTAAGGTTTTCCGGGATGCGCGGCCAGGCGCGTCTCTGCCTTCGCTCAAACATAACCCCGATAGCGGCAAAAATCATGACGAGGTTAAGGGTACACCACGCCATCGTAATAACGATAACTGATCTATCCATGGGGTAATGGATGTATTTATAAAGACCGAAGCAAAGACCAATAATAGTACCGAACAGCAGTGTATAAAATGGAGTACCTAACGGCGATATAAAGTCCTTATCCAGCTGTTCACCCTTAGGCGTCACAATAAAGGTGGGCGCTCTTGGGTTCATCAGCACCTGAATGATGGAAGGCATTGTGTATGGCGCCTGAATCAGTTCATAAAGCTCGGAAATGAAGCTCCACCGGACTCTTCCATACAGAAAGTCCGATATAAACATGGCCGCCAGCATATGCGGTATGGCGTATGCAAAGAATTCCATTACCGAAGCGTTATAGACTTTAAGGCCCAGGATAAGGAAGCCCAGCGGGGCCACCATGTACACAAGCCGCCCGTACGCAAAGAACCAGAAGAAGCAGCAGTTAAGATAACACAATCGCTGGCCAAGGTTTAAGCCTTTGAGCAGCATAGGATTCTTAAGCAGGAAGATCTGCACCATACCCATGGCCCAGCGACTGCGCTGCACCATGAATCCGCCGAGCGTTTCCGGAGAAAGACCCGCCACCATAGGCTGCCGAATAAACGCGCTGGTATAGCCTCGGGAATGCAGAAGCAGCGCCGTTTCCGCATCTTCCGTAATCGTGTCACCGCTAATGCCGCCCACTTCCGCTAGGTACTTACGTCGTAGTACTGCCGCAGAGCCGCAAAAGAACGCGGCATTCCAGAAGTCGAGACCGCGCTGGATGACGCTATAGAACATCTCGCTCTCATTCGGCATTACCTTGAACGTATCAAGATTCTTTTCGATAGGATCCGGGTTAAGGAAAAAGTGCGGTGTCTGGACGAGGAAGAGTTTGGGATCTTCAAGAAACAACCCTACAGTCCGGCGAAGAATGTCACGGGTAGGAACGTGATCCACGTCAAGAATGAGGACGAGATCATTACTGGTTGCATTGAAGGCCGAGTTTACGTTACCGGCTTTAGCGTGAAGATTCTTGGCGCGCGTGCAGTATTTGGCGCCAATGCGGTCACACATCTCAGAAAGCTCTTTGCGCCGGGCACGTGCGGCTGCGGCTTTTGCAGGAACGGCGTCGTTACATTTCTGATCCGTACCGCCGTCATCGCATAGATTAACGGTATAGCGATGCTTGGGATAATCCAGCTGGACTACTGCGAAAAGCGTTAGCTCAATAATGGAGGGATCTTCATTATATGTCGGAATGAAGATATCAACGCCCGGCCATTCATCAGGATTATCGGGAAGCTTGGGTGATACGCGATCCAGGGGGTAGATATTGACGAACAATCCCAGCAGGTAAATGACAATGCCGTAAATCTCCGCACCATAGAGCATCAGGGCCAGCACGAAGCTGATGGGATCGAAATAGACGAGCGTATTAAATGTACGCCAGAAGAAGTAACGCAGCGAAAGGTAAGCGGCGAGGAACAGAAACACCTCGCGCATGGCACCTGCGATATTAAAGCGGCGCGCTACCATGAGCGCAGTCATGATCAGCGACGCCGTAATGAGCTGTGCGTACGTATCAGTTGGAATAATCGCCAGCCAGGCGATTGCCGCAGCCGCAGCTACCCACATCCAGAAAATGATCTTCTCATTCCATTTGGTCCACCATGCGGAAGCCTCTTGAAAGTAATTCATGGGGATAGGGGTGCGGAGTTAATAGCAGGAAGGAGTGGTGTCGGGTCAAGGAAAATATCGGCTAATATCTTTTGACTAAGGCTTTACGCACGATCTTCCTCAGAGACGCGGAAAAGGTTTCGTGTTGGGTACGACAATGATGAGATTAATTGGAAGTCGGCTTTTGTCGATATTTAACCGATTTCATTTGCAGGAGTTGTTGTTGATCATCCTCCATTGAGATGCAGTACCATTGAAGCAATCGGACTGTATCTAAAGGGCGGAATATCGTAATTCATACTATATTTTGTGAGTGTCTTTGATGAGTTGTCGTATCCTTTAGCCCAAAGTTTAGCTCAATTTCGGGCCAGTTGTAGACATGACCTTTCAGTGTCGGAAGGTTGGCGGCGGAGCTGTCTTGTTTTCTTTTTATACATTTGCTCTTATACATGTGTCATAACATTATTTGTCTGAAAGGGTTACTCATTTTCTTTACTTTTCACGCTTTAAATCGTAAAAACCCCGGCGTCATGGTTCATCAGAGCGCCACCTCTTTCCCGATCCCCGCCTCCCACCCTGGGCAGCGCCCTCGGCGCGGACGTGTCTGGGGATTGCCTGTTATGATGTGCATTCTCGGCATTCCGTCGTTCTTCTGGGGCTGTTTTTCCGGCGAGAAAGCCGGAACGGTTACCGATCGCGAATGGACCACCTATAAGGCCCGATATTTGCGCCCCGAAGGTCGCATTGTCGATACCGGCAACGGTAATAAAAGCCATACAGAAGGTCAGGGCTACGGCATGATGCTGGCAGAGCACTATGGAGACCGGGCCGCCTTTGACGAAATGTGGGGCTGGACGAAGACTCACCTGGCTCGACAGGATGGCCTGCTGAGCTGGAGCTGGATTCCCGACGTTTCCGGCACGGGTGGCCATGTGGATGACCCGAATAACGCCAGCGATGGCGAAGTGCTGGTCGCATGGGCGTTGATCCGCGCTTCGAAGCGTTGGCCGGATTCCAAATATGCCGCTGAGGCTCAGCCGTTTGCACTTGCACTGGCCGAGCGCCTGACGGTGCAGTCGCCGCACGGGATGCTGCTGGTCCCTGGGCTGATCGGTTTCCAGAAAGAAGGGGGGCGCACGATCGTGAATCTTTCGTACTGGATCTTCCCTGCGTTTCATGAATTTAGGGAGCTGACGGGCAACACAGTGTGGACGGCGCTGGATTCCAGCGGTCGCCGGCTGTTAGGCATTGCGAAATACGGTAAGTGGAAGCTGCCTCCGGACTGGCTTTTCGTGGATGAAATCGGCGCGGTAGGGATGCCGCCCAAAGAGCAGTTTCCCCAGGAATTCGGCTACAACGCGTTCCGTATTCCACTCTACCTGGCCTGGGCCGGACAGGCCAGCGACGAGGCGTTGCTGAAGCCGTTTGTGGAGTTCTGGTCGGAAAAGCAAGTGGGAGGCCGACCAGTCGCCACTGTGGGCCTGGATGACGATGAACCTGCTGATTACGCCGCACCTCCCGGGGAAGAGGCTATTTACCTGCTGGCTCAGGCCGTTCTGGAAAAGAGGCCGCTGGCTTCCATCAGATGGCCGGGAATGGTCGAAGGAGATAGCTATTACTCTGCAACATTGCTCCTTTTAGCGAAGGCAGCCGCATCGGATCTTGCCAAATGACCCGGAATTCACTTCCCCTTATGCACTGGACGAAGATGACATCGCGCCTCGGCCGCAAAGCCGGAGCGCGTCGTGTTGCGCTTTGTCTTGCCACATTAGCGGGGCTGCTGATGACCAGCGGACAGGGGATGGCACAGGATCTTTATGTGCAGCAGGCCCAGGACACGGAAATCCCGTCGTCTCCCACCACCAATAAGAATTCGAACCGTCCGCGCACACCGGAAGAAGCGTACCAGGACACTCTGTGGAAGCAGTTGACCGGGCCTGATGCAGCTTCGGCTCGCAAGCAACTGGAAGATACGCAGGACGTCACGATGACTATGCGTTACGGCTGGTTTTTGTACGAAGGCAAGCACTACGCCGATGCACTGACGTGGTTTGAACGTGTTCTTGTGTGGGATGCGCAGAACGCGGGTGCGGCCAAGGGCGTCGTTCTTAGCCATGTTGGCATGGGCGAGCTGAAAAAAGCCAAAGACATGGCGCAGCGTTACGCCAGCCTGGATTCTTTGCTGGAAAAACTGGTACCCATTTCCGCCGAAGAACAGGTATCGCAGTTAATGCGTCCCGAAGGAGAGATGGCGCGCAAGCAGCTTGAAATCGACAAGAACGTGGGCATGGCCCTGAAGCTGGCGTGGAGTCTTTACGACGATAAGCGGCCCGCCGAGGCGCTGCCGTGGTTTCAGAAAATTTTGGCGTGGGATGATCAGAATCCCGTGGCAGCCAAGGGCGTCGTAGTATGCCGTGTTGCGCTTAACCAGTTTGACGAAGCCGAAAAGGATGCGCTGAAGTATGCCGCGCTTGATCCGTTGCTGATCAAGCTGGTGCCGCCCGCCTACAAGGGCCAGGTGGAGGAGATGAAGAAGAACACTCCCGCCGGTACCGCCGCACGTAAAAAGGTGGAAGATAATAAAGACACCGAACTTGCTGCGCAGCTTGGCTGGGCTCTTTTTGAGGACGAACGGACAAGCGATGCATTACCCTGGTTTGAGAAGGCGCTCCTGTACGACAGCAAGAATGCTGTAGCGGCCAAGGGCCTTATTGTCAGCCTGGTGAAGCTGAATCTGATTACCCGCGCGGAAGCTGCTGCTGCCAAGTACAGTGCACTGGATCCGCAACTGGCCGGACTGGTGCCCAGCGCTCAGACGGCGCTTGTGAACAAGATGATGGCGCCTGGTGGGGAGGAACTGTTGGCCAAACTGGTGGAAAACAAGGATATCGGCTTGGGACTGCGCCTTGCGTGGGCTTACTACGATGCAAAGCGTTTCGCTGATTCCACAACGTGGTTTCAGCGTCTGCTGGAGTGGGATACGACCAACGCTGTCGCCGCCAAGGGTTTGGTATTAAGCTACGTGAAGTCGAGCGACTTTCCTGCAGCGGAGGCCGCTGTGCGCCAGTATGAAACACTGGATCCCACTCTCAAGAAGCTTTTGCCGACCTACTCCAAGGATCGTGCCTCGAAAATCCGCCAGTCGCAGGATCGCACTCAGGCTGCCGCGGTGGATAAGGAAAAGGATCTGAACACGGCACTACCTCTGGCGTGGAGTCTCTACGACGACAAACATTACGAGGAGTCCCTGGTCTGGTTCGAGAAAGCCCAGAAATGGGATCACCAGAACGATAACGCCGGCAAGGGTGCTGGAATGGCGCGAAGGAAAATTGCCGACGACTGGGTAGGCCAGGCCGAAGAAGCGCAAAAATCGAACCGCTACAAGGACAGCCTGAGCATGCTGGATAAAGCGCAGAGCTACTCGCGTCTGGATATCGGCGGTATGACCGTGAAGGCGTGGAATCTGTTCCACCTGCAGCGCTACGCCGAAGCCGCGCCTATGTTTGAGAAGCTGTACCGCCTGAACCCTCGGTCGGATCTGGCCGAAGGTCTGTATTACAGCCTGAAGAATCTGGGTGAGTATGACAAGCTAAGCACTTTGTCCCGTGAACTGGGCGGGCCTTTTGCCAAGCTGTATCGTACCGAGACCGCGAAGGAATACGTGGATCGCGGCCTGCCAATTGCAGGTCATAATCTCGATCCGAATATCCCCGGCCTGAAGAATGTCGATACGAAGAACATTGTTGGAGGTCTGGGCATTCGTGAGAAGTCCGGTGACTCCGGTACCAGCAAACTGAGCGCAACGACTTTTCCTCTGGCCCAGTATAATCTGGTACTGCCCGGGCTGGATGACGTGATGTTCGAGGCAAAGATTATTAATCTGGACGCTGGTAATTTTCGTGAGAACAGTGCTCTGATTGGCTCTGCGCCCCTCATTGCGCCACCTGGCGAATTCGAAAGCCCCAAGACGCAGTATACTGTGCTGGAGCCCCGCCTCAGCTGGCGTCGCGAAGGCTGGACGACGTACTACGCCGACCTGGGACTGACGCCGCTGGGTGGTGAGGTAATGCCTGCACTTACATGGCATTTGGGCATGATCCAGCAGATTCCGGATGGCTACTGGTCCGCGGAGCTCTTCTCGGAGTCCGTTAAGGAATCGCTGTTGTCGTACACCGGTATGCAGGATCCTTACACGGGCGAAGGCTGGGGCCGTGTGATTCGAGTTGGTGTTCGCGGCGAGCGCTATACCGAGTTTGGCGGCGGCTGGGGCGTCTACATGAACGGCCAGGCGGATTACCTGACCGGTGTGGATGTGGACGACAACACACATGCCAGCGCCACGCTTGGGCTCTCGAAGAATCTCAATATTCCCGGGTTCAAGTTCTTCTCCATCGGGCCGGGTGTATCGGGTGAAGTCTTTCAGAAAAACCTGAGCCACTACACGGTGGGCCATGGTGGTTACTTCAGCCCGGATTACATTCTGCAGGGCGTGATGTCTGTTAACTTCCTGACGGAAGAAGGCAAGCGCTACCTGGTGAAAGGTTACCTGGCGGGAGGTATGCAAACAAACAAGCAGAGCGAGAGCCCTGTTCTGCCGCTGGATCCGGACGGACGCACGTATGAAGGTGTGGAATCGACCTCAATCGTCATGACCACCCGCGTAAAGGGCGTGATGCTGCTGAGCGATCACTGGCAGTTTGGCGGCTTGCTGAGCTACGCCAAGAGCGCTTCTTACGACGAACTGAACGCGTTCATGTTCCTGCGCTACACCTTCGAGCCTCGTACAGGCTTGTATCGTCGAGATCTGCCTGCGGATAATCCGTAAGCGACTGGCACCGGGGTCATTCTCGGAGCGACCAAAGCTGAAAACAGTTCCACCCCGTCGGAAACCCGATGGGGTGGATGCTTAAAAAATCAGAAGCAAGAAAGCGCTATCGAAAACAGGCGGAGTCCAGACCATTTTGCTCGTCCGCCAGTGATTCCTACTCAGACGCCGATGGCGTAATTATACGCGTCGCGTACCGGCTTCTGCAGCAGGGTGGCCCACAGTTCGTAGCCCTTGCGGGAGAGGTGCAGCTGATCTTCGCTGAAGTTCTCCAGACGGGCGTTGCCGTTATCGTCAAGCATCGGGTTGTATACGTCCACATAGCGCAGCAGGCGGGGAGATTCCGCGCAGATAGCTTTGATGCGGCGGTTTACTTCCAGTACTGCTTCGCGAAGGTGAAGGCGCGAGGGGCTGGGCTTCAGGGAAATGAAGACGACGGGAATGCTGCCCAGGTGCAGGCGGGTGTGACGCACGATCTCGCGCCAGCTCTGAACGACCTGATCTGCGGTACGGCCATGGACGAGATCATTTTCGCCTGCATAGACTACCAGCATGCTGGGACGGCAGGGAATTACCAGGCGATCGAAAAACAGGACGCCTTCTTCCAGATCGGAACCGCCGAAGCCTCGGCATACAACGGGCAGCTCGGGAAAATCTCCCTCCAGCGTCTCGTTCCACAGGCGGATGGTGGAGCTACCGTAAAACAGAATATTCTTGGCGGGAGGGGGCAGGTCGCGCGTGATGCGCTCCCAGCGGCGGATTTCGCCTTCCAGAGGGTGGGGTTCGGAAATGACGGTCGCGGTAGTCTCCTCGGCAACAATGCTGTCGGTGTCGTTATCGTTGTCGCTGTAGGATTCAGTGGCGGCGGCCAGGGCTTCGGCCGTTTCGGCTCCAGCTTCGGCCTCAGTCATTTCCAGTGTCGGCATGTGCATATGGTTTTCTTGCGTAGGTGAATCCTGTTTCGCGCTTTGGTAGGAAAACCGTTCTGTTCTTCAGCGATGAAGAAGCTCGGCTGCGCGCGGGCCCGGCTATCAAAAACACCGGGAGACTCGCCCTTCCTTTACAACTATTTCGACAAAGAGGCGCACATCCTAATGGGCGGCTGCGGTGGAAGAGGATGCATCTTCCAGATTCTCTTTTATAGCGGTTATGTCGACATCCACCGCGATGGAGAGACGGGAACCGCGCGGGAGTTCCTGATCCTTGGGCAGGGCAGTGTGCAGCAGAAAATAATTGCCCGGGTTCAGGTGATGCGAGGGGCTTCCTTCACCCTCTACCACCGCAATGTAAACAGACTTATAATTCGAGTCGCTGACCTCATTGGCTGGTTGCGAGGCGCCTGCAATACTATTCAGTCTGAATCGTGGATGCCCCATCAGGGTGCAGACTGAGGCTACGCCGCCAAAAGCCAGAAGGGTCAGACCAACTACACACGCGCTCTGCGGTACGAAATGAGAGGTCGCATCAAACTTGCGAAGCAGCACCAGCATGCCAAAAACCATGACACTCAGCACCGTAATCAGCGCCGTCTTGCTTCCTACACTAAGCCGCGTCTGAATCAGCGATGACTTGGGAACAGAACCTTCGATACGAAAAGTGACTTCCCGCGCCACCTCGGGAGCTTCTGCAGCCAGCCGGCTTTCCCCGCTGGCCCGGCACCATAGCGACCCATAGGCCATAAAGGCCAGGAGCAAGGGCAGCGAGGTACTCCAGGTTAAAGAACGGTGGCGGCGAAGGCGCATAACAGTTATCCAGAAAAAAGTTCTGGCATAAAATCTGCATCATCGCCGCGAAAATGCAACATTATTCCCGACTGCTGAGTCTACATGCACCCGCAGCACCGAAAGTCGGCGCTATACTGCTGCGGGTAATGGAGTTACACAACCTGTGATTTCTAAGTGATAAGCCAGGCTATATAACTTAGCCCAATGCTTCCGCGCAATCATCATACGCAAGTCGCAGCGCCTCAAGGGGATTTCCTTCGGGGAAAAACTCCTGACCGATAAAGCCGGTGTACCCGGTTTTCGCAATTGCGCGGTAGATGGCAGGATAATAAATCTCCTGTTTTAGATCGGGATGACCGCGACCGGGATTTCCAGCTGTATGGTAATGCGCTATAGATGAATGGTGCTTTTGAATGGTTCGAATCAGGTCACCTTCCATGATCTGCATGTGATATATATCGTAAAGCAGCTTTACGGATGGGGAACCTGCTTTATCGCATAGCGCAACTCCCCACTCTGTATGATCACACTGGTAGCCTTTGTGGTCTAACCGGCTGTTAAGCAGTTCAACTGCCAGTATTACTCCGGCGGCTTCGGCAGCAGGTGCAATCAGGCGCAGCGTTTCAGCGGAGGTTTCCAGACCGGCGGAATCGGAAAGATCCTCCGCTCGGTTGCCGCTGAAGCAGATCAGGATCGGGATTTCCCATTCTTTGGCCCTGGCGATGCGTTCGTGGAGCTCATCGACAATGCGCATGCGGTTTTCTTGACGGTTCAGTCCACTTTCGATGGTGCCGTGACCTTTTTCCGTTGTGATCTGCAGACCGTATTCTTTGGCCACAGGCCAGAGTGCTTCGTCCAGGAGCTCCACGCCCTTGTAGCCGATTTCCGCCGCGCCTCTTAGCAAGGCTTCAGCGGATACACCGCCGCGGTTGGAGAAACTCCACCAGGTGAAGCTTTGGCGCAGACCCTTCTGCGCCGACGAGCTGGAGGAGGCCGCAGGCTGCGCTTCCAGTGCTGTTGCGCCGCTCATTTATTTCTCCAGTCGAACAGAATGCCCATCGTGCTGGCGCGGTCGCGATTGGCCACTGTGTACGCTTCTTCGCATTGTTCCGGCGTAAAGATGTGCGAGGTGAGGTTCTGCATCGGGAAGCGGTCTGTGCGGTTCAGACTGAAGAAGAGCTCCGTGATCGTCGCATCGTTCCATTCCTCATTGCCATGGCCGTCATGCGCGCCAATGATGCGCAGACCGCGATTGATAACGTCGGTGGTCAGCGTCTGCTGCGTCGGCTGGCCGGTATCGCCAAGCACAACTACGGTGCCAAAACGTGCCGCGAGAGTCAGAGCTGATGCGAAAACCGCCGCGTGTCCCGTGCCATCGATAACGACGCGGGGAAGCTTTCCGCCATTGGCGGCGAGAATGGCTTCGCGAGCTTCGCTGATCGGCAGCGAGATGACGGCCGTTGCGCCGCCTTCGGTCGCGTTCTTCAGGCGTCCCGGGACGGGATCCACCACAATAATGCTGGCGGCACCGGCAGCACGAGCCCAGCGCACGGACATTTGGCCGATCGGGCCGGCACCGATGATAAGAACCGTATCGCCAAGCGTATAGGCAGCGGCGCGCGCCCCCATGAAGGCGATCTTGACCAGGCTGAACCATGCTGCCTGCTCCCACGTCACATCATCAGGTATAGGGAATGTATCCGTGGCCTTCATAATCGCATGTGAGCGATGGCCGATACGGAAAGCCACGCGCTGGCCGACCGTGCGTGTCGTGACTTCGGGACCCATGGCGGCAATCGTGCCCACGGCGGTGTAGCCGGGGTAGAACGGATACTTTACCCAGTTATCCCAGTGGGTGCCGGCATCGAAATTGCGATTGAAGACGATGTTTTCCGTGCCGGTGCTCATCAGAGAGAACTCGGTACGGATTAAAACCTGACCTTCGGCGGGTTGACCATGGTCGAAGGCTTCCAGGTGGAGTTGTTGCTTTCCGGTAAAAACGATGCGTTTGGCATGCAGTGCGGGGACCGCAGAAACGGGTTGTGTCATGCCACTATGTAAAGCATGGCAAACGCTGTATCCAATTCGAATAAATAGCCACTTTTTGTGGTTTTCGTGGATCAGCTCCATTTTCAGGGTGAAAATACCACGGGAAATCGTTATAAATATCGCTGATGACAACCAGCATCGCTCCTTCTGAAGCCTCTCGAAGCTGGAGCTCGTTTCTACGGGATCAAATCAGTCAGCCGCCGTTGTCGTTCGTCACCAGCGTACGTCATTCCATCCCCCGAAACAGCTACTGCCCCATGCACAGTCATCGTGGGCTGGAGGCGGTGTATCACCCTACCGGGCACGGCGTTACCCGGGTTGCAAGTGGTCGCGAAATGCCTTTTCAGGAAGGCTGCGTTATTCTTTACGCTCCGGAGGAGATGCATGACCAGACCATGGTCACCGCCGGCGATGATCTGTGCCTTCAGCTTGAACTTCCGCCGGGTGCCCCGCCGATAGTGCACGGCGGACTTTGTCTGCCTTTGCTGGCCGATGCGGATGTAGCCGCGGAATTCGTGGCACTTTCTCGTGGCCATGCACGCGTAGGGCCGGTGGAGCAGGGAATTCTGAACATGCGCGCGACGGCTGCGGTATTGCATGCCATACAGGCTGCCACGACCCGCGAGGATGTTGGCAGGTGTTCACCCGCGGAAGCGTATGTGAAGCTTGCGGAGAACTACATACGCCGGAATTTCGAAACTATCGCCTCGCTGGAAGAAGTAGCCGGGCACATAGGTCTCAGCTCGAATCACTTACGCCATCTCTTCAAGGAAGTGCACGGCAAATCGATGATCGCCTATCTGACCGATGTGCGTATGGAACGTGCGAGGAGTCTGCTCGTCAATTCCCGCGTTCCGCTAAAGCAGGTCGCGCGTCAGTGCGGGTTTAACGACGAATACTATTTCTCTACAGTTTTCCGTCGCGAACATCACATGGCGCCAGGGCGATATCGGTCGAGGAACTGAGCGAAATGATCCAGAAGGCGCAGAACGGTGGCGTATGTCACCGTGCGAAAGGCGGCAGGCTATTTCTCCCTGGCGGCCCGCATGGCGGAGCCTACGGGGGAGAAATACCAATCCAGCACATTGCGGGGCGTATCGCGTTTGATATCCGGCTGCGTATCATCGCCGCCATTGTCTTTAAGGATGCAGTACGCATCCACATGGCCATGCTCGGCGGCAAAGTGCATCGCGGTGCGGCCTTCTTTGTCCGATTTGGCGTTCACCTGCGCGCCGCTCTGGATGAGAAATTCAGCGGCTTCCGCATTTCCCAGCAGGCTCACTTCCATAAGCGCCGTCATCCCACGCGAGTTCCTTGCTTCGAGCAGCTCTGGTTGTTCTTTTAATAAAACGACTGCGGCTTCTTTCTCTGTATCACTTAGTAGTAGCTGGATAAGATCGATAAACTGATTGTCATTTGTGGTCATGTTATCTTCTCCCTATTTTTGCTACTACTATCTCACTATTCGAATCGAATTTCGAGCAGAGAGAAGTCGTCAACAAAATTATCGTGGCCCTGCTGGCGCCTTACTTCGTCGACAACCATGTCCAGTTTGGTGCTGTCGCCGGGGTCCGGAACCAGGATTTCGACCAGTTCATCCAGCTCCATCATCTCTCGACCGGGACGTTTAACTTCGTAGGCCCCATCGCTAAAGACAAAAAGACGCGCGCCGGCCGGGATTTCCGTCTCGTCGTTCTCAAAGTCGGAGATCATCAGGGCGCCGATCATCATACCCCTCGTGCGAAGCATTTCGATATGGCTGGGGCCGTCACCCTGAGTGCCCGGATTGCCTGAAATCATCACAGCGGGTGGATGGCCGCCCGTGCTGTAGGTCAGCTTGCGGCTCGTCTTGTTATAAACTCCATACCACATGGTAAAGTACATGTTATTGTTCTTTTCCATGGGGTAGGCGGCATTTAACGCCTTCAGCACCTGATTGGGCTGATGAAAATCCACGGTCAGAAGAGGCCGTGTCTTGATGGAATTCATGATGGAAACGCTGAGGAGGGCAGCGCCCACGCCATGTCCGCACACATCCAGAAGAAAAATTGCAAAATTGTCATCATCCAGCCAATGGTAGCCAAAAGCATCGCCACCCAGGCTTGTGGAGGAGAAAAACTTCCACGATGTGGTGATGGACCCTATCATCGGCGCGGGCAACAGCGAGCGTACGTATTCGGCGGCTTCCTGAAGCTCCGCGGCAAGGGCGCGCTGGCTGCACATCAGGGCCTCATAGGCTTCATTGCGCTGGAGAAGGGTGATGTAAGCATTGGAGTGATATCGAATACGCGCTATCAGCTCAATCTTGTCAGGCAGCTTCACCAGGTAGTCGTTAGCTCCGATGGCGAATGCTTCGGCTTTGATCTTGGGCTCTTCCTTGGCGCTGAGCACAATGAGCGGTATCTGCAGTGTTTCGGGATTGGCACGAAATGTCTTTACCATGGTCAGGCCATCAATGCCTGGCATTACCAGATCCAGCAGGATAAGCGTGGGTTGAAACTCTACGGCCATGGCTTCTGCTTTGGCGGGGTCGCTACAGAATTTAAACTCAATGCCTGGCTCTCCGGCCAGCATGCGGCGCACCGCCTCGCCAATCAGCAGCTGATCATCAATAAGAAATACCTTAATGGCATGCTGGCGGAACTCACTGCGCGGTGTAGCGGGAAGAGGATCAGTTTTCACAGTTTGTTGTGAGATAATGTTGCAGTGAGAAAGATAATTCTATTTAACGCCGCTAAGGAGTCGCTGCCGAATAACCTATAGGACTTGGAGCGTCGCTTTTGAGCGATAGCTTCGTTGGAATTCAGGTCGAGCGTTATTCTCATGCACTCCCTTCATCCCGCCTTGCTCTCATCTCAAAATCATCACTCCAAGTTCTATAGGTTATTCGGCAGCGACTCCTAAACTTAATATCGTAATAAAATAGGTGCTGCTAAAGCATTTAGCGTAATTTTTATTCCCCGACAAGGGTGTTTTCCGCCCAACGCATCAGGCGTGCGGAAATCCGGTCGAGGGACAGCACTTCCTTCGCGGCGCCCATTTCCACAGCTGCCCGCGGCATACCGTACACCACACAGCTTTCCTCGTCCTGCGCTATCGTGAAGGCATTGGCGCGCTTCAGGTCCAGCAGACCGGCAGCGCCGTCTTTGCCCATGCCGGTCAGCAGCACTCCGCACAACCGGGTGCCGCGGCAGGAGGCAGCGCTGCGAAAAAGCACATCGACACTGGGTCGATATGGCGTTTCTGAAGGCTCGCCGGTATAATAGACCGTCCGGTCCGAGCGAATAGCCAGGTGCTCCTCGCGCGACGCAACCAGGACCTTTCCCGGCTCAAGCGCGTCACCTGGGTTGGCCATCTGAATACGGAGCTGTGACTGATCCTGCAGCCAGTGCACCAGTCCATCCACAAAGTGGTGATCCACATGCTGGGTGACAGCGATTGCAGCAGGGAAATCGCGCGGCAGTGCCGAAAAGATCGAAGCGAGCGCCTGCGGTCCGCCAGTCGAAGAACCCACGACAAGGATGGGGAACTGCGGTGTCGCCGCGCTGAGGCGGCGAGAACCTTTCATCAGGCGGGTGCGCTGGGCAATCGCGTCGCCGCTCGAGGCCAGTATACGCAGGCTGTCCATTTTGCGGATGAGCTGCGCGGCCCCCTCCATGCTGCCATCAAAGTCGAGCGTGGGTGTATCAACGGCGTCCGCGGCACCGTACCCCAGCGCGTCGTACACGCGGGCTGTATTACGGTCCACGGTGGCGGTGACAATCAGGATGGTGCAAGGCGACTCCCGCATGATGCGGCGCGTGGCTTCCACTCCGTCCATGGTCGGCATGATCAGGTCCATCAGGATCATGTCCGGCCGCTCGGCACGGCATTTCTCCACGGCTTCTGCACCGTCGTGGGCGGTCCATATCAATCGGTAGTGCGGTGTGGCGGCCACCACGCGGCGCAGTGCCTCGACGGCAAAAGCCATGTCATTTACAATGGCTACCTTCATTCGGATCGGAGCGGGCGGGGCGCTTTCGGGTGAGAGAAGAACATGGGCATGGTGGAAAGTGAAGGAACGAATGGGCGACAGATTTTGCCGAAGCAGCAACCGTGGCGCCTGGCGGCTGGGCAGCTTATACCGCCTTACCTATCAGATCTTCCACGGCATTGACCAGTCGGGCGTCGTGGAAGCTGCTCTTCGGGAAATAATAATCAGCGCCCGCTTCGAAGCCTTCCTTGCGGTCGGCATCGCGATCCTTGTAGCTGACAATCATGACGGGGAGCTGTTTCAGGCGGTTATCCTCTTTTATATTGCGCACTAAATCAATACCCGTCATGCGCGGCATATCCACATCGGTGATCAGCAGATCAAAATTTGAGCTGCGCACCGCGTTCCAGCCTTCCATTCCATCGACAGCCACCTCCACGGTGTAGCCATGACTTTCCAGCAGACGACGTTCCACTTCCCGCACCGTAAAGGAGTCATCGACGACCAGGATTCGTCGAGCTTTGGGAGCCGCAATCGCCTCCGCCTGGTGTACTTTGCGCAATCCGCCGCCGCTCAGCATGCTGTCGATGGATCGCACTACGTCGTCCACATCCACCACCAGTGCGATCTTGCCGTCATCCATCACGCTGGCTGCGCTGATATCCGGCACCTTGCCCAGTCGGGCGTCCAGCGGTCGGACTACCAGATCACGGGCACCGATAAACTCGTCCACCACCAGCCCGTATCGGTTCATGCGATCGCTGATTACCACGATGTTGACGTCGGCGCTGGCCTGCGGCGGCAGATTGGCCGGCAGCTTGAAGATCTCCTGGGCAGACACGAGACCTACATTCCCGTAATAAGCGCAGTTCAGATAGAGGCGGCCTTCCATGGAGCCAAGCTCTGACTGTCGTACCCGCGCCGTCTTATCTATACGAGCCAGCGGCAGGGCGTAAGGTTCATCCGCCACACGTACCAGCAGTGCTTTAATCACCGAGCGCGTAATCGGAACGCTGATCTGGAAAGTGCAGCCGGCGTTTTCCTTGGCGTGGACATTGACCGAACCGCCCGCCACCTGCACTACATGCCGGACGACATCCAGACCAATGCCGCGCCCGGAGACATCGGTTACCTTCTCGGCAGTCGAAAAGCCCGGGAGGAACAGAAACTCCATGACCTCGGCTTCGCTTAGACGCGAGACCACCTCGGCTGTCTCCAGTCCGCGCTCTACCACCTTGGCGCGCAGGCTGTTGATATTGATGCCATGGCCATCATCTGTCAGGGTGACGACAAGCACGCCGCCTCTGTGACGGGCTTCCAGGCGCAACATGCCTTCCTCGGACTTGCCAAGAGCGAGGCGTTCTTCAGGAGTTTCAAAACCGTGATCCAGAGCGTTACGGATCAAATGGGTGAGGGGAGCTTCCAGTTTCTCCAGGATTTCGCGATCCACCTTGGTTTCCTCGCCCAGAATCTGCATGCGCACTTTCTTCCCAAGCTGGCGGGCAAGGTCGCGAACCAGCCGGGGGAAACCATGCGTGCCATCACCAAAGGGGCGCATACGGGTGGCCAGGGCGTCCTGATACAGGCGATCTGCCGTATTGCCAAAACGATGCATATAGACCTGGAACTCCTGCATCCAGGCCGCCAGAATCTCATTATTGGCGTTCATGGTCCGCGTAAGCTCCGCGATCAGATAGCCGCGAGGCCCGCGCATGTTAATGGGAGCCCCCAACGCGCTTGAATCCGCGGAAGCGGCCGTAGATACTGAGGATACCGAAGCACTGGCTGATGCACCTGAGCTGAAATTGTGCGCGGAACCTGAATCATGCGAGCCTGGAAAACCAGGCAACGGAGGCAGAAAAGCGGTTCCTTCACCCATGCTGGTGATGGTATTGCCTGGCATGCCTCCCACCCCATCCATTTTGCCTTCGGCGGCGAACCATGCGGCGGATTCGGGTGAAAAAGTCCCTTGCGAGGGGGCTGATGTCGCGGAAGTGAATGAAGGGACATATGAAGTCCCTTTCTCACGACCTGAATAGTAGGATTGCTCCTCCGTACCGTTCGCTTCCTGGACCAGTCCGTTGGCAGACTGTTCTCCCGGAGTGAGCCCCATCTTCACGCCTTCGCTCGTCACCATTCCGGACTGAATGCGAGCCAGAAGTGAAGCGAGGCGAATCTGCTCCTGGCGAAAAGCTGTAAGCCGCGCTGCCAGAGGCTCCAACTGCCGCGCACCGACCAGTATTTCCGCTGCCAGACCGGTAAGGCTGGACAGCAAATCCGCCGAAATGCGCACTGTAGCCTCGTTACGCGGGGCCATTGCAGCGGCGACTTCCCGTGAGTGCGTATCGCGCGTCTCTGTTGAGATTCGGTTAAGATGCTGTGCGGCAATCGACTGTGGGCCTGCCGCATGATGGGGATGCTGCTGGGATCCGACTGCCTCCTGTCTGCTGGGAGCGCCTGCGGCGGCGGTTGCCTTTACCTTTAATGCCTGTACTATGGAGGGCGGGGCGCGAACGGGAATGGGAGCAGGGGAAGTCGTGGCAGAAGCAGGCGCTGCTACTTTGGAGGGGGCTTTAGCGGAAGCAGGATTCGACTCTGACGGCCGGGAGTCAGTCTGTGGCGTTCGCAGGCGATGGGCCACTTCCGTCATGGCAGCGCGTTTCTTCTCCACAAGCGCACCCATGTCGGCATCCTTGCATTTGGCGATCTCCTGGAGGAACTGAAGCGCCATTCTAACCAATGTGGCTCGTTGCGCAGCCAGATCCAGCCCCGCGGCCTTCCAGCGCGTCAGTCCCTGCTCCATGGATCCCGCAAGCTCCTGCACTTCAACAAACTCCACAATCTGGGCCGAGGCCTTTATGGCTGCTGCGGCATGAATCATCTCCTGTTGCAGCGCGATATCCCGTTTGCCCAGGCCTTGATCGCCGGCATGCAACGGATCGTGCGCTTCATCCGACAGGCGGATGCATTCCGCCAGCTTTGTCGAGTGCTTCAACAGCTCTTCACGGAAAAGCCCCATCAGAGAGAATTCACCGCTCTCCAGCGCATTGTCGCGATTATCTCCCCCGGCAATCGCGGGAGTTGCCAGCGATACGGGGGATTCCGGAACTGGTTCCCAAGACGTTGTATCCGCAGCATTCTCCGGCGGCACTTCCGACTCCGCGTGTTCCTTCGCCTGAATTGCTTCACGCTGTTTGGCCAGGACACGCTGGCTTTGAGATGTGGCGGCTGAATCGGACTCCAGCAGGCCTTTCAGGCGGGCTTCCAACACAGCGACTTCGCCCGTGACGCTCGCCTTCCAGCTTTCGATTTCGTGCTCCTGTAGTGTGCGAAGTTTGGTCAGAAAATCCACGGCAACCAGCAGATCATCCACCTGGGCCGGCCCCAGGGTTACAGCCCCATCCTGTGCGGCAACAAACACGTCCTCCATGACGTGAGCCACGCTTTCCGCCGGCAACAGCCCCACAATGCGGGCGGCGCCTTTCAGAGAGTGGGCCGCGCGCATCATTTCGGCAAGAAGAGCGCCGGGATTCGGATCTGTCTCCAGCGCTACCAGGCCCTCGCTCAGCGTCTGTGTCTGGCCTTCTGCTTCGGCACGAAAGAGCTCCAGCATGGAAAATCCGGACGAGTCATCACCGCCCATGGACGAAGAAGAGGATGAGGAGTAGGTGCTCAATGCCGTTAAAGTTCAGGTAAAAGTTAAATACAACGAAGGAAGAGGCAAAAGCCGGACAGGATAGACGCGTCTACATGTGATTCTTACGCAACTGATAAAAGACAAGGTCGTCATCCAGCAGAGACACGTTCTGCTTTTCATACGTAAACATTCCACGGCTGAAAGAGACGTGCGACTTTGCGACAGTGACAGGCACAGGCCGCAGGTCCTCAGCTTCATCCAGCTCCATCACGCCGTAAAACTCATCGACCGGGAACACCCACGTATGGCCCTCTTTGTTGGCGACAGCCAGACGCTTATAAATCGTGTAGCTCATCTTAACCTTGCGTTCATCCACCGGCGCTTCCTCAATACCGAGCAGCCGCGCCATGGAAAAGCAGATCTGGACTTCACCGCGCACGTTTACCAGTCCCAGCAGTACATCAGTAGTGCGGTGCGGAATGCGGCGAACTTCCGTGCGGTCCATCGCTTCGCGAAACGCCGTGGCGCACATGGCCAGCCATTCGCTGCCCAGGCGGAACAGCATGATCTGGCGAAGCGCACGTACCCGCGTTTCCTTGGGCTCGGAGAGCAGCGTCACCCACTGCAGCAGGTAGCCGTCCGGGGCTGGGCGATCCAGGAGTTCGCGGCCCGCCCTGGCAAAGACGGGGCAGTTGCGACAGTGCAACATGGCGTTGAGCTCGGGGCAGGTGGCATCGCCTTCCACCCCTATGTTGCTCCAGCAAAAAGGCGGTGGCACAAAGACGGGTGCGCCGGTCGCCGCATCGTTGGAGAGATCGCTGTCGCTCTGGCTCATGTTGGGAGCATACACCCAAAAATGATCGATGGGCAGCAGAAAAGGCGTTCTGGGGCGGATTTTTTACAGATTTCGCGTGAAAACATTCGCGGTTCTGCCCATTATCAGAAATTTCTTACTCATATGGGCAAAAAACAAGCGGCACCCGACCAAAGGTGCCGCTTGCTGCCTAACAGGAGGAGAATACCAAACCTAATAAGTAAGACCGAACGGCGCGCCGAATGTTCAAAAGATTTTATCGGAACTTGAATTATTTCTCGATTCCCTGGCCGCCGCCTTAATTAAAGTCCTCTTTTGCGGCATACCATATGTACCCGCCAAAGACTTTGTGCTGACGAAAACTCTTCTTCACCGCGGACTCCACGCCCCATGGGCCCAGGTCAAAGTAGTCGTCCCCCGCAATCATGCCGCCAGGGGCCAGACGCGCGCGCGCCAGCTCCAGCAGGTCCAGCGTATCCTTGTAGTAGTGCGACGTATCCACATAAATAAAGTCGTACTGGCGCGGGCTGGTGCGCAGATAATTGACGTCTGTGTCGCGCAGCAGTTTAACACGCCCATCTTCCACCCCGGCTTTGCGAAGATTATTCTCGGCCAGCGAAAGGCGCGGGCGCGCAACTCCTTCAAATTGCTGACCGGGGGAGGCCGGTTCACCGGGAGCGGTTGAAGCAGACTCATCTCCGTCAAAAATATCCACTCCGATGATGCTCCACTCGGGATCAGTGAACGCGGCGTTGGGTGTTTCGCTGGTCAGAGCCGCCAGTTTGGCGTGGGCCATATAGGCAATGTCGCGGCCCTGATATACTCCCAGATTGAGAATGCGCGGGCAGGGATGGGTACGCATCACCCAGCGAAAGAAGTTCCAGTGCACCGGCTTGGAGAAGCCGAAGCAGACCTCGTTCATGCGTTCCATGGCGGGGCGATCTTCCACCCGGTACGCCTCCAGCTTGCTGCCGGCGATACGCAGGATGGTGGCAAACTTGCCGCGGATCGCCAGGTTACCCGCCAGCTTCCAATCAATGCCGGACATCATGGGGCCAGATAGTACAGAAAGAGCGGTTTGGAGCCAGCGAAATTCCTTTATGATGTAACGTATCGAACGGGGTCCAGTTAAACATTGATTAAATGGTGATTCATATAATTACGTTTAGTAATATTAATCTAATGGACAGCAGCAGTTTCTTTGTCCGATATTTCTCAAGCCACCTGTTTGGAATATATTGCATCCTGGATAAAATGGTGCCCAATATAGAACACGCTGGCGATATTTTATGAAAGTTAGCTTGCAGGAAAGGTTGTGGTATGACAATAGTAGTCATGCATCGCATCGGCCGCGATAAACTCATTCAGGCTGAAATTCCGGGCATTGGCGCACTTTAAAGCATGTTTTTTCTGCAATTTCTTGCGATTCTCCCAACTTGACGCCACTCTGCCCGTTTGCGCGGCGCATCCGCGTTCAGCATCTTCTCCTTCCTCTTCCCCGATTCTTGACGACTCCCCCCTCCATGAACACGAAAGCCTACGCCAAAGCCGGCGTCGATGTGGACCTCGGCAACAAGGTCAAATCCGGTATTGAAGCGATGGTCAGCAAGACCCGTCGCCCGGAAGTCCTTAGCTCCGTCGGGGGATTCGGCGGCCTCTTCCTCGCCAACTTCCCTAATATGAAGGAGCCCGTACTGGTCAGCAGTGTGGATGGCGTTGGCACGAAGCTGAAAGTCGCCGGTCTGCTGAACCGCCACGACACTATCGGCGAGGATCTGGTGAACCATTGCGTCAACGACATCGCCTGTATTGGTGCCGAGCCCATCTTTTTCCTGGATTACATTGGCACCTCCCGCCTGGATCCGCACATGTTCAAGGAGATCCTGGCAGGCCTTACCCGCGGCTGTCAGGCTGCCGGTTGCGCCCTCGTAGGTGGTGAAACTGCACAGATGCCGGGCATCTATCACGGCAGCGACTATGATCTGGTAGGCTGCATCGTGGGTATTGTGGACCGCGCGAAGATGGTGGATGGCAAGGCCAACATCCGTGTCGGCGACAAGATTATCGGTTTGCCAAGCAGCGGTCTGCACACGAACGGCTACTCTCTGGCTCGCGATCTGATCTTCAACAAGCTATCCATGCGTATAGGTGACCTGATCCCCGGGCAGCGCAAGAAAGAGACTGTTGGGCAGGCGCTTCTGGCAACGCACGTCTCCTATCTGCCTGACCTTCGCGCGCTTCAGGCCGCGGGCGTGGTGGCCAAGGGCATCGCGCACATCACGGGCGGCGGTCTTATTGATAACATTCCGCGCGTGCTTCCCGATGACATGAACGCGGAAATCAAGCTGGGCAGCTGGACGATTTCCCCGCTGTTCAAGTTCCTGGCCAGCACGGCAGCCGTGCCGGATGATGAACTCTATCAGGTTTTCAACATGGGTATCGGCATGACGATTGTCGTGAGCGAAGATCAGGCCAAACTTGCGCTGGAGACCGTTAAAGGTAAGATTATTGGCGAAATCGTTCCCGGCGAAGGCGTCGTTAAGCTGAAGAAGAAATAGGCAGCGTGACGCTGCACCCTGTTTAGGGTGCGTTGCCCGTGCCGCGTTTCTGGAAACGGTAAGGTTCATTTTCCGTCAGGAGTACCATGGGCTACGATAAATATACGAAGACCAGCCGCTTCATGAGCAGCGTGCTGCGTCACAATCCCGACTCCGTTGGTATTCGATTGGATGCCAACGGCTGGGTGAAGGTGGAAATCCTTCTTGAGGCGTTACACCGCAAAGGTCACAACCTCAGCGAGAAAGATCTGGCTGAACTGGTGCGTACTAATGACAAGCAACGCTTCGCCTTCAGCGAGGACGGAGAGCGTATCCGTGCGAGTCAGGGTCACTCCGTGCCGATTGAGCTGGGGCTTCAGCCTCAGACGCCGCCCGATACGCTGTATCATGGCACTATTGCCAAGTTTTGGGATGGAATTATGCAGCACGGGCTATTGAAAATGAAGCGCACCCACGTGCATCTTTCGCCCGACATTGCCACTGCTGAAAAGGTGGGAGCGCGTCACGGAAAGCCCCTTATCCTCAGTGTGGCCACGGGCAGGATGCATCAGGAAGGCCACCTTTTTTATCACTCCGAGAATGGCGTGTGGCTGGTTCATACCGTGCCGCCGCAGTACCTCACGCAGTTGCCGCTTTAGACTATTTCCCGACTTTGCTTCGACGGAGATGGATTCTGGCCGTCTCCTTCATTAACAAAGACTTTGCGGAACTCCCGGGGCGACATCCCGCGTTCGGCGGCAAACGCTCGGCAGAAGTGCGCGCCATCGGAGAAATTCAGCTCGTGGGCCACGTCGGTGACGCTGTGCGCGGAGTCGAGCAACAGATTGCAGGCCAGGTGAATACGGCGCCGCTGGTAATACCGGGCGAGACTCATCCCCACATGCTGGCGAAATCTGCGTGAAGCATGTCGCTGGGATATTCCGGCGTCATGGGCTGCATCGTCGACGCTGAACTCACGCCTTTGCGACAGGGCGATTTCGACGGAACTGAGCAGGCGCTCAACGTCGGCCGGCGGTGTCTGAATCGCCGCGTGGTCCGGAGTGCGTTCAAATGCTTTGGCAAAGCGATACAGCAGCCGGAAGAATGTGGCGCGAAGAAAGAATAGCGAAGGCGAAGGCTGTTCCAGCTCGGCCATCAGTTCCAGGAGATCGCGGCGCACACCGCGTAGTTCACGAGTATTGAGCTCGAACTGCGGCACTCGCTGCTGCCATGTGGGTTGTCGATACAGACATTCTGCCAGAAAGAGCGGAATTATGGCTCCGCTGTCGGCAAAGAATCGAGTGTTCTCTACCAGCCATTCGCTCAGATAGTATATGTTGGTGGTCACCATATTGCGGGTCTGATCAAAAGCATGGACCTGCCCCGGCATCATCACGATCATGCTGCCACGCTGCAATGGGCGGGCGCCATCGCTGGTAATGTGCAGGCCGGTGCCGCCCCAGATGATGCACAGCTCGGCGAACTCATGGTCGTGGGCGCCGTAATCACCCTGCGTCTGATCCTTGAGCCGAACCGGGCGGCGCGCGCTTAGCTGTACGTAATCCTGGCTAATGCGGAAAAGCGGTTTCAGGAGAGGTACAAGAGACGGCATGGCCGATATATTCAAGTATTGGCGGTAATCCATTCAAGCTGTTTTTAGTCGGATCTGCCAGTATTGACGCTATGACAGCTATGCCATCAACGACTACTCAATCACTTTCCATGGAATCCAAGATCCTCGGCTGCTGGCTGGGGAAGAACTGCGGCGGGACGCTCGGGGGACCGCTGGAACGCGGTTTCTCGGAAGCTGAACCCTTTGATGTATGGTGGTATCCGCAAATTCAGGAAGGCGGAATCCCCAACGACGACCTTGAGATCCAGCTCATCTGGCTGAAGGCCCTAGAAGAGCTTGGCGTGGACCTGACGGCGGAAGATCTGGCCCATTACTGGCTGGATCATATCCACTACAATTTTGATGAGTACGGCTTCAGCATGACGAATTTGCGTCTGGGTCTGAAGCCGCCGGTGGCCGGATACTACAACAATTACTTTAAAGACTGCATGGGCTGCCCAATCCGTACGGAGATCTGGGCCTGTGTCGCACCCGGAAATCCTCGCGTTGCGGCTCGCTATGCCTATCTCGATTCCATAGTGGATCACGCGGGCGGCGAAAGCATTTATGGCTCGCTGTTCAACGTAACGGTGGAGGCGGCGGCTTTCAGTATCACTGATCCCCGCAAGCTCATCGAGATTGGGCTTACCTATCTCCCGTCGACTTCCCTGACAGCACGATGCGTGCTTGCCGCAGTGGCCGCTTTCGATGCAGGCAAGGACTGGAAAACAGCGCGCCAGGACGTCATTGCGGTGGGTGGCAGTATCAATTCGCAGTACTCGCCGCCCAACATTGGCTTCCAGGTAGTGGGATGGCTGTGGGGCAATGACTTTGGTGATGCGCTGTGCAAAGCAGTGAACTGCGGTTACGACACCGACTGTACCGGCGCGACTCTGGGATCCTTCCTGGGTATTATTGCCGGGGCGGCCGCTCTGCCGGAACGCTGGACGAAGCCGCTTGGCGACACGATCGCGACCAGCGATCCGACTGGTGTAAAGAACATGTACAACGGCTCGAATCCCGCGCCTCGTACGATCCCTGAACTGACAACTCGCATCCTGAAGCTTCAGGCAAAAGTGGCCGCGCACTTTGGTCCCGCACCGTCTCCGACCGATATCGCCGCGATGTGTGCCGATGAGGAGATCCAGCGGCTGGTGGCTCTGCGGCCCACGCAGGTTTCGTATGAGATTACGCCCAAAATGCGTCTGGATCTGGACTATGGAACTTCTCCCGCCTTTAAAGCAGATGAGGAAAAGACCATCGTGGTTTCCGTTACGCAGACTCACCCCGAGAATCAAAGCTCAACGCTGACGATCACTGCTCCTGCAAATTGGACGGCGGAGCCAGCACAGATCGCCATTCCTGAACTGAAGCCCGGCGAAATATGGCAGGGCAGTGTGACGCTGCGTTCCCCCAAGCGCGCCTTTGTCGAGAATACACAGACTGCATTCTTTCATCTGCAGCCGAAGCATCGGCCCGCTACTTCTTCCTCGGCCCTTGCGCTGATAGGCTGCCCTGTATGGCTGCGGTCGGAAATTTACGCTGTGGATGCAGCGGCTCAGGGCAAGACTTCTGCTCAGTTGATCGACGAAGTGTTTGCTCCCGAGGAAAGTGCAGCGCAGATAAACGCGGATGCCCTAATGAAGCAGGAGGCTCGCGGCGGCAACTGGAGCGCCGCATATGCCGATGGCAATGACATCGCGGTATGCCTGCCGGAACTGAATAATGGAAGCACCTGCGGCGTGGCCTATCTGCGCGGATTCCTTTACACGGAGGAAGCCCAGCCGGTGTGGCTCCATCTTTCCACTTCAGTTCCCGGAAAGCTGTGGCTGAACGGAGTATCGACCTTCGAACTGAAGCGCCATCACCTGCACCGTCCCGCGGCCTGGGGCGGCAGCGAAGGCAGTATGGTCGGTGATATTCCCTTCCGCGCCGGCTGGAACGAGCTCTTGATCAAGCTCGCAACCGACGGAACAACGCCGACGGGCTCCTTCGCCGCGCATGTAGTAATGAGCAACAAGGAACTGCGCTGCCGTGGAATCACTGACATGATATGGACGCGTTTCCCCTGGGATAAGTAATCTCTGAGACCATGCGAATTGGTCTGAGTCTGAACTGACGCACGTTTCGCCTTCCTCCTCATAGCCCGGCGATCTGAACATCGTCGGGCTATCGACGTTTCTGTGCCAGCCAGTCCTCGCGGGTCAGGCGAAACAGTACGTGGTAACTCAGAGGATGATCCGCAGGCAGCGCGGGATGGTGGAAGCTTCGCGTGGGATCATGGTTCATACCTATCCGTTGCATCACCCGCCACGACCGCTCATTTGCAGGCACCGTGAACGAGCGGATTTCCTGGAGTTTAGCCTGCTCAAATCCGAACTTCAGCGCGGCGCGCGCAGCTTCAGTCGCGTACCCGTTCCCCCAGACATCGAAGGCAAAGCGCCAGCCAATCTCCACGCAGGGCAGCAGAGAGGCAAACCTGGGGATATGGATGCCGGTATAGCCAATCAGACGCTGCGTTTTAAGATGCTCTACGGCCCACAGTCCGAAACCGTGCTTCTCAAAGTGCTGCTCCAGATCATCGATCCATTGCTTGCTCTCCAGCCGGGTAAGAACGCGCGGCATAAACTCCATGACGCGCGGATCCTCGTTTATCAGCGCAAAAGGCACAACATCCTGAGAATTCCAACGGCGCAACAGCAGGCGCTCGGTGGTGAATTCGGGATACATGACCGGCGGAACGGTGAGGGGAGTTTAGTGCATGCCCAGCCTGGAGGTCGCGTCGGCCGGCGGCCCAAAAGTATAGGCGGCGGTGATCATGGGGAAGTCAGCGCAGTCCACGGTGAAGTGCTTGACAAACGATTTCCAGTCCAGGTTTTCACGAGTGCGCGCCTGCCACAGATATTGCGTGCTGAAATGCGCCTCCCACTGGCACTGATCCATCCATGTGCTGCCGCTGAATCCCAGGTGAAGTTGCTTGGCCAGGTGATTGGCTGAGCAGACGGCGTGGGCCAGCAGGCGGCTGTTGAAGGAAGTGCCAAGAAAACGGCCCAGACCGATGCCGGTGGGATCGGAGGTCTCCGGCAGGACGATGGGGTTATCGTGATAAAGAATGATGTCCGACAACGCGCGCCGGATCTTGTGTCGGCGAAGCCAGAGTTCCGCAATCTCCGCGTGGCTCAGCCCGTAAATCTCCTTCTCCTTCTGATGCAGAGGCTGGTCGTGGACCATCGCCTGAATCATTGCCGCTGGGTAGGTATTGGGAAACATCTCGCTGTAGAGAAGCTTGCCTACGTCATGAAGCGCGCCGGCGGCGAATTCCAGGCCGGTAGGGGTAAGGCCAAGGTGCTCGTACAGCATCTCCACCAGCAGGCCCGTGCTTACCATATGTTGCCACAGGCAGCGCCAGTCGAAGGGCTTGGAAGGCTGCCACTTCTTCTTCAGCATGAGGCAGAGCAGTCCCAGGTTATGGCACCGGCCCATCCCCACGACTTCCACGGCGGTTGCTTCGTCCGGAACTTTTTCGCCGCGCATGCCGGCATAGAATTCTGCCAGCTCAAAAATAGTGGCTTTGAGCGCGGGCAGGCGGGCCATCGTATTGACGATATCGCCCAGATCTCCGTCGTGCGGCTGGCACATCTCCGCGATTTCGGGCAGGAGAAGATTGAGCCCCAGGATTTTGTCGCGGCGGACCAGAGCCTCCTCAACTTCGGCGGCGGTATAGGTCTTGCGGATCTCGTAACGACCATCTTCGGAAGCGGTTTCTGGCGGCAATATGCCGAACATCAGTTCCGGAGCCTTCGTGTTGTCCGGCAGAGCGCGGATGCGCTTCGTATCGGGCGGCGCAAAGGAGTCTTTGCGATGGCGGAACGATTCCACATCCTCCAGCGCTTCGCGCAGTTCGGTGTAATTCTGAAAACGGTCCGGCGGTTCTTTCTCCATCATTTTCTGGAGAAGATTCACCCAGCCTCGCGGAAGTCCCGCGTCCACCGCCACCTGCTCAGGAAAGGGCTGAAAAGCATGGCCCCGGCAGATGTCCTGGTTGGTTTCACCTTCAAAAGGCGGGCGACCCGTCATCAGGTGGAAAAACGTAGCGCCCAGGCTGTAGATATCGGTGCGCAGATCCGTCTCATGCTGAAAAATATGCTCCGGCGAGCAATAGGAGGGCGTGCCAAACATCTCGCGGCCATCGCGCGAGGCCTGGCTGGCTTTCTGGGCAAGGCCGAAGTCGGTAAGCATGACCACTTCGTAGGCATCGATCAGAAAATTCGAGGGCTTGATATCCAGGTGAACAATATCGTATCGCGTGGCGTGCTCGAGAGCGGAGATAGCCTGTTCCATGTAGCCTTTTGCTACAGGTGGCGGCAGGATCTGACCGCTATCGACTACCTGCTCCAGTGTCTGGCCCTCAATGTAGGCCATGGCAAAGTAGATCAGTGAGCCCTGCTGACCGATGAAATGCACGGGTACGATATTGCCGTGACGCAGGGAGGCTACAGACCGGGCCTCGTCGCGAAAGTTCGCAAGTTGCTGCGGGTCCGCGGCGAGGTCGCGGTGCAGTACTTTAATCGCGACAAAGCGCTCCAACATTGGCTCCAGCGCCTTGTAGACGGTACCCATACCGCCATCAGCAATCTTCTGGACGATGACGTAATGGCCAATTCTGGAGCCTGTCTTAATTTGATTTTCCGGGTAGCGGGAACTCATTGCCAACAATCTGGACGATTTAGGGAATATGCCGGGTCTGCGAACATCAGGCAATCTTCAAGTTCAGCTTTAAAAGAATTAGATTCGTTAGGAGTCTCCGGAAAATAAACTGCACAACTTGAGCCTCCGCTTTTGAGCGAGAGCAGCGTTGGAATTCCGGTCGAGCATTTGTTTAATGCACTGCCTCCATTCCGCCTTGCTCTCATCTCAAAATCGACGACTTAAGTTGCACAGTTTATTTTCCGGAAACTCCTTAGCAAGAAGCACGCCTGCTTTGCCTAATAACCAAATACAAACTGTACAATCCGTCAACCTCGTGTCTGGAGGGAACTTGCAGTGTAATTGCAACAAAATGACGCATTTGCATAAATTCACAGGCCTTGACTTGACAATCCAGTGAACCAGCGCAGACTCTTGTGTAACGCTGGAACACGCTTTAAATCTTCCTCGGAATATCACTATGAATCGTCGAGACGCTATTCTTGCCGGAATTTCCACATTTGCAGCTGCCATTGCGGTGGCTCCCGCCGCAATCGCTGCCGATGAGACAGACAAGGACTTTGGAACCCTTGTCCCGCTGCTGAAAGCGCATGATGACGCCTTCACCAAACACGATCTGCCCGCAGTCCTGGCCACTTTTGCCTCCAAGTCTGTCGTCATGGGCACCGGTCCTGGCGAGCTCTGGAGCGGAAAAGAAGAACTGACTACAGCATACGAGAATTTCTTCAAGGGCTTTGACAAAGGCCAACAGGATTACGAATACCGCCATCGCGTAGGCATGGTAACGGGTGACAGCGCCTGGCTCGTGACCTCCGGGGATTCCAAGATGAAGAAGGATGGCAAAGAGGTTGCTTTCCCCCTCAACATTTCCTTTGCTTTTGTAAAAGAAGGCGGCGCCTGGAAAATCAGCTTGCTTCACTTCTCCACTTTTACATCGGAGAAAGGCTAAAACTCTTAGCCTTAACGTTTAAACTTTCGCTTCATTCTATTGCTTATGAGTGAAAATAACGAACCGATTTTGCCAGCGCCGTCCCCCGAATCCGCACCTGCCGAACAGGAAATTGCGGTGCAGGGGCGTCGCACTTTTCTGCAGAGCCTCGGCAAGTGGTCCGGAGCTGCCATTCTGGCAGTGGTGGGCACGTCGTGGCTCTCTTCTGCTTCCCCAGCGCGTGCCGGTGGTTGGGTCAACCGAGGTGGTGGCGGCGGTGGCGGCTGGATCAATCGTCGCGGCGGCTGGGTTAACGGCGGCGGTGGTGGTGGTGTCTGGGTAAATGGCGGCGGCGGCGGCTGGGTTAACGGCGGCGGCGGCTGGATCAATGGTGGCGGCGGTGGTGGTGGCTGGGTGAATCGCCGCGGTGGTGGCGGTAGCTGGGTCAACCGCTGGTAGTTTGTTGATCTGCAAATTGTTCTATATGCGCCTCGCGTCTTATCATGCTGCATAATTCCGCAACGCTGGCGTTCGTCCCCTCGGCCAGCCTGGCAGGGGACGAGGATTGGCCTCACGTTGCTATCGTGACGAAAGCCGAGGAATTATCACGGATCATCAGTAAACCTGCGCCCGCACTGCAGTGGATTCAGGTCAATGATCTGATCAGCGAAACAGGCGTGTGGGCGACAGCGTCGCAGGGAAATGATCAGTTGCCGTTTGATGTAGTGGTAACGGCCCCTGCGAAAGAGTTTTCGGCGATCTATCGCCTTGTCGATGTACGGGCGGTGCGCAATGTGCGGATTACCATGCCAGCGACGAGCGGGTTCTCGAAGGCGGTACGACTTGCGGCCTCACTGGGTTTGCCGGTAAGGATACTGCCCGGGCAGCCGGACGAGGATATTTTATTGGAGCTGGAGCAGGCCGCTGATTTTTATCTGCACCATGCGATGGTGGAAGCGCCCATGGAGCCCTTCCATACTATTCTGGCCATGATGCATGAGCATTCCTCCACCAAGACCTATGCTCTTGGCGCTCTGTGGGTTATACTGGAGGAAGACCCGGCCCTTTACGTGCGGCTTAACACCGAGGGTGTGCCTCTGATGCCGCGAACAGGCCGCCCTGTCGAGCAGAACGCGCTTTCGCGCATCGCTGATTTTGTTTCGGATCACATGAATTCACTCCTGGCCGAGGGGGCTGAGTGCGCAACATGCGAGTGGCAGGAGCCGTGCGGCGGTTATTTTAAGTGGCCGGATCGCAATTACTCCTGCCGTGGGGTGCGGCATTTATTTGCCGGACTGCACGCGGCTTCCCGTGAAATGGCTGCGGATCTGGCTGACTCTGAAATGGAAAACGAGGTGCGAAAATGAGTGGACGTGTTTTCAGTGTAATTTTGTTGCCTACTTCGGAATGCAATGTCGCATGCGATTACTGCTTTGAGCATAAGGAATCGCACCGCCTTTCCGCCGTTCTGGTTCCTTTACTGACCAAGCGACTCCTGGATCACATGGACCACGAGGGGATTGAAGAGTGCGAAATCTACTGGCAGGGCGGCGAGGCTATGATTATGGGTCCGGCGTGGTTCCAGAACGCAGGCGAAGTAATGGACAAAGCCGCCGCTGAACGCGGACGCCGCTTCACTCACTATCTTCAGACAAATCTGGTCAGTTACTCCGATGCCTGGAAGCCGCTGATCCACAAGATGTTCCAGGGATCTCTGGGCACGTCGATGGATTACCCCAATGTGCATCGCAAGCTTTTTAAGGGTGGAGCCGAGGCATACACAGAGATCTGGACCAAACGGCTTCGCGAGGCAAGGGCAGCCGGTATTCGTGTCGGTGTTATCGCAGTTTTGCATCAGGCCAGTCTTGATATAGGTGCGGAAGCGTTCTATCGCTATTATACCGAGGAACTGGGGCTGGATGACTTTCAGGTCAACACTCCGTTTCCAGGTGGTCCGGCGAATGAATCCGAGACTTCGTTTACTCTGGATACTGCGGAGCTGGGCAAGTTTCTCACCGATCTCTTTAACGTCTGGATGGAGCGGGGCTACCACAATGGCGTTTCGCTTGGGCCGTTTGATGGCCTGATGAATCATTTCTTAGGAGAGCCGGCTCGCCTGCCGTGCATCTGGAAAGAGAATTGCTCCAACCAGTTTATCTCGGTCGATTCCAAAGGGACGGTCGCCCAGTGCGACTGCTGGGTAACGAGTTATCCCGAGTATTTTTTCGGTAATGTCTTTCAGGAACCCGATCTCACGCGCATGTTGCGTACCAGTCGTGCCCGCCAGGAGTTTGTTGAGCGGCCCAAGTTCCTTGTCGAAGAGGAAGACTGTCTCTCGTGCAAGTATCTCTCCATCTGTCACGGCGGTTGCCCGGTAAGAACTTATAGCGCCCTGGGTACTATGAAAGCCAAGGATCCCTATTGTGGAGTCTACAAGGCTGTATTTGGCACAGCAGAGAAGCACGGCCGGCGAATACTCAGACAGCGTGCACTCGCAGGGGCATTATCGCAACGCACGAACGCAGGTGAACTGTCCGGCGGATCATCGACCACGGCATCACCCCGGCCGCGAGTCGCGCTTGAGCCTGAGGGAGTTGCGGCGGCACTTCCCGCTTCTGTCTAAGGTGGGTAAGTGTTCGTGACAAAAGCAAGATTAACTTCTGCTATACAATTGTCAGCATCGAAAAAAACGCTGGAGACAAGCAGGCATGCCCTGTAGACGTACTGAATAAGGGCAAGCACTCGGCGGGCTGTCAGGGATTGGACCCGGCAGCCCGCCTTTTTAGTTGGCAAACAAAATCAGCTTCGATGAAACAAGAAAATCAGAATGAAGCAGTGTTCGCCTGGTTAACATTACTTACAATATAGACCCAAAGCCCTCTCAGAGTAGTTCCCAGCTGTTGGAGCACGAGGACTGCAAGCAGCGAAATCATGGCTAGGATCAGGGCGTATTCGACGAGTGTCTGTCCGCGTTTTCGCGTCAGCCCCTTCTTTTTGTGAAGTGACGGTGCCCGTTTATTGGTTCCTTTGGTAGACATGGTTAGTTCACCTCCTTTCAAAATATGCTTTTACCTTGCACTAAAGTACAGGTATCGGATGAAGCAAAGCGGTGCATGAATGTTGTGTGGAGAAATTAGGCAAAAGAGAGGCGCCGGCTATAACAGATTGCCAGCTTGGAGGAATGCTTATGTCGTCTTTAGCAACATGCCGACTCAATACCCGACACGCAGGGTGTCAGCTCAAGTGGGTGTCATAAAAGAATTTAAGGAAGCCAACCCAGATTTTGACTGGGCTAAAGAAGGTTGTGACAGTGATAAGTCGTTCATCACTATCAGGTAGGGCCGAAAGCAACTTGGCGTTGTTCCTGTTTTGATCTCGCTAATGATAACCGGTAAGGAAATATACAGCAGTACTATTAAAATTAATGCACCTGACATGCCAACATGCAAGAAAAATTCTGTGGCAGCTCGGATTTGGCGTCAAAAATTTCGATTGCCATGATCCCATGTAGTCGGTGGAAAACGAAGTATTTTCGTTGCCATGCAAGGATTTCCATTATTTCTGTGTTTTTGAAGGTAAACATTGCGAAACCAAGTTTTTGAGCCTAGGCTGTTCGGCGACTTTCCCTCATGAGTGCTTCTGTTCCGATAGATTTGGTCTACCTTTTGGGTCGTATCGTGGAGATGCAGGCCTCCGATCTCCACCTTACCGTGGGCACTCAGCCCATGGCTCGCGTGCATGGTTCCATGCGCCCGGTGGCAGAGCTGGTTTTGAAACCCGAGCTTTGTCGCGAGCTTATCCTCAGCGCGCTGACAGAAACTCAGCGTTCCCGCCTTGAAGATACGCTGGAACTTGATTTTGCACTGAGCGTGGAAGGGATTGGCCGCTTTCGTGGCAATGCTCACTTTTGCCGTGGGCAGATGGAAGCCACTTTTCGACATATTCCAGAAAAGATTCCGGATCTGGCCAGTCTGGGACACCGGCCCTCGATCTCTGACTTGTGCGATCTGGAGCATGGCCTGGTTCTGGTAACTGGCATGACCGGTACGGGCAAGAATACGACCATGGCGGCCATGGTGAAGGAGATCAGCAGCCGCCGCAGCGGGGTCATCATTACGATTGAGGATCCTATTGAGTATGTCTTTCAGAACAGCCTTTCCATTGTGAAGCAGCGGGAGGTTGGCAGCGATACCAAGTCCTTTTCCGGCGCTCTTCGACAGGCCCTTCGACAGGATCCTGACGTCATTCTTCTGGGTGAAATGCGTGACCTGGACACGGCGCAGGCTGCTATTACCGCGGCAGAAACAGGACATCTGGTGCTCAGCACACTCCATACCGTGGATGCGCCTAAAGCTGTGGATCGCATCGTGGACGCTTTTCCCGCCGATCAGCAGAGCCAGATCGTGGCGCAGTTGGCCAACTGTCTGCAGGCAGTGCTGTCGCAACGGCTTTTACCGCGCACTGACGGGCTTGGACGCGTGCTTGCTTCTGAATTGCTGATTGCGAATCATGCGGTGCGTGCGTGTCTTCGCGATCGCCGATACGAGCAGTTTATCGGCCTTATGGAGATCGGAGCGCGTGAAGGAATGTTCACGATGGACGACCACGTGAAGGAGCTTTTCACTCGGGGACTGATTTCGAAAGAGGAAGCTTTGATCAATGCCAGGGATAAAGAACGGATGGCGAAGGTACAGCCGCCTGTGGTAAAACGAGGCTTATTCGGTTGAATAAGAACGACTAACGTCGAAAAAAGAGGTTCTCAAAAGGTTGACTTTTTACGTCTAAAAACATAGAAAGCTCCACCCTTCATTCCTCCACTTTCTGCCGCCAAGTCGCGAATTCGTAACATTCTTCGCCGGTGTCTTCATGTAGTGGTGGACAAGCATGCGGGGCAGCTTTGCCATGCCCGATTCTATCCCTCCAACTTCTGATCACGCCGCGAGTTCCCTTGCGTCCGCGCCCTCGATGCTGTGGAAGACCGGCTGGTCTTTGTGGACCCAGCGCTCCACCATGTATCAGGCCCCCGTGGAGCTGATTTCCAGTCTGGTGGCGGGGCGACCACCGCTGGATGCCCAGGACTGGCGACGCGGCCTGATTCTTTGTCATGGCAATGCCGCAACTGTGCTGCAGCGTACAGCTTCGCTTCCTTATCTCAGTAGAGCTTATCCTGATTGTGAGTGGCACCTGACGACCTGCGACGACACGGATGAAATCGTCAGTTCCAATCCCTGCCTTACCCGCACCTGGCCGGTAATGAATCCGGTCAGCGGAACGGTTCCTCCCACCGCCGAGGCTCGCCTGCGCGCGATGAAGTTTGATGTGGTGCTCTGCCCCGATGCGCTCGAGCACCCGGACGATTACCTCCTGGCCATGAAGCTGCGTGTGCCGACGCGCATCGGTTTTGCGCAGCGCACGCATCATCAGTTGGTAACGATGGAGGTGCCGGTAAACTATGCACAGCCTGAAGCCGCACTCTTCCGCGATATGGTGGGTGATGTGACCAGTCTTACGCCAAGATGGGATCTGCGCCCGCAGATTTTCCCGAGGCCGGAAGATGAAATGGCGGCCCGCCAGCTTCACGATGGATTGGGCAGCAGCCGTCCGTTACGTATCGCGGTGTTTCCCTTCGTGACGACTTCCGGGGGTGTCTGGTTCCCTCAATTCTGGCTGCGCCTTCTTGATTTAATGGGAGCGGACGGTCGAATTCAGCCTGTGCTGTGTGGCACTGAGTACGAGCGCAGGCGGCTTCACGAAATTGCAGACCGCGCCACCTTCAATATTCCGGTGGTGGCCGCCAATCTGAATTACCGTGTGCTTGCAGCGTTTCTGAGAGGATGTTCGGCCCGCATTGGTCCGGATTCTCCTTCGCGGCATATTGCGACCGCAATGTCCGTGCCGACACTCTACTTCCGCAACATGTCCGTCAGTTGGGCGGAGAGCGCTGTCTATTGCGGCGGTGAGCAATCGCTGATTCCTGATGACGAAGAACGGCTTACGCCCATGGAACAGATCAGGGTGCTGGAGCGCGTAAAACCCGAAGCCGTATTCGCCGAAATATTGCAAGTGCTGCCGGAATAACCGAGGTTGGTTTCACGGCAGCACTTGCTGAGTTTAAGCTGAAGCGGGTTAGCCTGCCACCACAGTGGGTATCGGCAGAGCTGTTACAACACGCGCACAGCGAGGGCAGAGTTCCGGATGCTCGGGATCACAGCCTGTCGCTTCGTCATAGCGCCAGCAACGGACACAGCGAGCACCTCTGGCGCGGAATACGGCGATTTCCGGTGCGTCGGGATTGCCTTCATGCTTAACAACATCCAGCTGGGAAACCATGCAAAGCATCTTCAGCAGGGGCACGTCACTCTCCCTGGCCACGGTCCACGCTAATTCCACACGAGCTTCCTGGCTCTTGCCGATTTCCTTGCTGCGACGGGCGACTTCCAGCTTTTCATTGATGCGAGAGCGCAGAGCCAGCAACTCGGTCCAGCGCTCCAGAAGAGCAGGGGACAGGGAAAGAGCTGCATCGTCGAGCCGGGGGAAGAGCTGGAGGTGAACTGATTCTGACGCACCGGCGGCGCTGTCCGCCTGACTGGAGGTCTTGTTCAGTTCATCCCAGACTTCCTCGGAGGTAAACGGCGTGGCGGGTGCCAGCAGTCTGGCCAGTGTGGATGCGATAAGACGCATGACGGTCTGCGCCGAGCGGCGGGCTGGATCATCAGCGGCATCGCAGTAGAGGCTGTCTTTCAGCACATCCACATAAAGCGCGGAGAGTTCCACGTTGCAGAAACGCGTAACAGCCTGAACAACCAGATGGAAGTCATAGGTCTCATACGCGGCCAGACTCGTGCGGATTACTTCCTGCAGCCGCGTGTAGACATAGATGTCCAGCTCGCTCCAGGCATTCTGTGGCTGCTCGTGCAGAGCGGGATCGAAGTCATGGAGATTGCCCAGCAGAACGCGTACGGTATTGCGGATAGCACGGTAAGTATCCACGGCGCGCGCCATCAGTTCCTTGGTCATGGGAACATCCTGGCGATAGTCCTGCATGGCGGCCCAGAGGCGCAGCATGTCGGCGCCGTTCTGTTTCACCAGAGTCAGGATGTCGAGTGCGCCATCCTTCTTGGAGTACTTGCGGGCCTGCTCGTTAACGACAAAACCGTGCGTCAGTACCTGGCGGAAAGGCGCACCTTTGCTATTGGAAGCGGCGATGGCTTCCGGTGTGCCGGCTGTGGTTGCCACGCTCAGCGAGAGCGAGGACTGGAACCAGCCGCGATGCTGATCGCTTCCTTCCAGGTACAGATCAGCAGGCCACCAGCCGCGGCGTTTGGCTACGGCGGCATGGCTGCTGCCGCTGTCGATCCATACGTCGAGGGTATCGCGACCTTTCCGCGAAGCAGCGTACAGGCCAAGGCGTTTGGCCATTTCCTCGTCCGGTGTTGCGAACCACACATCAGTGCCTTCAGTCTCCACGATATCGGCGAATTTGCGGATCGTGTCCGCGTTCATCAACGGCTGGCCGCCCTCGCCATAAAAGACGGGGATGGGCACGCCCCACGTGCGCTGGCGCGAGATGCACCAGTCAGGGCGCGTTTCAACAGCGCCGCGGATGCGGTTTTCGCCCCAGGTCGGGACCCATTTTACCCCACCGATTGCTTCCAGCGCGTCATGGCGGAAGTCCATTTTGATGAACCACTGCTTGACGGCGCGGAAGATGATTGGTGTCTTGGAGCGCCAGCACAGGGGGTATTTGTGCTTGTAGTCTTCTTTGGCGAAAAGGAGATCTTTGGAATCCAGCAGCTCCAGGATTGGTACGTTGGCTTTAAAGACATATTGGCCGACAAGCTCGGGCACGCCGCATTCTTCCGTCAGGCAGCCACGATCGTCCACGGGCGAAAGCAGGCGCAGGCCAACCGCTTTACCAAGCTGGTAATCGTCCTGACCGTGTCCCGGCGCGATATGAACCAGACCGGT